>JAURPT010000174.1 GCA_030836535.1 Alphaproteobacteria bacterium
TAACATGGTCCAGTCCATTGACAATATGTCCACTGGCCAACAGGCGCTGGCGCTGGGTGCCGTGCTTGCCGATAATGACAACAGCAGTGTCAGCGTGCCGTCGACCAACCCTGTGCGCAATGGCGCGTCGTCCAACAGCAATTTGCAGCCACTAAAGGGGGCTTCGGGTTCCGTACCCGCCGAGGTGCGAGAACGCCACCGGATGCTCGGTATCGACTCGTTCCGCAATGTACCGGGGGCAAGGCCCAACGTGTTGGGGCAATATGCCACCACTTGCGAAATTCACCCCAATGTCGAAATCCAGATCTATTGCGCGGCAGCCAATGGCGCCTATAGCAGTTATCTGGATTTTGTCCCGCAGGTACCGGTCGAATATCTCAAAGACGCTTACCAGGTGCATGTCGATCAGGCCAATATGGCACTCGAATTACTGAGGAAAGCTGAAGCACCAACACTGACACCAAACGCACCAAATGCCGTTCAACAAAAGAGCCCAACAGGGACCTATAGCTGGGATCGCCCCGGCTTTCCCAACGCTAGCCAGTTAAAGGCAGACATCGATAGCAGCGGCAAAGCCGCCAGCCGGGCCTATGCCACAATTGGCGCGATAGCTGATGCCCCCAAGGGTGGTAAAGCCAACGGGCTGGGTACCCTGGCACAAAGCTGTGCCCAACACCCCGACCCGGCAATCGCAGAAGCCTGCAGGCAAGCCAATGTCGAGTATGGCATCTATGTGGTTATGGTTCAGGAGATGGGACTGGAGACCATGGGCTGGATGCATGGCGATCATCTCAAAACGGCCCAAAAGGCCCTCGGCCTGATCGAGGCATATAACACCAGGAGCAGCAATAATCAGCCCCAAAGCGCTCAACCCTCTGTGCCGACGGCCCCTAAAGCCCCTGCCCCACAACAGGGTAATCAAGGCACGCCGAGTGCTGTCGCTGCCCCTGCTGCACCACCGCCAGCCAATACTGGAAGCGCCAATATTCCCGGCCTTCAGCCAGACCTGTTGGCGCCCTACGCCCAGATTTGCCAGACCCACCCGGAGCCACTCGTCAAGGCGGCCTGCGACCAGGCCAATGTGAATTATGAGGGCTATGTAGAGATCGTGAAGATGTCGGGGCCAGAGGCAGGTGCGGGCATTTACGACCTCTACAAGCAGCTTGCAGAATACGCCATTGGCGTAATCAGAGAGAATGGCGGCATTCCTGATGTCAGCGGCAATGGTGGCGGGGTTTCCAGTTCGTCATCCCAATTCGACGCCACGATCAAGCCGATCAATGAAGTCGACACCTCGCCTACCAATAACGCAAATGCCGGCCTGCCCAAGCCGGACCTGCTGGTCAATTATTATGAGCGCTGCCGGAACCATGCTGATGCCATGGTTGTTGCGAACTGCGATGCGGCAAAAATGCTCTACGACCAATATTACCGGTCCGCTCAAACCCCGGGCTCGGCCGCGGCAGATGCGCTGTACAAAATGTATCTTGAGATGGCGGACCCTGCCTTGGCAGCCTTGGACGCGAGCAAACCCAGGTCAAGTGGTAATCAGGGTCTTGGCAAAGAACTTGCCTTTGCCGAAACGGACCGTTTGATGCACAACCCGGACAAATACAGACCGACTGAATACGCCCCCTATGTGCCGCCGCCCGCCAAACCGCAACCCCGTACAGGTTCTGGGAGTGGCGCCTCAAGTGGCGGTTCAAGCGGCAATAGCGGCAGTCGCAATTCCGGCACGCAGTCCGGTAAAATCGTGGGGAAAATCCCTATCCCCAATGCTTCCCCGGTCTTCGACAACATTGCCGAGCCAGCGCCACCGCCGCCAACGCGAGACGACAATCAATTGGCGAAAGGATGTTTAGGGGGAACCTTTTACAAAGGGGAGTATTTCCCGGACAACCCAGAGAGGGGTACAAGCTGGTAGACTGTGAATGGGTCGAGATTCCTCCCGAGCCCCCTTTTGCAACAGTCGACGGAAACGGTAAACGCCTGCGCAAAATTGTTCTCCTTGAGACCACGGTGAAGAGCTGGCGGAGTGGCAAGGAAAATGCGCGCATATCGTTTGAAAATCGTGCTTACAACGACCTCTCAAAACAGTGCAAAGCCTTAGGTGGCATCTTTGGTTCCACCGACATTCGCTATGAAGAGGTATGGTATGAGACAAGAACCAGCTCTACAGGAAACCCGCAGTACCGCGCCCAAGGCAAGGCCTATGCATATTGTGGGCTTGCAACATGGATGGGAGACGACGTCTACAATAGCATTCCCTGGTGTAAAGAGCTCGACATTGGCGAGTCCAATTGTACCGTGCCTGAACACCTCAAGTGGAAAAAATCCAAGAAGTCCTGACAACTAGACCTGACATCAAACACGCTAAGCCGTGGCGTCAATCTCCAGGGCCTGCTCGCCGAGCATCATATCGCGCAGAGCAACTTTCTACATCTTACAGCGCAGCCTTGTCGGCAGTATCGCGGCGGGCTAGTCGTTCAATTCCTGCGCATATTTGGCAGCATTTTCACCCGCCAGTTTGCCAAAGACTAGGCAGGGTCCATAGGAGCCACCACCGCCGACATAGCGGTCGCCGTGCAAATTGCCAACGGTTTCCCCTGCAGCATAGAGGCCTCGAATGGGCCTCTCTGCCTTGCTCAGCACACAGGTGTCTGCATCAATACGAAGGCCGGTGCCTGTCCAACACAGCATGGCGGGCCGGATCTCAACAGCATAGAAGGGCGGCGTCTGGATTTTCGACATCTCTGCCTGCTTGAGGAAGGCTGCATCTTCGCCCGCATCAACATCTCTGTTGTACCGCTCAATCGTGCCTTCCATGCCCTCTGCATTGATGCCAGCCATTGCCGCCAGTTCTGCCAGCGTATCAGCGCGCAGAATACGGCCTTCATCGGCCTTCTGTTCCAGCACTTCATTAACCCAATAGGCCTGAAACATCGGCGTACGCTTGGCGGCCACGCGAGTTGGTTCATCGAACACCGCATAGGCGTGCCCGCCCTGCTTGTTGAGCAACCCGGCAATCACGATGTAAGGGGCTGTTTCATCGCAGAACCGCCTACCCTGCTCGTTCAGCATCACAAGCCAGCCTGGCAGCAATACCTCAAGGTCACGGCTGAAACCGGGGGATGCCAATATCAGCGCCCTGTCATGCCCGTCGATGACACCACCAACAGACTCACCCAGGGTCAGCCCATCACCGCGTGCGCCGTCGGCACCGATATACCAGTTCCAATCACCCCCGGCTGATGCCTGCGGCAAATATTTCTCGATCATCTCCGGGTTATTACCGAAGCCGCCGGTGGCAATGATCACCGCCCCGCAGCTGGCTTCATCTTCGCCAATGCGAATGCCCGTCACCCGACCTTCATCATTGGTGACAAGCCCGGTAACGCGGGAATTGAGCACCAAGTCGACGCCATTATGACTACGATGACCTTCAAGTACATTGACGACTTCTTCACCGTCGCCCACCGGGGTATGCCCGCGTGGTACCGAACCAACGCCAGAGCGATACAGCCCTTCGACAGGGTATTTAACGCCCAGTTCCTTGGCCCATTCCAATGTAGAGGCGGACAGGTCGCAATAGCGCCGCACAACAGCCGGGTCGACCAACCACTGGTTCAGTGTCATGTAATGTTCGAACATGGCGTCAGCCGTGTCTTCAACTCCGGCTTCTTTCTGGACCGAGGTGCCCGCTGCATAGAAATGCCCGCCGGAAAGCCGCGACGACCCGCCGACTTGTTTCTCACCCTCAACAACCAACACAGACGCGCCAGCATCTGCCGCTGAAACAGCAGCGGCCAAACCGGCCGCGCCGGACCCAATTACAATGATGTCATAGTCTCTTGCCATGGCTGATCCCCCCAGTCAGATCGTAACAATGTATGCAGACTATCCAACATTGTTCAGCGAGGGAATGGAAGATGTTCCTTGCTGCCTGCGCCACGGAGGCCAGGCAAAGGCAAGGCGTCGATCAACCAACAATAGAGATTCAAAGGAAAGGCAAAACGGGAGGGGAAAAGCACCCTCCAGCCATCATTAATCTGCAGTGGGTGCGCCACCGCGATGCAAAAGCACCAGCTCCTTGAGCACAAAGAGTATGCTAACCGTAATCCAGGCGGTGAGTATGGCTGACATGTTTTCACTCCTTCGGGTTAGAGCAGCTGTGCGGGAGCACTGAGATTAGGGTGAACGATACTTTGCCTACGCAGCACATGCACTTGCAGATCACACAGGGCAGGCATGCGCGCGCGGTGGGCCACACTGGCTGCGGCTCTATATGACTTAAGAAGGGGGGGGGGAGTGGTGATCCCTACGGGGTTCGAACCCGTGTTGCCGCCGTGAAAGGGCGGTGTCCTAGACCACTAGACGAAGGGACCACATGGCGCAGTTTAATAGTGAGACAGCCGCGGCGGGTCAAGAGGTTTATCGCAAAAAATGATGCCTTTAAGCGATTGGCGCAGCGTCGTCGATAAACAGCTGCGCCTGGTTGCGGCCCATCCAGTTGTCGGCCCGCAAATGCCCGGCAAAATGCAGCTTTTCGCCCTTACTATGCGCCGACAGCAGCGCCGGGCCCAGGGCACTGTCCATGGCCCGAAAGGCAATGGCCTTCAGCCGCCCGCCATCTTCCCCCGTCAGGATACAACTGACGTGATTCTCGCCAACAATATCGGCCTTCACCAGCTTGACCGAGGCCAGCGCCACACGCGGTTCCCGATGCGCGCTGCCATAAGGCCCGGCCTTCTCCAGCGTCTCGACCAACTCTGGCGTGGCACCGCTTGGTGTCAGCAATGAATCAATGATCAGGCTGGGTGTTGCCTGGGCAGCTTCTGCCGCGCCGGGCAGCGTGGCGAAGAAATCCCGCAAGGCATCCAGCTTTTCCGCTCGCACGGTGAGGCCCGCCGCCATTTTGTGGCCGCCACCATTTTCCAGCAGCCCGGCCTGCTTGGCCGCTGTGACGGCAGCGCCCAGGTCGAACCCGGCAACGGACCGGCCAGAGCCTTTGCCCAGCCCTTCAGTTTCATCCAGAGCGATCACAAAGACCGGCCGGCGATATTTATCCTTCAGGCGGCTGGCGACAATCCCAATGACACCCGGGTGCCAACCAGTAGCAGCCACGACCAGGACGGGGCTGGCACGGTCCATAGAGGCCAGCTGCACCATGGCTTCTTCCTGCACCTCGCGTTCAATGTCCTTACGCTGATCGTTGAACATGTCGAGCTGTTCGGCCAGTTGACGGGCCTGCTGCGGGTCGTCTGTGCTGAGGAGTTGCGTACCCATATCAGCCTTACCGACACGGCCACCAGCGTTCACCCGTGGACCCATAACAAAACCAGCATGATACGTACCCGGCGCCTCTGAGACACCGCCGACATCTGCCAACGCGCGCAGGCCCATATTCTGGCGCTTGGCCATGACCTTGAGGCCCTGTGACACCAAAGCACGGTTCAGGCCCTTTAGCGGGACCACATCGCACACCGTGCCCAAAGCCACCAGATCCAGCCATTGCATCGGGTTCGGCTGTGGCCGGTCATCTGTGAACCAGCCCCGCGCACGCAATGCCCGATTCAGGCCGACCACCAACATGAACACCACACCAACGGCGGCCAGGTTCCCGAAATTCTGCCGTGTGTTCTCGTCTTCATCTTGTCGGTTGGGGTTCACCAGCGCATGAGCTGGCGGCAGGGACAATTCCGCCTGATGATGGTCAACAACGATCACATCCAGCCCGGCCTCTTTGGCCTCTGCCAGTGCCTCTACGGCGTTAATGCCGCAATCGACGGTAATGACCACCCTGGCCCCTTCCTGGGCCAGCTGGCGCATGGCAGGCCCATTGGGGCCGTAGCCTTCTCTCTGGCGGTCGGGAATATAGACCCGTAACGGCACGCCCATAGCGTTGAAATAGCGTCGCAGCACGGCAGAGGATGTCGCGCCATCAACGTCATAGTCGCCAAAGACGGCAATCTGCTCACCTGCCATCAGCGCATCAGCAAGACGGGCACAGGCCGTATCCATATCCCTGAATACAGAGGGGTCCGGCAAGCTGTCGCGCAGCGCGGGGTTCAGGAAACTCTCGGCTTCTTCAAGCCCAATGCCACGCCCGGCCAACAGGCGGGCGATTACCTCTGGCGCATCGAGCCGTTGGCGCAAGGCAAGTATCTGCCTGTCATCGGCCGCAACAAGCGACCAATGCTGGTCAGTAAATGATTGAGTAACCCCCAGCAGGGCGGGGGTGCTATGCGGCGCAGACGCGTCTGGTTGCTGCGCCGTCATAAAGCCTAGCGACCGGTGTGGTGCTCGGTAGCGATTGTCCGCACGGTTTTGGAGCCAGACCGCATCACAAGCGTTTCGGTCGTGTAGCCGTCTTCCGTCAGGCGCACGCCGTTGAGCATGGAACCGTCGGTAACACCGGTGGCGGCGAAGATCACATCGCCGGAGACCATGTCTTCAGTGTCATATTTACGGTTGAGGTCTTCAATGCCCCATTTGCGGGCACGACCCCGTTCGTCGTCATTGCGGAACAACAGGCGACCCTGGATCTGGCCACCGATGCACCGCAGGGCAGCGGCTGCCAGCACACCTTCCGGTGCACCGCCGGAGCCAAAGTAAATGTCGACGCCCGTTTCTTCCGGGTTGGTGGCGGCCATAACACCGGCAATGTCGCCATCACCAATCAGCTGGATAGAGGCACCGGCTTCGCGGATCGCAGCAATAAGCTCGGTATGACGCGGGCGGTCAAGCACACATGCGGTCAGCTCAGAAACGGGGACACCCTTGGCGGCCGCAACAGCGGCAAGGTTTTCAGCCGGGGTTTTGTCGAGGTCAACAATGCCCTGCTCATACCCACCGCCAACGGCGATCTTGTCCATGTAAACATCAGGTGCGCGCAGCATGGTGCCACCTTCGCCAAAGGCCACCACAGCCAGCGCATTGGGCATGGCCTTGGCGGTAATGGTCGTGCCTTCCAGCGGGTCGAGCGCGATGTCAATGTCGGGGCCGCCTTTGCCGACTTCTTCACCGATATAGAGCATCGGGGCTTCGTCGCGTTCGCCTTCGCCAATAACGATGATGCCGGAAATATCCAGATCATTCAGGCGCGTCCGGATAGCATCCACAGCGGCCTGGTCTGCTGCTTTTTCATCGCCGCGACCAATCAGCGCGGAGGCAGCAATAGCCCCTGCTTCTGTCACACGAACAAGTTCCAATACGAGGACGCGGTCAAGCGTTGTGGCTTCGGACATTAATACCCCCTTGAGGCTGATGTGGCTGAACAGCCGTGATTCTTCTTCAGGTTTTTAGCGATACATTCCGCTGCGAACGGAGTCTACAGATTTTCGATGCGAATAAAGACAGGTGCTGCCGCCATGACGTCCAACCCGCCAATTCGCTCCATTGAGCGACGAATTTTCATCTCATTGGTTTCATGGGTCACCAGCAAAACAGAGGCTGGCTCGCCTGCTGCATGAGACCGCTGGATCAGTGATTCGATGGACAGGTCCTCATCGCGCAGGGCAGCGGTGATGGCGGCCATGACACCAGGTTCATCAGCCACCGTCAGGCGCACATAGTAACGCGCTTCGTGGCCATCCATGCCCAGATAGGTGCTCGGCACATCCGCTGGTGGCGGCAGAATGGGCGAGGTCGCCCCTCGGGCCACGTCACACAGGTCTGCCACAACAGCAGAAGCGGTTGGCCCCTCACCCGCGCCCGGGCCCTGATAGACTGTCTGGCCAATGGGATCGCCCTCAGCAACCACGACATTATTGACGCCATTTACATGGGCAATCGCCGTCTCCAGGCTGACAAGGCAGGGGTGCACGCGCTGCATCACACCATCATCTATCAGGGTGCTGACACCCATCAGTTTGATCTTGTAGCCCAGTTCGCCCGCAAAGGTGATGTCATGCGGTGTGATGTGGCGAATACCCTCGGTAAACATGGCATCCATGTTCAAGCTGGCACCAAAGGCAACCGAGCTGAGGATTGCCAGCTTGTGTGCAGTATCAATTCCGTCGACATCAAAGGTCGGGTCTGCCTCGGCGTAGCCGAGCTTCTGGGCATCGGCCAGAATGTCTTCAAAAGGCGCACCCGTTTCTTCCATTACAGACAGGATGTAATTGCAGGTGCCGTTGAGAATGGCATAGACGCGATCAATCGTGTTGGCCGACAGGCCTTCCGATAGCGCCTTGATGATGGGGATCCCGCCAGCCACGGCTGCTTCAAATCGCAGGGGCGCATCCTGTTCAACCGCCAGCGCGGACAGCGCCTCGCCATGGCGGGCAATCAGCGCCTTATTCGCGGTCACAAACGGTTTACCTTCTTTGAGCGCCGCCTGGGCCAGCAAAAGTGCCGGGCCATCGCTGCCGCCGATGAGTTCGACCACCACATCAACATTGGGGTCTGCAGCCAAATCGACCGGGTCATCATGCCAGGTCAGGCCATCGAACGAAAAGCCACGGTCTACACGCCGGTTGCGGGCGCTGACAGCAGTAACTGCCATGGCGCGGCCAGACCGCTGGGTCAGGAGCGCCGCATTGTCGCGCAGAATCTTGATGACCCCGCCACCAACGGTACCGAGGCCTGCAACACCAACCTTCAAAACTGGTTTATTGTCGTCGCTCACCCCAAGGCTGCCTTTTTGTCGAAGTCGAAATCAGTAGCGAGGAATTTGCGGACAGCACGGGCGGCCTGGCGGATGCGCTGTTCATTTTCGACCAATGCGATGCGCACATAGCCTTCGCCATATTCACCAAAGCCAATGCCCGGCGCCACAGCCACACCGGCTTCTTTCAGCAGCAGCTTGGCAAATTCGTTGGAGCCCATATGGGCAAAGCGTTCGGGCACCGGTGTCCAGGCAAACATGGTTGCCTCGGGGCTGGCAATATCCCACCCAGCATTACCGAAAGCATCGATCAGCACGTCACGGCGCTTTTTGTAGATCTGGCGGGCATTTTCCACACAGTCCTGCGGGCCATTCAGCGCAGCGGCTGCCGCAACCTGAATGGGCGTAAACGCGCCATAGTCCAGGTAGGACTTGATGCGGGCCAGGGCGTTGATGAGATGCGTATTACCGGCCGCAAAACCAATGCGCCAGCCGGGCATGGAATAAGTCTTGGACATGGAAGTGAATTCCACCGCCACGTCCTTGGCGCCTTCTACCTCGAGGATCGAAGGCGGCGGCACGTCGTTATAATAGATCTCGGCATAGGCGAGGTCCGACATGATGTAGAGTTCGTTCTTACGGCAGAACTTGACCACTTCCTTGTAAAAGTCGAGGTCGACAACATGGGCTGTCGGGTTCGACGGGAAGTTCAGCACCACAGCCAGCGGCTTGGGCACAGAATGGCGCACGGCCTGGTCCATCGCCTTGATGAACCGATCGATATAATGCTCCCCACCGGCGCATTCCGTCGGGGCGGGCAGCTGGCGGATGGTGGCATCGGCAATGATAAAGCCGAAATGGTGGATCGGGTAACTCGGGTTCGGCACCAAAATCACATCACCGGGTGCACTCATGGCCTGGGCCAGGTTTGCCAGGCCTTCCTTGGAACCAAGGGTAACGACCACTTCATTTTCCGGGTCGAGCGTCACATTGAAGCGCCGCTCATAATAACCACACAGTGCTTTGCGCAGGCCGGGAATGCCTTTGGACATGGAATAGCGATGGGTCGACGGGTCCTGCGTGGCCTCGATCATCTTCTGGACAATATGGTCTGGCGTCGGCAGGTCCGGGTTGCCCATCCCAAAGTCGATGACATCTTCGCCTGCCGTACGCGCGGCGGCCTTCATCGCATTCACTTCTGCGAAGACATAAGGCGGCAGCCGTTTGATACGGTGAAACTCGGAATACATGACAGTCGATCCTGTGTTGAAGCCTTGGCGCAAGCGCCGTAGCGATGATTTATAGCAACCAGCCTCGTAGCTCAACAGGTAACACAGATACAAAATGACTGATAACCCGCCCGCCCGGGGTGAAATGTCGGCCCCCAGCCCACATGATGAGGGGGGATCGCGGAGACAGGCCGGAAGGCCGACATTTGGACAATGCTGTCACAATGTGGCAAGAATAGGGCCTGATTGAAATTAACCGGGACTTGGGGGAACTTTCATGGCCGACTCAGATAAGCCAGGCGGGCGGCTGGATGTCTACCTGCTGTGCAATGCGCAATATCACGGTACCGACTTTGCGCGGCTGGAATTGCTCAAGCTTCTCTCAGAGCATGACGATGTCAAAGTCCATGTCGGCAACGACTACAGCGACACCGACAAGATCAACCAGTGCGAGTTGCTGATCACCTATACCTGCAATGTCTACCCCAGTGAGTCAGAACAAGCAGGCTTGCGCCAGTTTATGGAAGGTGGCGGCCGCTGGTTCGCCCTGCACGGCACCAATGCAATTGTTGAATTCATTGACGGCAAGGCCGCAACGCCCGACCGTGCCCCGGGGCTGATGGACATTCTCGGCAGCCGCTTCATTTCCCACCCTGCCAATGCAGACCTGCATGTGAAGGTCGTGGACCACGAGCACCCTGTCACCAAGGGGCTGGAAGATTTCGACACCTTTGATGAGCCCTATTACTGCGACTTTTCGGAAAACGCCCACACGCTACTGGAAGCCTTTTATGACCAGCCCTCTGTGGGTTATGAGATCGAGACATGGGACGTGGGCGCTGCCCGCCCGCAAATGTATGAACACCCATTCCTGAATGGCAGTGTCTTGTACCTGTTGTTAGGCCATTGCCGCGGGCCCTTCGACATGCAGCCAATCACCGACAAAGTCGAGCCTGAATATTGTTCGTGGGACCAGCCGGTCTATTACGAGCTGCTACGCCGTGGCATCAATTGGGGGCTTGGAAAAATCTAGCCCAAGCTTCTTTCTAGTGCTGGCTAATGCTGGGCGAGCGGCATGTTGAGCACCAACCCGTCCAGCTCGTCACTCATGGTGATCTGGCAGGCCAGGCGGCTGTTTTCCGTATAATCATCGGCAAATTGTATCAGCTCGGCCTCAATACTTTCAGGCTCGGCCTTACCAACGGCGTTGATCCAGTCATCAGCCACAAAAATATGGCAGGTCGCACAGGCGCAATTGCCGCCACAGTCACCATCGATACCGGGGATTTCATTGTCGACCGCAGCGTCACGCGCTGTGGTGCCTGCTTCAACCTCGACAACATGCTCAGTGCCGTCATGGGCCACAAAGGTAATCTTGGGCATGATCTCTTTCGTCTTATTTGTGAACGATGACAGGCATGTGGCTGTAGCCACGCACAAAGGTGGAGAAAACCCGCGTTGGCTCACCCACCACCTCGATGTGAGAGAAGCGCTTCATGATTTCTTCCCACACGATCTGCAGCTGCATTTCTGCCAGGCGATTGCCAACACAGCGGTGAATACCGAAACCAAAGGCCAGATGCTGGCGGGCCTTTTTGCGGTCGATCAGGAATTCATTGGGGTTGTCGATGGAGTCTTCATCCCGGTTGCCCGAGATGTACCACATCACCACCTTGTCGCCTTTCTTGATGAGCTTGCCACCGACTTCGCAATCTTCCAGCGCGGTGCGGCGCATATGGGCCAGTGGCGTCTGCCAACGGATCATTTCCGAGACCATATTGGGGATCAGCGAAGGGTCGGCCTTCAGCTTGGCATATTCTTCAGGGTGTTCATGCAGGGCCAGCAACCCGCCCGAAATTGAATTGCGGGTTGTATCGTTACCGCCCACGATCAGCAGGATCAAATTCCCGAGGAATTCCATATAGGGCATATTCTTGGTGGCCTCGCCATGGGCCATCATAGAGATCAGATCCTTGGCAGGCTGGCCCTTGATACGTTCGTCCCACAGCTTCTGGAAATAGGCGGCGCATTCAAACAGTTCTTGCTTGCGCTGGTCCCAGCTTTCCACCACGCCGGATTCTGGCGAGCCGGTGGCGACATCAGACCAACGGGTCAGCTTGCGGCGATCCTCCCAGGGGAAGTCGAACAGAATGGCGAGCATCTGCGTTGTCAGTTCAATAGACACCCGGTCGACCCAGTCGAATTCTTCGCCCACCGGCAATTCATCGAGGACTTCCCCTGCCCGTTCGCGAATACCGTCCGCTAGCAATTGCAGGTGAGACGGTGCCACAATGGGGCTGACGGTCTTGCGCTGTTCGTCATGCTTGGGCGGGTCCATGGCAATGAACATGGGCAATTCCAGACCGCCATCCTCGCCCATATATTCCGGGTCGCTGATCGTAATGCCCCCCAGGCTGGATTCCGACGAGAACACCTTGTGGTTCATCTCGACATCCATGATGTCCTTATATTTGGTAATCGACCAATAGGCGCCGAACTGGCTGTCGTGACAGTAATGGACCGGGTCCTCGCGACGCAATCGCTCAAACCACGCTCCTTCTTCACCAGCGGCAAAAATTGCCGGTTGGGCGACGTTGATATCTTCGACCGGAATCGATTTCAGGTCGGCGATGTCTGCCAATTGCGTTGCCATTACTCAAACTCCCCAAATCTATCTTCATCATACGAACTATGTAACCTAGTGGTAACATAATGCAGAAGGACAGGCAAATCCCTTGCGCTTCTCTTATTCCTGCGCCGCTGCGTGGGTTCTTTCTGAGACAATCCGGCTACGTTCCGCCGGCACCGCCAATTGCTGCAACAGGTATAGTTTGAAATCATCTGCATAAGGTTGGCGGTCGATTGCCTTCTTCATGCAAAAGAGCCAGGCATCCCGTTCGCCTTCACCGATCCGCAAATGTCGATGCGCCATTGGCAGGGCAATCGGCCCGTACTTTTCGGAAAACAATTTGGGTCCGCCCAGCCAACCACACAGAAAGCGTGTCAGCTTGTCCCGCGAGATGCTGATATCGTCCGGGTGCATGGAAAAGATATGCGCCCCGACGGGATCACTCCCCATAATGTCGTAGAAGTCATCCACCAATTGTTTGATGCCATCATACTGCCCGGCAGCCTTGAAGGATGTGTCCTCATGGCCGTAGGTCGGCGTTTCATCTGTCATGAATGAGACTTTCGCTGATCAGGTTTTCGGCAGGTCGGCAAAGTTACGCATGCCAACGAAATCGCCGTCCTTAAGGGCGTAATACTGGTCTGGCTGCGGGGCAAATTTGCCCTCTTCGGCCACACCCGGCAGGTTGTGAATACGAGAACCCGCCTGTTCTGGCATCTGCAGCAACTCGATAATATTGCCGAAGGGATCGCGGCAATAATGGATCTTGGCACCGCCCGGGCGGGCATTGGTCAGCGGTTTAATGATAGACCCGCCGCCCGCCAGGAAGCGTTCCAGCACCGTGTCAAAGTCCGTCACAAGAAAGCAGACATGGCGATAGCCGCAATCGCTGGCGACATAGTCTGGCGGTGTGGTGGTGGAAGGCGGCGTCAGATATTGCCAGATTTCCAGATAGGTATTGGCACCCTGCAGCATGTAGCTGATAGCCGACGACTCATCCATGCCCACATAGGCATTCACGTCCTCATTGCCTTCGTCCCAGTCATCTACCCCGATGACGGTGAAGTCGAACACTTCCGTATAAAATTTCCGCGCTGCTTCCAGGTCAGGGACCACAAGGCCAAGATGATGAATGCCACAAACTAGGGGCATGATCGTTCTCCAATCCGTTTCGGTGTTAAAATCAGACTAGTGGCTTTGCCCCTGCCTGAGAAGTGATGAAGCGCCTATTCAGCCGCTTGCGCGGCAGCCCCGGCCTGTGCTTGTTCTTCACGCCAGGCTGTTTTTACCTCCGCCGCGGTTTTGCCCGGCCCTTCTTCCTTCCAGCCGGGCTGGCCAAACAACACACGCGGCAGGTTGCGCCAGTCTTTCAGCCGGGCAAGGTCACGGGCCATGGCCGTCCATTCAAAGAAGGCAAGGCGAATGGGGTTGTATGTATCGACCTGTTCGATAATGCCATATTGTACGGGTTCTTCATCCAGTTCTTCCTGGAAGGTGCCGAACAGCTTGTCCCAGATGATCAGGTTGCCGCCATAATTCGTGTCGACATAGCGCGGGTTCGAGCCGTGATGCACCCGGTGATGACTTGGCGTCACAAACACCCATTCAAGCGGCCCCAGCTTGGGCACAAGGCGGGTGTGCAGTAGATATTGCGAAACAGTGGTCAAGAAGTTCACCGTGAACATCACCGATGGCTCTATCCCCAGCATGGCCAGAGGCGTTGACGACAGGAAAGTCAGCGAAATCTGCGCTGTCCATGGCTGGCGGATGGCCACGGTAAGGTTAAATTCTTCGGAGGAATGATGAACCATATGGCTGGCCCACATCCACCGTACCTTATGGGCAATGACATGGAACACATAGAACATGAAGTCCGTGACCACGAAACACAGCAAGTATACCCAGACACCGGCCTCAAGCCGCAGGGGTGTCAGATCATACAGGATCGTATGGAGAAAGTAGATCGAGCTACCCCAGATGAATACTGTAGAGGCTTCACCCAGGCTGATGGTCAAATTGGCCAACGTGTCCTTCAAATTATAGACGTTGCGCCCCATCAACTTGCCGGCAATGAACTCCAGGCTGATCAGGAAAGCGCCGATACCGATCATATAAAAGAGGGTTGTCATGGATGCTCCATAGTGTGCTGACGACCACTATAACGGCTTGGTGGTTGAAGCTCAAAGGGAGATGGTGCGAGCAATCGATATTGATGCTATCGACGGCCCACGGTCATGAAGGATCCGTTCGGAGCTTCGATACAATTTCTTGTTTCACTCGAAATCACTCAGCACGAACGGATACAGAATAAACCGTTCACCCTGAGTGAATTGACGCATCAGGGTCAATTTGTATCGAAGGGCGAACGGCGGCCAAACCGCCGCGAAGAGCCCCTACCCCTCCAAATATTTATCCAGCGTCTTGTGCAACTGGCGCACGCGCACTTCCTGGAAGTTAGCCAGGGTCTGCCCGCGCTTTTTCGACGCTTTGAAGCCCTTTTGCTGCGCTTCCATGTTGGAAGTGTCTTGCTCGTAAATCGTGGCGAGCATCTGGTCCATATTCGGCACCGTGGCATAGACCTGGTCTACATCGAGATGCACGCATTCGGGTGGCTCGGGATGTTCTTCATCTTCATTGAGCGGCCGCAGGAACATCAGGTCAAACCAGCAACTGTCAACATCATCCCCATTGGGCCGGAAGCGATAGATCATCGGTAATGACAGGCCGGGGAAAAGGAACATGTTGGGGAAGCAGAAATATTCGATGGAATCGAGCATTTCGCATTCCGAATAGCTGCTCATGTCGAAATTGTATTTCTCACCCAATTCCAGCCGCAGCTTTTCAGCTTCGGCAATTCGGGCCGCCATGGCGTCTGCGATATCCTGGTCCGTCTCAGGCTCTGGCCATGTGGGTGTCGGGTAACCGCGTGTGTGAATGAAGCGGTTCACATGGTCGCCATAGAGGTCATATTCCGCATTGGTGGCCGCGTTCGAATCCCACATGCCGTCCCGATGGGTCTCGCGCACATGGTAGGCCTCGATAAAGGCCTCAGCGGCAGCCTTCCAATTGCACGGCAACGTGCGGCGCAGATGCACCTCGATATAGCGACGCTCCAGCGGGAAGAACTGGCTGAAATGGTCCGGCAACACTTCCAGATATTCTTCCAGCGGTTGGCAGTCCGGGTCCATATTGATGAAGACAAACCCGCCCCACAGGCCAACCTGCACTTCGGGCAGGGAGAAATCTTCGGGCTTGGCGTGCGGGAAGTCCCAGTCACAGGGCTGGTCAATCAATTCGCCATCCAATGACCATGTCCAGCCATGGTATGGGCAGCGGAAATTCTCGCCCGTGCCTTCAAAGTCCGTCGGTCGCAGCTGTGTGCCACGATGCAGGCAGGAATTGAAATAGGCCTTCACCTCGCTCGCCTCAGTCCGGCAGATCAGGATCGAATACGTGCCAACCTCGTAGACATATTGGTCGCCGGAGTTCGGTATGTGTTCTTCGCGGCAGGCCCATTGCCATACCTTTGCCCACATCTTTTCCATTTCCTGGTCATAAAAGTCCCTGTCGATATAGCGGTCATAGGAAATATCCGCGTCGCCAATAAATTTATACGACGTGTCATACACCGCAGCAGGCGGTTGGATCGGGTCGCGCTCAATGACTTCGCGGGTACTTTGACCCGGTGTGCGGGCTTCACCCGGCTTCAGCCCTTTCGGGTTTTCAACATTCATGCTGTCTCTCCCTCGTGCGGCGCTTCCCTTCACCGGACGTCTGTGACGTTCAAAATTTATATGCAGGCGTGACTTTTCGCAACAGCGAGAGTCACAACCTACCAGTTTTGGTTCAGTTCAGCCTACTTGCCTTCGGTAAAGAAGTGACCACGGGCAACGCCGGTCTCATCATAGACCGGCTCTTCCAGGTCGACGCGATACTTCTTGATTACATTGGTCATCGGCTTGCGCTCATACTGGGCCAGGTGGGCACCCATGTCGCGATACCAATGGCTTTGCAAATGCGCTTCCAACGTCTCCGAAGACGTCCATTCTTCATATATGTAAAGGCGACCTTCCACCATATAGTCCTTTGTCCAGGCATAGGCGATACAGCCTTCTTCCTGTAACGCGCCTTCAATATGGGGTCGCGCAGTGGTCAGCATTTCATCCATTTGCGATGGGTCCACCAGCTCCATAATTCCTGCGATAATAACGGTCATGTCCCTCTCCTTCGTGTTCATGTGTCCAGTTGCCGTATACTCTATGGCAGAAATATCGCAAGCGCGAATACGAAAGTACAACACGTTATACTTTTTCTGTTGGCATTTGGTTCTAATCTGATAGCGTCCCCGCAAGGGACGGAGAACAAGGGGAAGAGTGTGTCCACCGCATCACAACCATTGTCGAAGAGAATTCTGTTTTTCTTCGGCCTGTCGGAAATGCCTATCCAGGTCGCCGCTGTACCGGTGACGGCCTATATCGTGAACTTTTATGTTGAAGATTTGGGGCTGAGTGCAGCCCTGGTCGGCACAGCTTATATGATCGCGCGCATTTTTGATGTGATCACCGACCCGCTGATCGGCTATCTCAGCGACCGTACCCAAACCCGCTGGGGCCGTCGGCGTCCGTGGATGTTAGCCGGCACCCCGGTGATGTGGATTGGTGCCTATATGCTGTTCTTCCCCCAGGGAGAGATAAGCATCACCTACTTCCTGATATGGATTATCGTGCTTTGGCTCGGCTGGACGATGCTGCTGATCCCCTATTACGCTTGGGCGGCAGAGCTTTCGCCAGACTATCACGAACGCTCCAAAATTACGTCCTGGCGCACCGCGCTGGGCCTGGTGGCCAATATTGTCTCCAAGCTGATCCCGTCGCTGCCCATCCTAATACCAGTGTTGGCACCGGTTCTCTATGTGGTCGAAGGCACACCCGATATCGTCCACATCATCGGCATCTGCCTGCTGGTCATTCTACCCGTCAGTGTGTTCCTCACTGTGACACAGGTACCCGAATCTGAAGACTTTGTCCCCGCCACCATGCCCATTGTGGCGGGCATGAGGATCATGATGAAGAACAAGCCCTTCCTGCGGTTGATCATTGCCTTCTTCATCAACTATCTGGGCACTGCGACGTCTACGGCTGTCATCATCTTCTTTGTGCGCGGGGTGCTGCTGGAAGAAAGCGCCGGTATTGTCATCCTGCTGGCCTACTACCTGACATCGCTGGCGAGCATCCCATTCTGGCTCTGGCTGTCAAAACGCATCGGCAAGCAACGGACATGGATTTCTGCCCTGCTGATCTTCTCCTGCATCAACCCGCTCTACATGCTTTTGGGCCCGGGCGACCTGCACCTGATGGCCATTATTATTGCGGCCACCGGCTTCCTGGGCGGCACCTTCCACACCATGACCAATTCCATGAAGGCCGATGTGATCGACCTCGACACACTGAAAAGTGGTGAAAACCGCGCCGGCATGTTCTTTGCCACATGGTCGCTGGCAACCAAGGTTGCCCTGGCTGTTGGCCCGGCCCTTGCCCTGTGGATGCTGGGCGCCTTTGGCTATGAATCCGGCACCGCCGACCCCGATGCCCTGTTGGCATTGCGGTTGGTCTATGCCTTTGCCGTCCCCGTGTTCTTTACGCTGGCCGCGCTGATCGTCTGGAACTACCCGATCACTGAGGAAGTACACCAGCGCATGCGGGCCGAACTCATTGAAAAACAACAAAACCAGTCGGACGGGCTTGCCCCCAACCCCGCAGAATAGAGGAGACCTCCCATGGATTTGGGTATCAGGGGCCGCAAGGCCATTGTGAATGGCGGTAGCGCCGGGATGGGTAAAGGCAGCGTTCGCGCCCTGGCTCATGAAGGCTGCGAGCTTTACGTTTCAGCCCGTGGGGAAGAACGGCTGATGGCCGCCTGCGAGGAAATCGTAAAGGAAACAGGCGCCAATATTACGCCCATCGTTGCCGACCACAGCTCGGACGAAGGCCGGGAGAAAATCCTGTCCATCTGCCCCGAGCCTGACATTCTGGTGGGCACCTGCGCCCCGCCACCCATGACTGGCGACTATCGCCTGGTGGGAGATGAAGAATGGGAAAGCATGCTGTCCATTGCCCTGATGAGCCCGGTACGCTTCATGAAGGCCGTAGTGCCTGGCATGGCAGAGCGCAGCTGGGGCCGCGTGGTGAATATCGGTACCGGTGCGGCAAAGTACCCCGCACAAATCCGCATCCTTTCCGGCCCACCACGGGCCGCATTGGTGAACTATTCTGTGGCCCTGTCCAAGGTGGTGGCGAAAGACAATGTCTCTATCAACAACATCCTGCCGGGCATGTATCACACGGCCTCTATTGAGGACCGCTATAACGCCCTCGCTGAGAAAAACGGCACAAGCTATGACGAAGAAGTCGACAAATTCGTGAAGGAATGGCGCATTCCATCCGACAAATTCGGCAACCCGGATGATCTGGGGTCCTTTGTGGCCATGTTCTGCAACGAACAGGCCAACTTCCTCGTTGGCCAGGGCCTCGCCATTGATGGCGGCATTGGTAATTCAACCTTCTAAATCCCACATCGACCCAGCCGGAGAATCCCCATGACTGACGCCCCGCACCTGTTGTTTGAACAGATTGGCAAAGTTGCCAAAATCACCCTGAACCGCCCGGACAGCTATAATGCCCTGACTGGCGAGATGATGGACCTTTACCTAGAGGCGCTGGAAGAATGCCGGGTGAATGACGGCATTGGCGCGGTCGTGGTGACCGGCGCGGGTAAGGCATTTTGCGGTGGCGGCGACGTGAACAATCTGGGCGACAACAACAAACCCAAGGAACCCACCCCGCTGCTCGACGTGAAAAACCACTTCTGGGACGGGTTACACCGCATCCCCAAAAAGCTGGCCGAAATTGACAAGCCGGTGATTTGCGCCGTCAACGGCCCGGCCTATGGCGCAGGCGTTGACGTGACGCTGCAATGCGACCTGCGCTTTGCCGCCGACATGGCCAAGTTCCGCATCACCTATACGGAATTCGGCTTGGTGCCAGGGAATGGCGGCACATACTTCCTGCCGCGCATTGTGGGCGAATCCAAGGCGCTGGAGCTGTTCTGGGGGGCTGAACTATTCGACGCCCAACAGGCACAGGAATGGGGCATTGTCAGCAAGATCTTCCCGAAGGAAGAGCTACTCGACAAAACCATGGAATGGGCCGAGGGCGTCACCAACCGTGCACCGATCCCCGTGCGCTTCATCAAGCGGGCGGTGAAACAGGGCCTGCAGGCCGACCTGACCACCAGCCTAGACCTGATCTCGAGCCATATGGTGATTACCCGCACCTCTCGCGACCACGCAGAGGGCATCCGCGCCTATCAGGAAAAGCGTAAGCCCGTATTTAAGGGGGAGTAGCGGGTTACTAATCCCCCAAATATTCTCCCCGCCGCAAAGTATAGCCGTGGCACAGGCGGGCATTGTTCGCGATTTCGTCATCACTGAGGTCACGCATAAATTTCGCGGGGCGGCCGCCCCATAGCTGGCCAGCGGGCACTTGCTTGCCAGGCGTTACCAACGAGCCGGCAGCGACCATGGCGCCTTTGCCGATCACCACATTGTCCATCAGGGTAGCACCCATGCCAATGAGCGCACCGTCTTCAATGGTGCAGGCATGCAGCAGCACCATATGGCCGATGAGCACATCATCACCAATATAGGTACCAGAACCGCCTTCGGTGACATGGACGACCGAGTTGTCCTGGATGTTGGAGCGATTACCGATGCGGATTTCATTTACATCGCCGCGTACCACCACGTTGAACCAGATGGAGGACGTCTCGCCAATGACCACGTCGCCGATAACATGCGCGCCGGGGGCGATATAGACGTCATCTGCAATGGTCGGCATGGTGCCCTGATAGGCCTGCACATTGCCCGCCCATTTCTTCTCTGTGCTCATGGGAACACGGCCTCAACATCCAGCCCGGCCAGCTCGTCAAAGCCGAACATCACATTCATGTTTTGGATCGCCTGACCCGACGACCCCTTGGTGAGGTTGTCGATGGCAGAGACCAAAATGGCCCGGCCCGGCCGCCGGTCTGTCGACAGGCCTAGCAGCACATGGTTGGACCCCAGCACATGGCGGGTGGCGGGCACCTGGCCGTCTGGCAGCACCCGCACGAAGGGTTCATCCGCAAAGCGGCTTTCCAGGCAGGACCGCAGGTCTTCCAGCGTCTTACCCTCGGCCAGTTTGAGGTAAATCGTCGACAGGATGCCCCGATTCATGGGGGCCAGATGCGGTGTAAATGTTACCAACATGTCGCCACCTGATGCCTTGGCAAGCTGCTGTTCAATCTCTGGCGCATGACGGTGCGTGGCAATGCCATAGGCGTGCACACCGGTGGAAACCTCGGTAAACAGATTGCCTTCCTTGAGCGACCGGCCGGCGCCCGTAACGCCTGAGATGGCATCGATAATGATGTCGTCCTTGTCAACCAGCCCGGCCTGCAACAGCGGAATCAACCCGGTGGTTGAACCCGTCGGGTAACAGCCAGGGCAGGCAACAATGTCGGCCTCTGCCAGCACATCACGGGCAAATTCGGTCAGCCCATAGACAGCGCCCGGCTGCAGGTCCGGCGCATAATGTTCGTGCCCATACAGGTCGGCATAAAGGGTCACATCGTCGATCCGGAAGTCGGCCGACAAGTCGATAATCTTGAGGTCTGGCTTGATGCCGTCCTGCCCACGCCGGTCCATCAAATCCTTAATCACCTGCTGGGTCGTGCCATGGGGCATGCCGCAGAACACCACATCGACATTGGCCGCATGCCAGTCGACATCATCGATGGCCTCCAGGTCTGGCAGGTCGAGCCCGGCAAAATGCGGGTAAACATCGCTCAGGCTGTCACCCGCGCGGCGGTCACCGGTCAGCACGACAATATCTGCCTGCGGGTGCTTGCACAAAAGTCGCACCAGTTCTGCGCCGGTATAACCGCTGGCGCCCAGAATGGCCGCCCGAATGGTTTCCTGTTTACTCATTATTCTGTTCCGCATTGTCGTTCAGATAAATCGTGTTGCCACCCACAATGGTTTCCAACACAGTGATTGTGTCCATGGTTTCAGGCCGGTCCAGCGGGTTGTCCGCCAGGATGACCAAATCCGCCCGCTTGCCTGCTTCCAGCGACCCGCGGTCACCTTCCAGGAAGCTTTGCCATGCCGCATTAATCGTCGTGGCGCGCAGGGCCTGCAGGGCCGTGATACGCTGCGCCTCACCAATACGCTGACCGGAAGAAGACAGGCGATTGGTCGCCGACCACGCCAGCCGCAATGGCTCCATGGGCACCACTGGCGTGTCGGCATGGATAGTGAAAGGCACGCCTTTGTCTGTGGCCGATTTGGCCGGGCTCATCCGAAAGGCGCGCTCAGGCCCCATGAAGATATCCCGGTGCCGGTCGCCCCAATAATATGTGTGGAGCGAGAAGAAAGACGGCGTTGCCGACAGGGCCTTCATACGGTCCAGCTGGTCATCCCGCGCCATCTGCGCATGAATGATGATAGACCGCGCATCCGCGTCGGGCCGGGCTGCCTGCATGGCCGCAAAACCATCGAGAATGTCATCAATGGCGGCATCTCCATTGCCGTGCACCGCCAGCTGGAAGCCTGCCATATGCAGGCTTACCAATAGCTCCTTGAGCGCCTCTGCCGGCATGGCCGGGAATCCGCGATAGGCCCCCTCTTCACCTGCATGGTCACCGTGATCATCGCCATGGGATTCCTCTGGCTGCAAATAATAAGGCTCACTCAGATAGCCGGTATAGCCTTGGATAGAACCATCGGCGATCACCTTAACCGCACCGATATGCACAAAATCCGGGTCTGCGGAGACGGGCTTGTAGCTGCCGTCGTTCAGCCCCGCCGCCTGCTGCATGCCAGGCCACACGATTGTGCGAATGGGCAGATAACCCTTCTTGGCCGCCTTGTTGATGCGGTCGACAACGTCGGGGGCTGCCAAGCCCATCTGCGCCGTGGTCACGCCCTGAGACGCATAGAGTTCACTGGCCATAGCCACGCCCTGCAACTTCTGTTCTTCCGTCGGCTGCGGGGATAAGGCCAGGATCATCCACATAGCGCTTTCCAGCAATAGGCCGGTGGTCTCGCCTGCGTCATCCAGCACGATCACGCCGCCTTCCGGCGCCGGTGTTGCTGCCGTAATGCCTGCCTGTTCCAACAGAGCCGAATTAGCCACGCCCATATGCAGCGAGACATGCATGGCAAAGACGGGATGATCTACAGAGACAGAATCCAGCTCTTCCTTGGTCGGGTGGCGCTTCTCGGCCAGCAGAGTGTCGTCATACCCCATGCCGAAGACCCATTCCCCCTTCGGGGTCTCAGCGGCCTTGGCCCGCAAGGCCTCCAACAATTCTGGGATCGACTTGATTGTCCCCACCGGTGGGCTCTGTATGGCGACCTGCGTCAGGGCAGAGTCCCCTGCCATGGGAAAGTGACCATGCGCATCGATAAAGCCGGGTAGCATGGTCTTGCCGTTCAAATCAGTCAGTGCTGTGTCGTCACCAACGGTTGCCATCACTTCGCTGTCTGTGCCCACGACAATGATGCGCCCATCTTTGATGGCCACGGCAGAGGCCGTGTCATTGTCCGCATTCATGGTCAGGACAGTGCCGCCAATCCAGGCGGCGTCAGCCGTGACTTCCCGCTCCGGGGCTTCACCGCAGCTGGCAAGGCCCAGAATGGATAGCCCAAGGGCAAGGTTGCGTAGCATTTTCATCTTATTCCCCTGCCAGTGATTGTGCTGGCGCATTTACTGCCGGGCCAACAGGCCCGCTTGCGCTTCTTTTATCCTGTTGTGACAGATAGATAAAGCGACCGGTCAGCAGGCTGACCGACAAAATACTGGCGATAATAAAGCCTTCAAACAGGCCTTCACCCCGCCGCCCCATCGCAAAGGCCATGTACCAGCACAGCGGCAGCATCACGACCATATAGGACAAAAAGTGCGAGATGGTCGGGAACCACTTGTCGTGCCGCCCCCGCAGGGTGTTCGACCAGACGGTCTGGGTCGTATCCAGCAGCAGGCCCAAGCCGCCCAGTACAAAGATGGGCAGTGACAGGGCTATAAGGGCCTTGTCTGCGGTATAAATCCGTGCGAACAGCTCTGGCACTAGTGTCATCAGGACGGCAGGGACAATCAGCAACACCGTCATCAGACCCCAGCCGGTCCAGCCGGCATAGGCAATATTGCGGCTGTCCCGCTGGCCATAGGCGATACCCACCTGCACGGCAGACGCACTGCCAATGCCAGCGGCCACCATGAAGAACAGCGCAAAGGCGTTGAAGACGATAGTAATGGCTGCCAGGTCCAGCTCACCCAATACGCCGGCAAAAACAAACAGCATGGCAAAAGCAAAATGTTCGATCCCGAAGCTGAGGCCCGAGGCATAGCCCAGCCGCCGCTGTTCAGACCACGCAGCAAAGCCACCCCGCCAGGGCTTGCGCACCCCGAACCGTCGCGCATCGGCCATGAACCAGATATAGCCAACAATCCCCGCCGTCAGGAATAGGCGGATGATGGACGTCGCCCAGGCAGAGCCTTCAGCGCCCATGGCCTCGAACCCCAGATTGCCGTAAACCAGCATCCAGTTGAGGCCGACATTGAGCACATTGGCCACAAGCATCAGCACCATAGCTGTATAGGGCCGCTTGACCCCTTCGAGAAAGTAAGAGCTGGTGATGTAAACCAACCCACCCAGCGGCATGGCATAACCGTAGATCTGCATGACCTTGGCGGCTTCATGCGCCATGGCAGGCGGTTGGCCCGACGCCAGCAGAATAGGCTCGGCAAACATGGCCATAACGAAAATGATGGTGCCGAGGAAAACCGCATATGGAAGTGACCGCCGCCAGACGGCACCCAATTCAGAGAAACGCTTCTGGCCAAACAGGTTGGAAGACACCACAAGCGTACCCAGCATCAGGCCCATCATCGGCACAAAGGCAATGGAGATGATGTTGTTGCCAAGGCTCTGATAGGCCAGCTCTGTCGTAGAGAAGCGGCCCACCATGATAGTGTCGACCACACCCATGAACATCCAACCGGCCCGGGCGAGAATAATGGGTACAGCCAACCCAAAGAGCGACCGTACCTGCTGCCGAAAGGCAGGCGAACCCAAATTTGCCTGAATGTTTGCCAGCGTACTCATTTTCCGGTCTTCCTGTTTCGGGATGCATCATCCCACAAAATCAACAGCAGCCCGAGAAAATAGCTTTTCAACGAAAAGGGCTGCCAACAGCAGCCCCCAATCCACTTTGCTAAAAGCGTTGCCCTGCTTAGGCGAGGGCAAAAAGAGGCTGCATGCACATAATCGGCTTCACCGATCGGCAGGACATAAATCGTCGCATCTGTGTCATGTTGTGCCTCATTCCTATTCCCCGTCCGGCCGGCCGGGGAGCGCGCTTATAACAGCGGTTTCTCGCAAGGCCAATAAAAAAGGCTGCGTCCCTGGAGACGCAGCCCTTCGAAGAAATATGTTCCGCAGCTTAACGCTTGGAGAACTGGAAGGACCGGCGGGCCTTGGCGCGGCCGTACTTCTTACGTTCAACAACACGGCTATCGCGGGTCAGGAAGCCACCAGACTTCAGTACGCCACGCAGGGTCGGCTCAGCCAGTGTCAGGGCTTTGGAGATACCGTGACGAACGGCACCAGCCTGACCAGACAGGCCACCGCCCTTGACGGTGCAGGTCACATCATACTGGTTGTCGCGGCCGGCAACTTCAAACGGCTGGCGCAGGATCATACGCAGCACGGGGCGCGCAAAATAGGTTTCCTGGTCCCGGCCATTGATAGTGATACGACCGGAGCCGGGCTTGATCCAGACACGGGCAACAGCGTCTTTACGCTTGCCGGTGGCATAAGAGCGGCCCTGTTCGTCAATTTCGGGCTCAGGCAACGGCTTGGGGGCTTCGGTTGCAGCGTCGCCCAGATCTGCCAGATCTGTGAGGGTTTCGTTTTCAGCCATGATCAGGCGCTCCTCTTGTTCTTCGGATTACGCCCGGCAATGTCCAGGGCTTCAGGCTGCTGTGCGGCATGGGGGTGGTCCGGACCGGCATAGACATGCAGGTTACGGAACTGTTCACGACCCATCGCACCGCGCGGTATCATGCGCTGGATAGCCTTTTCA
>JAURPT010000175.1 GCA_030836535.1 Alphaproteobacteria bacterium
ACCATGGCCGCCACAAGGTCAGCGCGTGACAAGCCGTCGTCACCAAGGTTATTGGCCCCATAAGGTTCTTCCTTCGTGCGCATCGCCTCACGCGGCTCTTTGCCCAGCATCGTCAGGATATTGTCCAGCTCGTCAGCACTGGGGGGTGTCTCCAGATATTTCACCACCTCGGGCGTCACACCCTTTTCTTCCAGCAGGGCCAATGTCTGGCGGGACTTTGAACAGCGAGGATTGTGATAGATGGTGACGCTCATGGGCTTGCCTTTTACTTGATCTTCAGGTGCGTCCATGTTGCCCATTGGCAGAGCAAGGTCAAGGCCCAGTCAACGTCATCTGTTCGTGTTGACCCTCTCTAGTTGATATGTATAATCATTCGCAACTAGACGTGGTTCACAGGTCACCAACGGTCAGGGGAAGTCAACGTGTACGTATGTGTATGCAATGCTTTACGGGAAGCTGAAGTGCGGGAAGCAGCAGCAGCGAACCCCGGCGCAACGCCAGAGGAAGTCTACGCCATCCTGGGCGTAGAGCCTGATTGTGGCAGTTGTCTGGACTATGCAGAGAGCCTCATATCTGAAACTCATGCGCTAATTGATCCGCCGCATAACGTTGTGGCTTTTGGCTGAGCAAATTTGACGATTCTTCCTATCTCCCTTATTCTAAGAGGCGGAGGTTTGACTGCGCCTTCCTGATGAGTAATGGAGAAATCACCCCATGAAGGGCGACAAAAAGGTCATTGAGTACCTCAACAAGGTCTTGCGCAACGAACTAACGGCAATCAACCAATACTTCCTGCACGCCCGTATGCTCGAAGACTGGGGCTTTAACCGCCTTGGTCACCATGAATATGAAGAATCCATCGACGAAATGAAGCATGCCGATGAGCTAACGAAGCGCATCCTGTTTCTTGAGGGTCTGCCTAACCTGCAGGAATTGAATCGCCTGCGGATAGGCGAAGACGTGCCCGAAATTCTGAAATGTGACCTGGAACTGGAAAACGACGCTATTCCGGACCTACGTGAGGGCATTGCCTATTGCGAAGAGGTACGCGATTACATTTCCCGCGAGTTGCTCGAAGACATCCTCGAGTCAGAAGAAGAACATGTCGATTGGCTGGAAACCAATCTGAGCCTGATCGACAAGATGGGTCTGCAGAACTACTTGCAGACCCAGGCAGGCGATACGACGGAAGACTAGTCACATCACATACGCCCGGCACATTACGGGCATGAAAAACCCCGGCCAGCAAACCTGACCGGGGTTTGTTATTTTTTTGGCGATGTTGCCAGACCTATTGCCAGCCAACCCGGTCCATGATCATCACCGCTTCAGTTGTGTGATCACCAATCAAAGACAGAGCTGTCGAATCTGCCGTAAATGGTCCCCAGGCCTCTACGATGGGTGTCGGTGCTACACCGTCTCGGATAGGGAATTCATAGACACCTTCGGCATAGATTTGCTGTGCTTCGGGGCTCAGCAGAAACTCGATCAGCGCAACAGCATTTGCCTTGTTCTTGGCATGCTTGGTGACAGCAGCACCCGCAATATTCACATGGGTACCCGCCCCTTCCTGATCGGACCAAAACAGGCCGATGGATTCAGCGACTTCGCGGTCGCGGCTGCCGGGCTCGTCCGCCATCATGCGGCCGTAATAATAGGTGTTGGAGACAGCAATATCGCATTCACCAGCAGCGACGGCGCGCAACTGGTCTCGGTCACCACCCTGTGGCTGGCGTGCCATATTGGCCACCATGCCAGCAGCCCAGGCTTCTGCAGCCTCAGCGCCATCACGGGCGACCATCGCTGCAAGCATGGACTGGTTATAGATATTGCTGGCTGCACGGATGCAGATCTTGTCTTTGAAGTCGTCTCCAGCCAGGGCGGCCATGGTGGAAAGGGTCGCCGGGTCGACTCGATCTTTCGCATAGAAGATCGTCCGTGCGCGAAGGCTTAGGCCCACCCATTCGCCCGCAGGGTCCCGATAGGCAGCGGGTACGACCTCGTTCACCACATCTGATTCAATGGGCTGGACAACACCGGCGGCCTGGGCGCGCAAAAGGCGGCCCACATCGGCGGTGAGCAGGATGTCGGCCGGGCTGTTAATGCCTTCATTCTTTAGGCGTTCCAGCAAGGCATCTGCCTTGCCCGAGACAACATTGACCGTAATACCCGTCTCTTCAGTAAAGGCGTCCAGCAGCGGTTTGATCAGGGTTTCCTGCCGGTAGGAATAGATATTCACCTCACCCGCAGGCACTGCTTCTTCCGCGGCCGGAGGTGGTAATGAGTCCTGCCCACATGCGGCGAGGCCGGTAAGAGCCAATGCCATGGCAAGGCTCGTGATTTTTTTGAAGGGCATGAAAAGCTCCTGCTAGTCGTTCGTTTCAGCCAATTCCGCAGCCCGACTGCCGACTGCAGCGGCGATTGTGTCAAAGTTGTAATTGATAATCAATCGCAATAATTCCTGCTGAATGCGCCCGATCATTGCTGGCCCGCCATAGACCAGGCCGGAATAGATCTGCACCACGCTGGCACCAGCACAAATTTTGTCCCACGCGTCCTGCCCACTCATGATGCCGCCAACACCTACCAGTGGAATCTGCCCCTTGGTCAGCTGATAGGTCCGTGCCAGCATTTGCGTTGATAATGTCATCAGCGGCCTGCCAGACAGACCACCGGCTTCGGCCTGGTTGGCACTTTGCAGGCTGTCTGGCCGCGACAAAGTGGTGTTGGAGACAATCAAGCCATCGACAGTGCTGCCCAGTATTTCCTCGCAGATATCTTCATGGTCCCCTGGCGACAGGTCAGGCGCGATCTTGACCAAAAGTGGCGTATCCGGCTGCTGCAAGTTGGCACGGGCTGTCGCAATGCGCCCCAGCAATTCTGCAAAAGCGGCCCGCCCCTGCAGGTCACGCAAGCCCGGCGTATTGGGCGATGAAATATTAATGACAAAATAATCTGCCAAGCCATCAAAGCGCTGCAGACCAATTTCATAGTCGGCAATAAAGTCTTCTGAATCCTTATTGGCACCGATATTGACGCCGACCATTCCCGCGATCTCCGGCTTGGTCTGCGCCAGACGTGAGGCGACGGCTTCAGACCCTGCATTGTTGAACCCCATACGGTTGATAACCCCGTCATCTTCCGCCAGCCGGAACAGGCGCGGCTTGGGGTTTCCAACTTGTGGGAGCGGCGTAATGGTCCCCACCTCGGTAAAGCCAAAGCCCAGCTTCAGGATTGCGCCGGGGACCTCGGCGTTTTTGTCAAACCCAGCAGCCAGGCCAATGGGGTTGGGCAGGTCGCGGCCCAGAAACTTTACGGCGAGCGCAGGGTTTCGCGGTCCACTTCCCTTTACAAAACCGCCCAAGCCCGCCTTGAGGGCAGCAATCGTCAAGCCATGGGTGCGTTCTGCGTCCAGCGACATCAGGATCGGTTTTACGAGCGGATATAAATTCGGCATGGTGGCCATCCTAATGGCGATATGCCTGCAATAAAAGAGCAGCCTGTGTGTTTGCCTGCTTGTCTTGGCCATCAAGCTGCGGTTTACTGTGGCCAACAGTAAGGGAGAGGAACATGAAATTTACCGGTGGATGCTATTGCGGCCAGGTCCGCTACGAGGCAGAAGGCGACCCCATGATGAAGGCACAATGCACGTGCCGCGAATGCCGCTATATTACAGGCGGTGGGCCCAACATGTTTATCGCCATGCCAAAAGCGGGCTTCAAATATACGCAAGGTGAACCGGCAACCTTCACCCGCGATGATCTGGACACCCCAGTAACCAGAGAATTCTGTCCCAATTGTGGCACACATCTGGCCACCAACCCGCCAGGCTTCCCGGCTATGGTTGTCAAAGTTGGCTCGATGGACGACCCCACCGAGTTTGACGGGCCGGATGTTGCGCTTTATGTGAGCGAAATTCCCGATTATCTGCATGTCGCAGACGGTGTGACACCCTTCGACAAAATGCCTGGCTAGTGACAAACGTGCTGACCGGCGGTTGTTATTGCGGGGGCATTCGCTACCAGGCGGAGGGCACCCCACTTTTGCGCGTGGAGTGCCAGTGCCGGGAATGCCAACACGTCTCAGGGGGCGCGGCCAATCTGGTGATCGGTATGCCCAAAGAAGGCTTTACCTACACAAAGGGTACGCCAAAACCCTTTGCCCGCACTGATCTGGAAACACCCCGCACCCGCGACTTTTGCCCAAAATGTGGCACGCATTTGCTGACCCATTCACCACCCCGCCCCAATATGGTGATGGTGAAAGTCGGCACGCTGGATGACCCGGACATCTTCAATAAGCCGGATATGATTATCTACACCAAAAACGCCCAATCCTGGCATCACCAGCCAGAGGGCATCCCCACCTATCCTGAAATGCCAAGCTAGAGAAGAATAAGACCATGATTTTGCCAACCGACCGCGCCATGTTCCAAAACGCCTGGGTCTGCGATGACCTGGAAGCTGAAATGAAGAAATGGACCGAGAACCTGAAAGTCGGCCCCTGGTTTGTCGCCGAACACAATGAAAACATCACCGATGTGCTTTATCGTGGCCAGCCCGGCGACCTGTCGATGCGCGTTGCGCTCGCCCAGGCCGGTGACATCCAGATCGAGCTGATCCAACCGACTGTTGATGGCCCCTGCGCCTATCGCGACACCGTTAAGCCGGGCGAGTTGAAATTCCACCACATGTGCTGCTGGACCGATGACATTGACGCCGACACGGAATATTACGCCTCTATCGGCGTAGAGGCCGCAACCCTGGCCAATGCCGGCGGTATGCGCTTTGCCTATTACGATGCCAACCCGATTATCGGTTGCATGATCGAAGTGATCGAGCGCAACCCCGGTGCCGAGATGATGTTCAGCCGCATCAAGGAAGTTTGCACCGACTGGGATGGTGAAAATCCGTACCGCACTGTTGATCAGCTGTTCGGGTAGTGACGCCGAACGAGCCAGTTGAGTTAGTTGACTAAGACCCGGCTTGGCCGATTTGGTTCGATCGGGAGAGCGCCAATTTGTCCGAGTTAAGCAATGGCGCTTTCCTACATATTGAGCATTTTGGCAGCACCGCGGTTCCGGGTCTCTGCGCCAAGCCAACCATCGATATCATGGTGGCTATGCAGGATTACAACCAGTTCGGCTCGCTAGGACAGAAGCTAGTCGAAGTTGGGTACCGGGAATTTCCTGACAATTTCGCCTTTCAGCGTTTCTTTGGGAAGGAAGTTCAAAACAATGCTCCTTCCTTTCACCTGCGCATCGTTAACGAGCGGGAATGGACCGACAAGAACGAGCGACTTTTTCGTGATTGGCTGACTGCTCACCCAGATGACGCGAAAGCCTATGGCACTCTCAAACAGAATATTGCGGGCACACACCGTTTAGATCGCCTAGCCTATACGGAAGCAAAGACAGCATTCTGCCGCGACACCGTCAACCGGGCACGCACAGAGCGTGGCCAACCCCCAAAAAAACTGGGAGGAATAAAAACGCCAAGCCCGCTTCCCCTTGCGAATTGCAAAGCACATCCGTAAGTTAGGCGCCAATCGCCCCGGCTAACCGGGGATGTATGACTCGTCGTTGCTTATTGGGTCCATGATCATATGATCCTGAAGACTAGAACAGGCTTGATTGCCCAGCTCAGCCTAGTGATCTATTTGGCGGCAGGCTTTATCAGCCTGACTCATGGCGCTGTTTATGGCGACGAACCGCACGATCATCATGGCGAGCTGTGTATCATCGAGCACTATACCGATGAGACCGGCAAAACCCTGGCAATTACGCCTGCTGCAGAGGAAACACCCCTGCAGCTCGGCACCGCTTTGGGCCTTGCTATTGCGACGCTTCACGTTGAAGCTACGGACAACCCCTATCTGGGCCGCGCGCCACCCTTTTCCACCCTGACCTAACACTCATTACGTCAATAGCCGCAACAGCTGCGGCCTTATCAGGTGGAAAAACATGCATAAATCCCTGTCTTTGGGACTTGCCAGCGCGCTCTTGCTGGCAGGCCCTGCCCTTTCAGATACACCCCATGAAGGCATTGATGCCGTCACCGTTCAGGCTGTGCCGTGGGATGTTCAGTCCGACGGACTCAGCCAAAACATCTCGATCCTCGATTCTGCCCAGTTGGATAACCGACTGGAATCGACCCTTGGCGAGACCCTGTCTGGCCTACCGGGCGTTTCTTCTACATTCTTCGGGCCTGGCGCCTCGCGCCCGATCATCCGCGGACAGTCCGGAGACCGTGTCCGTATCCTTGTTGGCGGCATTGGCACCTTTGATGCCTCATCCGTCAGCCCGGACCACGCTATTGCGGGTGAAAGCCTGAGCATCGAGCGGATAGAGATCATCCGCGGTCCCAGCACCTTGCTGTATGGCCCCAATGCCATTGGCGGCGTGGTCAATATTCTTGATGGCCGCATACCGACCAAAATGCCCGAGAACGACTTCCGAGGCGCTATTCGGTCGTCCTACGGCACCAATGCCGATGAATGGACGCTCGCGGGGAGCACAACCTTTACCGCCAATGACAAAGTCGCCATCCATATGGACGGTTTTTATCGCAAAGCGGGTAATTACCACGTGCCCAGAAGTGCGCACGAAGAAGGCGAAACGCGGATCGAGAACAGCCAGATCAAAGGCTGGGCCGGCACCTTCGGCATGTCCTGGGTCGGTGAGCGCGCCTTTTTCGGTGCCTCCGTCAGCGTGAATGGCAGCAAATATGGCATTCCGGGTGAGCACCATCACCACGGCCATGATGATGATCATGACGACCACGATGATCACGACAGTGACCATGGTAGTGACCACGATAGTGATCATGATAGCGACCATGGTGGCTATGAAGATCACGACAGTGACCACGACGATCATGACGAGCATGATGATGACCACAACTATCATGACGAGCAAGAAGGCGAAGAAGAGGACGAAGACATCGCCATCGACCTCGACCAGGTACGCGTTGATGTTATGGCCGGCCTGAACGCCGACTTCCTGATCTTTGAACAGGTCAAGTTCCGTTTTGGCTGGGCCGACTACGACCATGTCGAGCTGGAGGGCGATGAAATCGGCACCCTGTTCCGCAACGAAGGTTGGGAAGGCCGCTTGGACTTCGTTCAGCAGGATTTGGGTGGTTGGACCGGTGCTATGGGTATCAGCGCCAAACGGCGCGACTTTGCCGCCATTGGTGAGGAAGCCTTCACACCGCCATCGATTACCGAGCAGTGGGGCATCTTTGTTGCTGAAGAAGCTGACCTGGGGGCCATCAACCTGCAGCTGGGCCTGCGCCACGACCAGACGCGGACGAAAAATCTGGCCACGCAGGAACGGCAGAAATTCAGCCAGTTCAGCGCCAGCATCGGGGCCATCTGGTCAGCATCAGACACGACAGACATTCTGTTGAACCTGTCCCGCACCGAACGCGCGCCAACGGCGGAAGAGCTGTATTCCAACGGCGCCCATCTGGCGACCCAGACCTTCGAGTTGGGCGATGCCAGCCTGGGTGAAGAAACCGCCTGGTCGGCAGAGCTGGGTGTGCGGCTCGACACAGGCCCGTTCTCGTTGGAAGCCTTTGCCTATTACACACGGTATGAAGACTATATCTATCAGCAGGATCTGGGCCTTGAGGAAGAC
>JAURPT010000176.1 GCA_030836535.1 Alphaproteobacteria bacterium
GCCCGAGCTCCCAAAGCTCGTTCAACGCTAAAAGAGTTGCGGCTGCGTTGGATGATCCGCCCCCAATACCTGCCGCAATTGGTAATGCTTTATGAAGGCAAATATTGGCACCCCTGGAAACGCCAGCATGCGACTGCAACAAGGTAGCGGCTTGCCAAACAATATTGTTCTCTGGGTCCGGCAAACAAGCTGCACCCGGCCCTTCATAGGTAAGACTGAGGCTATCCGCTTCCTCAATCAGAAGCTCATCACCATCGCGAGCGAAAACAAACAGGCTGTCCAGTTCATGGTAGCCATTGTCTCGCCTGCCGGTGATCTCGAGATACAGGTTTACTTTCGCAGGGGCCGTCAGGCGCAGTGAGGCCTTCGCCAGACCCGACACAGCCTATTCGCCTCTTTTGTGCTTCTTGGGCAACCCATTCTTGATCTTGGCCCTAATACGCTCAACATCTTCTTTTTCGGGCTTCATGGCCAGCGCGTGTCGCCACTGGAACCGGGCTTCCAGCTTGCGCCCAAACCGCCAATAGGCATCACCCAAATGGTCATTGATGGTTGGGTCTTCCGGCTGCAGCATGATCGCTTTTTCCAGCCAGTCGATTGATTCTTCATATTGTTTGAGCTGGTAGTGTGCCCAGCCAAGACTATCAATGATATAACCATCTTCCGGCCGCTGCTCGACGGCCTTTTCTATCATTTTCAGGGCTTCATCCAGGTTCTTGCCTTTTTCCAGCCAGCTGTAACCAAGATAGTTCAACACCAGGGGTTCGTCAGGCTGCAGCGCAAGAGCAGCGAAGAAGTCTTTTTCCGCCTTCTTCCATTTGCCAGTCCGTTCAAAACAAATCCCGCGTGAATAAAGCAAAGACCAATGACGCTGTTTCGGCTCCCCAATCAGGCTCAGAACCTGGTCGTAATATTTGGTGGCCAACTCGTATTGTTCATTGTTCCGCATCTGGTCAGCCAAACCGGCCAACACGCCTATATCTTCCGGCCTATCCCGATGCATTGCCTCAAGAATAGCGACCGCCTCGTCTTCCCGGTCCAGCTGAATGAGCAAGCGCGCCCGTTCAAATTGGGATTCCCACCCAAAAACAGGGTCATCCATCAAATTGGTAAAACTGGCCAGCGCCGCATCATATCGGCGCTCACGATCCTGCAAATTTGCAAGAAGAGCCTGGGCTATCGGGAAATCTGGCCGTAGCATCAGCGTCAAACGCAAATAAATGGAAGCCGGTGACCGTGACCGATGCCGCGCCAAACGCCGCGCCGTATTGTAATAAGCTTCTGCCACACCTGCTGCTGCACTGCTGATGAATGGCTCAGGAACCTCACCACTTCTTGCACGCTCCAGTGCATAAGACATCGTCAAATCAGATGGATTTTGCTCAAGAAACTCCGCGTAAATCATCTGGGCTGCAGATTGCTTACCCAACCGTTCCAACAAATTGCCATAGGCCCGGGCTACTTGCAGGTCTGCCCCCTGCAGTTCAATAAGCGCATCCATATAGGCTGCTGTAGCCTCATCAGTCCGCCCTGTATAGTCCAGGATATAGGCCTTATGGATAGAGCCAAAGATATCGAAACTTCTGCTCCCCTTGATCACCAGCAGGTGATCAAGCGCTGCATCCACATCGCCTTGTTCCGCAGCAGCCCAGGCGCGAGCCAATGGCTTGATGAGGTTGATGATGCCATCGGCATTGGCATTCACCAATGTCTGCTCTAGGTTCTCCCACTCTTTGTTGCGCAAGGCAGAAGCACTCAGGACCAGATCAACCAGGCTTGTGTGCTGGTCTTCCATGGTCGCAAGTTTGGACGCAAGTGCAGCGGCCTGTTCACTACGACCACTCGCAAGCGACATGGAAAATGCCTGGCGCACCAACTCCGGATTGTCCGGGTCAGCCTCAACTGCCTTGTTCAGATGATCGGCGGCACGATGAGTGTCACGGTGCGTACTGGCGAACCGCCCTGAAAGGTAGTTCTTCCAGTCGATCGTCACCTCTTCTGTCCCGACTTCCTCGGAAGCGTGTGCCGGCCTATAGGCCATACACGACAGGAAAGCGCCAAAAAGCACGAAGCTCGCTACTTTCAGCCAAGCTGATCGCGATTTACTTGTCACTCTTACGCTGTCCTTCTGCTGCACTGGCTTTCTACCGAACTGGAAAACTAGCTGGCTTACATGTTGGGGTAGTTCGGCCCGCCGCCCCCTTCCGGCACGACCCAATTGATATTTTGGGTCGGGTCCTTGATGTCGCAAGTTTTACAATGCACGCAGTTCTGCGCATTGATCTGCAATTGCGGGTTGGAACCATCATCTTCAGCGATAATTTCATAGACGCCAGCCGGGCAGAAGCGCTGTTCCGGCGCGTCATATTCCGCCAGGTTGATCTCGATGGGCACAGAATCACTGCCAAGCGTCAAATGACTTGGCTGGTCTTCCTCGTGGTTGGTGTTCGAGATAAACACCGAAGACAGACGGTCAAAGGTGATTTCCCCGTCCGGTTTCGGATAGTCGATCGGCGTATGCTTGGCAGCAGGCTCCAGATATTCGTTGTCTGCCTTCTTATGCTTGAGTGTGAACGGCAACAGGCCGCCCAGCCAACCCTGGATACCCGTCATCAGCACACCCGCAATCAGGCCCCAGCCGAAGGCAGGCTTGGCGTTGCGGACGGACTTGAGGTCCTTGTAAACCCAGGAATTTTCGTAAGCGGTGGTATAGGCATCCAAGGTGTCATGACCTTCTGAACCACCCTGCAGCGCGGCAAAGGCAGCTTCAGCCGCCATCATACCCGTCTTCATGGCGTTGTTGGAGCCCTTGATCTTCGGCACGTTCATAAAGCCGGCAGCACAACCCACCAGCAGGCCACCTGGGAACACCAGATGCGGTACAGACTGGAAACCACCAGCCGTCAATGCACGGGCACCGTAAGAAATGCGCTTGCCACCTTCAAATGTCTGGCGAATGACCGGGTGCGACTTGTAGCGCTGGAATTCTTCAAACGGCGAGAGGTATGGGTTCTTGTAGTCGAGCCCCATCACAAAACCGACGGCAACCTGGTTGTCTTCCAGGTGGTACAGGAAAGAACCGCCATAGGTCTTGGAATCCATCGGCCAACCGAATGTATGCTGCACATAACCCGGCTTGTGCTTGGCTGGGTCAATTTCCCAAAGCTCCTTGATGCCGATGCCATATTTCTGCGGACCAACACCGTCACGCAGGTTGAATTTTTCAGTCAGCTCCTTGGTGAGTGAGCCACGCGCGCCTTCGGCAAAGAAGGTGTATTTGGCATGCAGTTCCATACCAGCTTCATGATGCGCTTTGGGCTCGCCATCCTTGCCGATGCCCATGTCACCGGTGGCGACACCTTTAACGCTGCCGTCTTCATGATACAGCACTTCAGCAGCCGCAAAGCCCGGGTAGACTTCGACACCCAGCTCTTCTGCCTGTTCGCCCAGCCAACGGGTCACATTGCCGAGACTGACAATATAGTTGCCCTTGTTATGCAGAACCGGCGGCAGAATGAAATTGGGTGCGCTGATGGAGCCTTTCTCCGTCAGCATCATGAATTTGTCCTGCTCGCAGGGCGTATTCAGCGGTGCGCCTTTTTCTTTCCAGTCTGGTATCAATTCGGTCAGTGCACGCGGTTCAAACACCGCACCAGACAGGATATGCGCACCAACTTCCGACCCTTTTTCAAGAACGCAGACGCTGAAGTCAGCCTCATTTTCCATACAAAGCTGCTTGAGCCGAATAGCCGCTGCCAGGCCAGCGGGACCACCGCCAACGATGACAACATCATATTCCATAGATTCGCGTTCCATCAGGATCTTCCTTGTTCTTTGGAGGGGACTTTTTGCCAGGATCCTAAAACCCCAACAGCAAGCGCCTTATATGTTCTTGTTTGTTACCGATTTATAGGCGTGCAGAGGCAATCTGGTCAATTCTCTGCCCCGTCCAAAACAGGTAAATTTGCCCTTTAAGGGCTTATGCAGGCTTGGATTCAGCAAATTTCGCCAATTGTTCAGGCGACGCTTCCGTCTGGTGCTTATCTTTCCACTCACTATAGGGCATGCCATAGACAATTTCGCGCGCACCGGCCTTGTCTATTTCCAGGCCTTTTTCCTCGGCTGCTTCGCGATACCAGTCAGACAAACAGTTCCGGCAGAACCCGGCCAGATTCATCATGTCGATATTCTGCACCTCTGGCCGATTACGCAAATGGCTCACAAGGCGGCGAAAGGCTGCTGCTTCAAGCTCTGTTCTGGTTTGATCATCCATGCTCTTACTCCTGCTCAATTTGGCGTCAGTATAGGCTGTTTACGACCGGGTAAAAGGGAAGATCAAAGAAATTGGCCTGCAGGCCTTTGTTCAGTCTTTGTATCGCCGCGCACTGGCGTTAGGCTGTGGCCATGGAATCACCAACGGGTAGCGTATCGGCTCTTAAAACACTGCGGTGGCACGTTGATGCCGGCGCTGATGAAGCCATTGGCGATGCGCCCGTCAATCGCTTTGCAATTGCTGAGCCCACGGCTGAGAAAAAGCCTGAAACGAACGCGGCACGCCCCGCCCCCACACCAGCGCCACAAAAACAGCCAGACGTCGTCAAGCTGGAGTCTGCCGAAGAAACGACGGCATCCGCCCAAGCCATGGCAACCGCGTGCAACACGCTGGAAGAATTACGCGCTGCACTCAATGCCTTCGACCAATGCCCCTTGAAAGCAACCGCCCAAAATCTGGTGTTTGGGGATGGCAATCCTCAGGCCGACCTGATGATTATCGGGGAAGCACCGGGTGCCGATGAAGATCGCCAGGGGCTTCCTTTTGTCGGCGTCAGCGGTCAACTGCTCGACCGTATGCTGGGCGCCATCATGCAGGATCGTGAAAACAGCTATATCACCAATATTCTACCCTGGCGGCCTCCGGGCAATCGCAAACCAACACCCTTCGAGACCAGCCTGTGCCTGCCCTTCCTGCTGCGCCATATTGAGCTGGTAGAACCAAAAGCACTGATGCTGCTGGGCGGCACAGCGGCCAGCACATTGCTGGAGACGACCACCGGCATTACAAAATTGCGCGGCACCTGGATGAATCTGGATTTGAAGGGCACAAAAATACCCTGCCTGCCGACATACCACCCAGCCTATCTGTTGCGCCAACCCGCTCAGAAACGTGATGCCTGGCGCGACCTGCTGAGCATGCGCAAACAGCTGCACGACATGGGAGCAAAATCATGAACAGCCAGACATTGAAGACGCTGGCGCTCACACTGGTTGTCTCTTTGTTTACGCCTACTGTTTGGGCGGACACAGCCGAACAAGAGACGCCGCCGACCCTCAGCGCCTGCGATCCGCAACCGGCTCCTGCAGCGCCCGCGCTCGAAATATTGAGTGCGGAAGATATTGCCTTGTATCAGGAAATCTTCGACCTGCAGGAAGATGGCCGCTGGAAAAAGGCCGACCGCCGCATCAAGAAGTTAGAAAGTGACATCCTGATGGGGCATGTGAAGTTTCAGCGCTATATGCACCCTACCAAATATCGCTCTAAATACAAAGAGCTGCGGGACTGGATGGCTGTTTATAACGACCATCCAGAAGCGTATCGGATTTACCGCCTGGCCAATAAAAGACGCCCCGCCAATTATCGGGCACCCAAAGCCCCCGCACCTCGCAACTACAAGGGGCCAGCAACAACACCCTCAACAGCAACGGCCCTGCCCCCAAAAACTAAAGCGGAGAAAAAGCGCGACCGGGCGGAGTATCGCGCGCGCTCTAAAATTTCACAATATTTAGAGCGCGGCCAAATCGCTCGCGCCGAGAAGCGTCTATGGGGTTCCGAGACTGCCGGTATATTCGACGAACTGGCCTTTGATACCCAGATGTCGCGTATTGCCAGCGCCTACTATTACGCCGGTCAATTGGAGCGCGCTGAAGTCTTAGGCTCCATTGCGGCTGAGCGGTCGATTGACCAATTGCCGGAAGCCAGCTGGATTGCAGGTTTAGCTGCCTGGAAGTTGGGTCATTGGTCGCAAGCCGCAGGCTACTTTGAGGCAGTCTGGGTTTCACCCGAATCCAACAGCTGGCTGCGCGCCGCAGGGGCCTTCTGGTCAGCACGGGCGCACATGAAAGCGCGGCAACCAAACCAGGCCAACGCGATGCTGCGCAAAGCGGCGGCAGAACAACGCACATTTTATGGCCTCTTGGCTCAACGCCAGCTGGGCGAACCAAACACCTTCAACTGGGACCTACCTGTAGAAAATGCAACGGGTGCCAAGCTCGCTATGGACACCGCAGGTTTGCGCCGCGCAATCGCCCTTAAACAAGTGGGCATGCCTGAGGCTGCAGATCGCGAATTTCTGATGGCGCATCGACGCCTGCCTCCGGGGAATGACCTGGAATTGCTGCCCGTTGCGATGAATATGGGCCTGCATGGCTCCGTCGCAAAATTGTCCCGGCGCATTATCAACAACCATGACCAAGCCATCGACAGTGCCCTGTACCCTATGCCGGACTGGGTCCCGGCAGATGGCTTCAAGCTCGATAAGGCCTTGCTGATGGCGGTAATGCGCCAGGAATCCGCCTTCAACGCCTATGCTGTCAGCTATGCAGGGGCGAGTGGGCTGATGCAGTTGATGCCCGCGACCGCCGCTTATATTGAGCGCGACAATTCCCTGCGCCGCAAGAACCATAGGAAACTCTTTGATCCTTCCTTCAACATGAAGTTGGGACAGAAATATCTGAATTATCTAATGCGGCACAAAATGACCGACGGCAATCTGATGCTGGTGATCGCCGCCTATAACGCCGGGCCGGGTAATATTGCCAAGTGGAAGCTGCGCACGGGCCATGGTGATGACTGGCTGCTGTTCATGGAATCCATTCCCAATCGGCAGAACCGCAATTATGTAGAGCGTGTTTTGGCTAATCTGTGGATATATCGCCTGCGCTTTGGTCAAGAGGCCCCGACGCTGGATCAAGTTGCACAAGGCGCTCTACCGCGCTATGCCTCGCTCGACCCGGCCTTCGTACCAGCCAAGCCCAAGCAGACAGCCGGCCTCAACACCCAGCCCGCAGAACCACAGGACGCAGCAGCACCATGACATCCGCTTTACGGCCCTTTGTACCCCTCGATATCGCCATCATGACTGTTTCTGACAGCCGCACGCTGGAAGACGACCGGTCAGGCAATATTTTGGTAGAACGCCTTGAAGGTGCAGGGCACCGCTTGGCGGACCGGGCGATTGTTACCGACAATGTCAGTGCCATCACCGGCCAATTGCAGCAATGGATCGATGATGATGGTATTGACGTGGTGGTCTCTACCGGCGGAACAGGTCTGACAGGCCGCGACGTGACGCCAGAGGCCTTTGAAGGCATCTTTGAGAAAAAAATTGATGGTTTTGGCGAACTGTTCCGCATGCTGAGCTACGAGAAAATCGGCACCTCAACCATTCAGTCCCGTGCCGTTGGCGGCCTGGCAGGTGGTACCTATCTGTTTGCCCTGCCCGGTTCACCCAGCGCCTGCAAAGATGGCTGGGATATGATCCTGAATGACCAGTTGGATTACCGCTTTAAGCCCTGCAATTTCGTGGAACTGATGCCCCGCCTGCAGGAACATCTGGACAATCCGCCTACCTAGAAAGCGGCAAGTTCAGCGGCGTGGCCTTCTGCGCCACCGGTGCCAATCATCTCCATCATCGACATCCTGCAGCTCTGTTGACCAGATACGGTTCCACCGCGTTAAATTGTTGAGCGTCTGCCACATCTCCATGCCGCTGGACCATTCAACGCCGTCAAACGCACCGCGCGGCACAACCGGCCTGCGTCGCATGCCAATTAACCAATAACCGCCATCCCCCGCCGGGCCTATGGCAACATCGTTTCGCCGGATCTGTTGAAAAGCCCGGTTGATATGGCACGGCTGGATGTCGGGAATGTCTGCGCCGATAATAATAGCAGGCCCATTGGGTAACGTCTGGAAAACACGGTCCATACGCTGACCCAGATGACCTCTGCCCTGTTGAATGATCGTCGCATTTTCTGGCACACCCGGCCAACGGCGGGCGCCATCCGGTGTCACCGCGATATGTAACTGCCAACGCGGATCAGCGCCTAGACGATGGGCTGTCTCAGCAAAATTCTGACGGTAAAACTGTGTTGCGCGGACACCGCCAATGTCTTTTGCCAAACGCGTTTTGACAGCGCCCATGACAGGCCTGCGGGCAAACAGAACAAGATGCTGCTTCAACGACCTGCTCCATACAGGCGCTGGATAAATGATATGGGGACCCTGCAGAAATAAAGGCCAAGACACAACAGGTTACGGATTGGCCGCAGCCAAGTCCCACCCTTACGGTAGCGTTCTGCAGATGTCACAATCGTTCCTTCAAGTTGCACCAAGCGTCCTTTGCCTAGTCGACGCACGAAGTCGACATCTTCCATCAATGGTAAATCGGCATAGCCGCCGATATATTCATACAACGCCCTGCTAACCAGCAATCCCTGATCGCCATAGGGCAAACCCCAGGCTCTGGCACGCCAGTTTGCCAGGCGGGCAATACGATCTATCCCGGGGTTTTCGTCATCATATCCCAGCTTGAAATAGGCTGCGCCGCCATCGTTCAACGCATCCAACATGAACACGGCGATCAGCGAACCAGCACCCTTTGGTAAAACGCTGTCCGCATGCAGGAACAACAGCCAGGAATGTTTGGCCTGCCGAGCACCCAAAGCCAATTGTTGGCCCCGGTCCTTCGC
>JAURPT010000001.1 GCA_030836535.1 Alphaproteobacteria bacterium
AAGAACTCTTCCGTAACTCTCAATCGATATGGCAAGGCCTATAAGGTTCAAGTGCTTTCTGAAGCGGTAAATAGAATAAGTATTGATCTCTGAGATAGCGCCTGCCTCAGCACCCGAGTGATGTTCTTAGTGAGCCTGTAGACCAATTGGCGGGCGCGCTAGGGAATACTTCTATTCCTGCCTTCTGTTCAATATCTTGCAAGGTCGTTTTGAACTCGTTTGCGCAATAGTCAGCACTTCGAGCAGTGTCCTGGTCCATAAAGAATGCTGCCATTTTCCCTCCCGCTGTGGAAATCACCTTCCAGTAGCCAGAAGGAACCTGGTGGCTTTCGTCAGCGTGAGGTAGTGAAGTCATGGTGCGTTCATAGACAGGTCCGGTAACTACAAATAGTTGACGATCATGGTGAACCGCATGACGGACCGCTTCTTCTAATGCTTTCCAGGGGCCTTGATTTAGATTGGCACGTTGAGGGGTGATATTGGAAAGGTAGTTGGTGGTTCGCCAATAAATTGTACCCGCAAAAGATGCCATGGGTGCCTGATGTCCTCTATCCGTCCGCAGATCAGGATGGCTGTTTGACCCCTTGTAATCATTGGGGTTTTTGGGCTCTAGAGTTACAGCAGGATCCAGCAGTGGATCTGGTTTCCAATCTCTGTCGAGACTTGCCGTAGTTCCAATTGTCTCTTTTGTTACTCTGTAGGCAACCCAATCGGCAAATTTGGTTACACCATTGTTGGAAAGAGCATAGATTTCTCGGACAACAAGTTCATTTGAAGGTTGAGTGCCGGAGGGGCATTCTAGAAGGCAATGTGATATTTGAATCTCGGCCTGTGCTTGTATGTCCATAGTTGCGACAAATGTTGCCGCCAGTATCCATTTCTTAATCACGACTTTCCTCCTACAAATGCGTGCTATGCGGCGGATCCAAAAAGTAGTTTTGAGTGCCAGTAATGAGTTGGCCCATTTCATCTAGTTCACGGATGATAGTCGTGGCTTGCCGGTACTGAATTGACTTAATCGCTACCTTGCTTTGCAAGTCTGTCATGGCTTTTCGGCACTGTTGCATGATCGCCAATATGTCTTGAGCGTCTGCTTTACCTATGCCAGTGAGCCTTTTCATGTTCTCTATATGTTCTGATTCTATGGCCTTGGTCAATAGCGCTATTTTGAGAACTTGACCTTGCCCCCGTATTTGCAGCCAGTTTGAGGTAGTATTTTTGAACTGGCTGCAAATACGGGGGCAAGGTCATGAAAGAGGCCTGCTCATATAACCACGTCCACATGCCGGCTCCAGGCATGACATTTTCCTAAGAGGCTCTTCTGTGAGAACGTGATGCAGCAGGGCACGCGTAGCCCAGGGGGGTGTTGGGAAGTCGTCCGAGCTGTTTTTCGGCTCCTGGCGTTGCGCCATGACCGCATGCGAAGTATTTTGCATAAGTTGTTTTATCGCAACGCACGAATTTTGTGAATCCACTTTATAGGATCAATGTAGTTAATCCCGATCAATGGGGTCAGAGCAATTTGATTTGCTCCAGTCTGGCAACTGCTCACTCCAATTCCCCTACTCCTTCAGCCCAAAGGCCAAAAAGGCATTGCCGGGCATGTGGAAATACAGGCCATAGCCACTGTCGACATAGAGCATCTTGTTGGCCGTGATGGGTCCGGCACCGCCGCCCATTGAGCCACCAGAAGTCTGCGTGCCCATCAGGGTGGTGACCTCCTGCGTCGTATCATACTGCCAGACGAGGTCACCCGTCTGGCTGTTGTGGACGCGCAGGACACCATCCATCGACCCGGCCATCACCAGCCCGGGGGCAGCCGTTGCTGCCTGGGAATTGCCCGGGTGGCAGAACTGCCGACCCTGGCAGACATCCTGCGGCGCATGTTGGCGCCAGGCAAATTCGCCGGTTTTCATGTCGATGGCATGCAGGCCGGGGCAGGCGGCTTCCGTATAGGTGCGGCCATCCTTCATGTCCGTGACCGGGACGAACAACAAATCCCCTTCGGCGGCCATGCCGAAGTGGATACCACCCTGCACGCCGCCACGACCCACCGGGTTCTGCCAAACAACCTCACCCGTATCCGGGTCGAGCGCATGGACGACGCCGGACTTCTGCCCGCCAACGACCAGTTCACGCCCATCGCTGAGGCTGACGAGGATGATCCCGGCGGCCATGTCGTAGTCGGGACCATCTTCTTCTGGGCAGTTGGCATCATTCACGGTGCCGCAAGCACCATTCCAGGCATCATCGGGCGTGCCCTGGAAGGTCCACTTCACCGCCCCGGTATCGACATCAACCGCGAAGATGGCATCACTCGTCAGGGTCGCAGGTGAGGATAGATTCTCCCCAGTGCCGAAATAAATTTGTCGGCGCTTCTCATCCACCGCCGGCGCGTTCCAGACCGTGCCACCGGAGGGCCCATAATTCTGCGTACCCGCGCTGTTGATGCGGAAGGGCGCAGGTTCTTCGTAGATCGAGAAAGTCTGCCAGAGTTTCTCGCCACCTAGCGCGTCATAGGCCACAACAGAGCCTCGGAAGGTGCAGCATTCATAGGCCGGATCGACCGGCGGGCCAGACTCCAGTGCGGAAACCGGCAGCAACAATTTGCCATCAAAATAGCTCGGTGCACCGGTGATGGTGGCATTGGGGTGATCATCCGGCCGGTCGCGCCAGCGCAGGGAGCCATCTAAGGCGCTGATGGCATAGACATTCCCCAAGACATCACCGAAGAAAAGCAGCGGATCCGCCTCTGCGTCGCCGGCTTCGAAAGGTTCAACAACAATGGCTGTGCGCACCTCGCCTGCGGCGTCAAAGGCCCAATGCATGCAGCCGGTTTCGGCATCGAGCGCATAGACTTTGGCATTCTGACCGCCAAGATAGAGCGCACCGCCCGCCAGGCCCGGTTGTGAGCGCACCCGGTTGGCGCCGGGGATCGCAATGGCCCATTTCAGTTCCAGATTGGCAAAGTCTTGTTCAATGAGCGGGTTCGCCTCTGGGGGGATGAGCCGTGTGTTTTCCCGCGTGATACCCCAATTTTTGAGCACAGGCGGCTGGCTTCGGTCAAACCAATCATCGCCCATTTCGCAACGTGGCGCCGGCTCTTGTTCGCCTGCACCCAACTTGCTGTTGGAAAGATATTCCGCGACCATCACCTTCTGGTCGTCCTCCAGCATTTCTGCCTCAACCTGCATCAAGCCCGTTGTCATGGCGCGCATGACGGCCTCGGGCGTCATCATACCGATCATGCTGGTATGCGGCGCTTTGGCGAGCCCGCCTTCGTGGCACCCGGCACAATTTTCTTCATACACAGCGCGGCCTGGATGGGCTTGGCGTGCCCGCTGAGCTTCCGCCAACCGCTCCATGCTTTCAGCGGAATCAAGGTCCTGTTCGCCAAAGGCCGTACCCGTATGGGCCGAGCCATCTTCCGCTCCCTCGTCGGCAGAACAGGCCGCAAGGGAAAGAGCCAACAGGCCAGAAACCAGAATTTTGCGCATGTCTTGAACTTTCATTTTCTTGGCGATTTACCGCAGTGACCGGAAGAAATCGATCAAATCGTCGCTATAGAGATCGGGGACTTCAGCGGGGGCGAAGTGTCCGCCCCTGTCCGGCGTGCCCCAATGTTTCAGATTGTTGCGCGCCGCAACCATCTTGCGCGGCGCAAACACCATTTCCTTCGGGAAGCCGCCGACAGCCACCGGCACTTCAATGGCGGGGGTGCGGTCATGGGCCTGGTCCCACGGGGTTCGGAATGTGTGCCAATACCAGCGGGCTGATGTGACATAACTTTCGGTAAACCAATAGATACTGACGAGGTCCAGCAGGAATTTGCGCGACGGTAGACTATCCGGCCCATCTCGGTTGTCGCTCCAATTATTGCGCTTCTCCACAATCCAGGAGGCAAGCCCTACGGGCGAGTCATGCAAAGCATACGCAAAGGTTTGCGGGTCGGTTATATGGACGGCAACATGGGCCAGTGCCGTCGGCCAGCGTTCATCCATTTCATGCCAGCTCCAACGTTCGTCGGGCTCAAAGTCCTCTGGCGCAAGGCGCGCAGTTGGGCCATCCAGAATGCCGCGTAACCCCAGCAGGCTGCCCGGCTTGGCAGGGTTGTCAGCAAGGCTGGCGGCCCCGCCCAAGAGTGGTGGAATGGTGACATGAATACCGATAATCCGGTCGCCATATTTATGGCCCAGCTGCGATGTGATGGCCGCCCCAAAGTCACCGCCGGCGGCCGCGAATTTCTCGTAGCCCAGCACATCAGTCATCAGCCGGATCCAGAGATCTGCCGTCCATTGTGTCTGGACACCATCGACGGTCATCGGCGTAGAAAACCCGAAGCCAGGCAATGATGGCACGACGACATCAAAGGCATCTGCCGGGTCGCCACCATAGGCGGCTGGGTCTGACAGGCGAAGAGCAACCTCTTTCCAATCCCAGAACGTCCACGGCCAACCATGGGTCAGGATTATTGGTGTTGGGTTCGGCCCCTTACCTTTGACATGCATGAAGTGCAGGGGAATATCGTCCAGCGTGACGCGGTAATGGTCAAAGCTGTTCATTTCCGCTTCGGATTCGCGCCAGTCATAGGCACGCCAGGACTCGATAAAGGATTCCATATAGGGGCGTGGCACGCCGTAACGCCAGTCATCATTATTGAAGTCTATTGGCCAGCGGATGTCTTCCAGCCGCGCCTTCAGGCCACGTAAGGCTGAGTCCGGAATTTCAATGGTAAATGGCTGTGGTTCCAGTGACACCATGTGTCCCCCCTTCGACATTTCGCCTCACAGACAGGCAAACGGTAGCGCTGCGGGACAGGCAATGCAACGGGGCTGCTTTTCTGAAGAAGGCGGTTGAGTTGCGGGCGACTGCGGCGTTACTGTCGCCCATCTCAACAGTGAAAAGGACAACACTATGGCCAGTCTCTCCTATGCAACCGTGGGCTCCAACAAGCTTGAAGAAGCCAAGGCATTCTATGATGCACTGCTTGGCTCTATCGGCTGGGAGCCCCGTTTCGAGCACCCCTCTGGCGGTCGCCTTTATTTCAGCGGCCCGTCGCTCTTTGGCGTGCTTGGTGCTTATGATGGCGGCGAGGCTACCGTTGGCAATGGCACCATGGTTGGCTTCAGCTTCGACAGCACTGAAGAAGTAGACGCCTTTTACGCCAAGGCACTGGAACTGGGTGCCACCGATGAAGGCGAACCCGGCGAACGCGGCCCAGGCGCCTATTTCTCTTACTTCCGGGATTTGGATGGCAACAAAATCACTGCCTACAAATTCGGCTGATGCAGCGAACCGGCTTAGGCCCCTGCTCGCAAGCTACGGGGTCTAGGCCGGTTTTTCTGCCAACTCGCTATATAGACGATAACTGTTTTTCCCGCCTTTCTTGGCAGCATACATAGCATCGTCGGCGTGGCGCAAAAGGTCATCGAGCTGCACCCCATCCTCCGGATATAAAGCGACACCAACACTGGCGCTTACATCTGCAGGCCCCTCCATCTCCTGGTTTGCGTGCTGTTTAGCTTCATCCAGGGACATGCCGTTGTCGAGGCAATCGATGACCATCACCAACCACATATCTTCACTCAGAATGTGTCGCGTTAGCCAAAGCGCCAGAGTCGTGAGCAGTTCTTCGGGGTCATTGTTATCTTGCGGGTGGTTTTCGTAGTAATCCTTCAGTCTGTGCGCCTCAGCAACCAGAAAACGGTGCTTCTCCTTGTGGTCGTCAACAAGTTGGGGCGGCAGATCATGTTGATCAAAAAACGCCTCTTCCCTTTCAAAATGGCGCTTCGTGTAACTGATCAACTCAAGGAAAAGGCGATCAATAGCACCATCATGGTCCTTTGTTGACAGCACGCCGCTGCAAATCTCGTTCAGGATTCGAACCAGTTCCTGATGCTGCGCATCGATGAGCTCTACGCCCGTTGCGAAGTGCAGGCTCCAGGGGAAAATTTCAATGTCACTCAAGCCATGTCTCCACGATGCACTCGGTTGCTGCCAAACAGCTGAAATAGCAATGCTTTACCAGACTACGAACCATACCAACATTGAAGCGGGCCAAATTTGAAAGACCGGGAGGGTGGCGCCTACCTTACTTGACCACCTTGAGAACATTAGCCAGCCCATCGTCCGATTTTACTGAACCGGGCCCAGTGCGCCGAGAAGACAGCGCCTTGTAACCATCCACCGCGCCATCCAGCAACTGGATTGCATGAGAGACGTCGCCCGCCTCAACAACAAGTTGGAGCTCTTCAATCACCATGGCCAGTGTTTCAGCCGGCAAGCGCTGTTCAATTGTCCGCATGATTTTGGGGTGCAAAGTCGGGGCTGCATTACCATCAATCAACAATTCCTCGAACAGCTTTTCACCCGGTCGCAGGCCAACATATTCGATGACAATATCCCCTTGCGGGTTGTCGGCGTCCCGGACATCCAGCCCCGACAACATGATCAACCGACGTGCGAGATCATCAATCCGGACAGGTTCACCCATATCCAGCAAAAACAGGTCGCCGCCATAGGCCATGGATCCGGCCTGGATCACCAGCTGGGCAGCTTCGGGGATTGTCATGAAATAGCGTGTAATGTCCGGATGCGTCACCGTCACCGGGCCGCCAAGTTTGATCTGTTTTTGGAACAGCGGAATAACCGACCCCGATGAATCCAGTACATTGCCGAACCGCACCATGGAAAACACCGTTTTACCCGGCTGTTCCTGCTGGTCCTGAAATACCAGTTCTGCCAGGCGTTTGGTTGCACCCATCACACTGGTTGGGCGCACGGCTTTGTCTGTAGAGACAAGCACCGCCCGGTCTACGCCGTATTCTCGGGCAGCCTTGGCGACAACGTAACTGCCAATGATATTGTTCCGTACGCCTTCAAGGACATTGGCCTCAACGATGGGTACATGCTTATAGGCCGCCGCGTGGTAGAGAACCTCAATCTTGTGATCCGCCAATGTCTGGGCAACATGACGCTGGTCACAAACATTGCCCAAAACGGCAACAATTTCAGCTATCACGCCAGACGCTGTGGCTAAGTCGTTCAATTCCTGGTCGATCTCATAGAGCGCAAGTTCACTCATTTCAAACAGGACAAGCTTCTTGGGCCGCGCCGCCAAAATCTGCCTACACAATTCTCCGCCAATGGAGCCGCCAGCACCTGTCACGATCACAGAGCGACCAACAATGCTTTCTGTAGCCAGATTGGTCACAGGGTCGACGGCCTGCCGCCCCAACAGGTCGTGCAGTTCCACTGTCTTCAGTTGGTCGATGGTATATTGCCCGGAAATCAGATCTTCCAGTGATGGCACACTCTGAACATCAACGTCATGATCACTCAGCGTCGTCAGGATCTCTTCCCGACGGGCCCGGCTAATCGTTGGCAGCGCCAATAATACAGTCTTGATACCATGGTCGTTGATGATGCGCCCAATCTGCGCCGGCGGCTCTACCGGGAGGCCACGAATGATGCTGCCCTGAAGGGCGGGGTCATCGTCGACAAAGGCTGTGGGGGCCATCTCCTTACCCAGTTCCAACGCCTGTGCCAGCAAAATACCGCTATTCCCCGCGCCATAGATCAGAACAGGCGCCTTCTGCACGAACCGCACCGTCAGCCACATGTAATAGGACTGCGCGAACAGGCGTACACCCGTCACACTGACAGCCAGTAACAGTCCGTAAATGAACGGTGTTGAGCGGGGTATAATGCGCTCGCCACTCATATAAGACGCCGTGGTCATCACCAACGCCAGAATGACAACGCCATAGGCAATCGCCACAAAGCCTTCATGCCCCATGGACCGCAGCATGGTTCGGTAAAGGCCCAGGCGGCTAAAAATCACAAGACCAATGACAGGGAGTAGCAGGAACAGCCACCATACAGCGGACATATTGGCCGAAGGCCACCACACACCAAGCCGCAATGCCAATGCAGCCCACAAACACAACATCACGAGGCTCGCATCAAGCAGCATCATGATCAGGCGCTTCTGTGGGCGGCTCAGCGCAATGACGCGGCTGTGCAGCATCGTATCAGTACCCCCTTATTGACCTTGAGGAGTATAATAGGCCGAATTGGCAGATACGCAAAGTTTCACAACAAAATGCCGCAGATGAGATCAGGTCAAGGCCTGCTGGCAAACCTGCAGAAATTCCCGACCCATATGTATGATGGCTTCGTCACCCAACCCCGGGTGCACCGGTAACATAAGGCTCGATTCACCCAGAGACTGCGCGGCGGGCAGGCGTTCAACTGGAACAGAAGGATGACCTGCAAAAGCCTTTTCCAGATACATTTCCGGGCATGCACCAACCGTACAGGGGATGCCCTTTTCATTCAGAGTGATCATGATGCGGTCCCGTGACCAGTCTGGCGCCAACCTTTCAGGGCGCACAAAGGCATAAAACTTGTAGAAGGCGTGGTCGATATCCTCCGGCACCGCAGGGATCCTTAGCAGCGCACTATCTGACAGAATCTCCGACAAAAGCCGGGCGTTGCGCACCCTTTCGTCATGCCATTGTGGCATTTTGTTCAATTGATATCGGCCAATGGCAGACTGAACTTCCGTCAGGCGGAAATTACTGCCTATGCTTTCATGCTGCCAGCGGAACCCCGGCGGATGGTCTTGGCTGTAGACGGCATCCCAGGACTTGCCGTGGTCCTTGTACGCCCATGCTGCCTCCCACACAGAGGCGCTGTTTGTCGTGACCATACCCCCCTCGCCCCCGGTGGTCATGATCTTATCCTGACAGAACGACCAGGCCGCCACGTCACCCAATGATCCCACTGGTCGACCTTTGTAGGTCGCGCCATGGGCCTGGGCGCAATCTTCGATCAAGAGTAAATCATGTCGTGCTGCCAAGTCGGCAAAGCCGTCCATGTCGCATGGCCAACCAGCCAAATGCACGCACAGGATCGCGCGGGTCTTTTCTGTTAAAAACGGCGCCACCGTGGCCGGCGTAATATTTTGGCTGTCCGTGCAGATATCGGCAAAGACCGGTGCCGCCCCGACATTGATGATGGTTGAGGCGGAGGCCATGAAACTACGCGGGGTGACCACCACCTCGTCCCCCGGACCGACCCCTGCTGCCCGCATGGCAAGCTCCAGAGCGAGCGTGCCATTGGCAACGGCGACAGCGTGTTCCGTGCCACACCAGGCAGCAAATTCCTGCTCGAACTTCCGGCCTTCTTCCCCGGTCCAGTAGTTGACCTTTCCGCTCGCCAGAACGCGGGCGGCAATTTCGTGTTCTTCTTCTGAGTAGGCAGGCCAGGGTGCAATGGAAGCTTTAGTCACGCGGCTGGTCCTTTTGGTCAGCCGCTGCAGTACTGCCTTCAAATCGTGGCATGGTGACCACCCCCTCATGGGATATGCCTTCTCTCTTGACCACCGCCCGCACCGTTTCAAACAGAATGCGAAGGTCAAACCACAAGCTTTGATTGTCGACATATTCTATGTCGTAGGCAAATTTGGAATCCCAATCCAAGGCATTGCGCCCGCGCACCTGTGCAAGGCCAGTGATACCGGGGCGAACATCGTGCCGCCGCACCTGTTCCGGCGTGTAGAGAGGCAGATAGCGCACCAATAATGGTCGGGGGCCAACAAGGCTCATCTCCCCTTTGAGAACGTTCAACAGCTCGGGTAATTCATCGAGACTGGTTGCACGCAACAGTCGCCCCAGCTTTGTCAGCCGCTCGGCATCCGGCAGGGGTTTGCTGTCTTGATCATAGGCATCCCGCATGGTGCGAAACTTTATGATCTCAAATATCTCACCGTTCAGCCCCGGTCGTTCCTGTCTGAAAAAGATGGGAGACCCCATATTGATGCGCACCGCCAGGCAAAGAAGTAGCAGCACCGGCGCCCCAAAAAGCAGCACCGACAGCGAAACCAGAATGTCAAACAACCGCTTTGCCATATCTACTTACCCGTCCAAATCCATGGTCGACAGGATAACAGCATTGATCTTGTGAACGTCAAACCTCTCTTCGGCAAGCCGGCGACTGGCATCACCCATCGCCTGCCACTTATCCGGGTTCTCTGCGAACCATTTTGCCTTTTCTGCCAGCGCTTCCGCATCTTGTCGCGGCACCAGGAAACCATTTTGGCCTTCTTCAACCGTCTCACGACAGCCAACATTATCTGTCGTCAGGATTGGTCGTCCCATAGACATGGCTTCCAAGATCGTTCGGGGTAACCCTTCGCCATAATAAGAGGGCAGTACAAATACATGACACGCCTCAATGAATGGCCTTACGTCAGGCGTAGCGCCCAGATACTCGACAACACCCTCTTCATGCCAGGCTTCCACGTCTTCTATCGGCACGCCCTCAGATGTCGGGTCGGCATAGCCCAGAATCTGGAAGCGGGCATCAGGATGCTTGATGCGCACCTGGCGGGCGGCTGTGGCAAATTCTCGCACACCCTTTTCTTTCAACAACCGACCAATCAGCAGAAATACAGGGCCTTTTCCTTCCGGCAGGGCAGCAAGTCCGTAATGGTCCAGGTCAACGCCGATGCCATTCAGGGTTACCGCTTTTTCAGGGCCGACAATACGCTGTTTGTAGAAGGTTTGCGGGTCGTCCCTGTTAAGAAAGAACACCGCCTTGGCCCGTAACAGCGCCGCCCTAAAGAGCAGGCTTGCAACCTGCCGCAACAAGCCACGTTTCCACCCCTGGCCCTGAAAGGCATAACCGGTGCCTTCAACCATCCCGAAGAAGCGCGCGCCCTTGATGCCCCGACTTGCCAAACCAGACCACACAATGGGCTTGATTGTGTAGGCAAAAACAACATCGGGTTTCAGCCGCCGCAAGGTGCGGCGAAGCTGCAGATATGTCTTAACGTCCTGGAACGGGTTGCGGCTGCGCCGATCCACGTCGTATGGAACGAAATCCACCCCCAGTGACCGAATCCGGGCCTCCAGCTCGGGCGGGGCTGGATTTGCCATACAGATCACGTCGTGCCCCCTGGCAACAAGCGCCTCCAGCAGCTCGCGTCGGAAATTAACCATGGATACCGGCGCAGCCCCGATAACGACCACTCTAGCCATGCTGTATATCTCCTGCCCAGACAGACGCATAACGCTGAATCATGGCCTCTTGGCTGAACCTGCTGGTTACAAAGTTGCGGCAACTGGCCTTGCGGCTGGACCAAGCGGCAGCATCCTGCTTCTGCGACGCCATTTGGCCAATGGCCGTCGCCAGAGCATCCGCATCAGACGGCGGGACGACAATGCCATACTCATCGACAATCACGGCGGAATCGCCGACATCGGTCGTCACGCAAGGAACACCCGTCGCCATTGCCTCGACCAGTACATTGGGGAACGCCTCGCCAAATGCACTAGGCAATACGTTGATATCCATCGCATTCATAATGTCGGGTATATCGGGCCTCGGCCCCAGCAAAATCACCTTTTCGGCCAAGCCGTATTTTTCTACAGACGACATCAACCAGGGATTATCGGCAGATAACCCCGTGCCTGCGAAGACGCAGCGCCAATCCCCCAGCCCGTCACCTGCTTTTGCAAGCGCCTGCAAAAGGTTCTCATGATCCTTCTGCGGGTGATATCGACCCACTGTGCCAAGAAGAACAGTATCATCGCCAATGCCCCACTGCTGCCGCAGCTGCTGCCGCGCTGCTTCATCCGGCTTAAATGCCTCAAAGTCGTATCCATTGTGCGCCACGACAAGCTTGTCGCGCCGATAGCCCAATGCTGCATGGACGTCTACACCGGCCGATGAACAGCTGAGAATACGCCTGGGAACAAAGCCTGAAACAAGGGCACAAAGCCGAACAACGAACCGGGTTCTCCAGGCTGTCCGGGAAGGATCGACATTCGTATTGTGCAAGCCCCAAAAAATGTTTCGCGCGCCAGCCAGCTGGGCCATCAGGCCGCCGACAAGGTCCGCATGGTACATCCACGTCTGCACATAGTCGGGCCGCATCGAGCGCACCAACCGATATAGCTGTCGCATACCGGCAAATGATATCTTTCCCGCAGGCATATGAAGGCAGGTCACGGCGATATCCTGCTCCTTAAGCCGGGGGCCAAACACCCCCTCATGCATCAACGAGACAACATGATGCTTCCGCGACGTGTCAGACGTCACGAAATGAAACAGCTGGCTTTCAGCGCCGCCCAGGCCAAGGCCCGTTATGACATGCAACACGGTTTCCATAATCTATAGAGCAATCTAACCTGATGATGGTGGGATCCAACACTACTTAGCCCCGCAATTGGCGCACCTTAACGTGTTGATCAAACCTTGTCTTTCGCCAATTCACCTAACAAAGCCCGTTCGTACTGAGCCGTGATCATGGCAGGATCATATTGGGCGACACAGTCGGCAGGCACGGAAACATCGTGGCGGACCACTTGCCACCGGCGTATGGCATGGGCAAGAGCTTCAGGCGTGGTATCTGTAGCAACAAATGATGCTTCAACGGAGTCCAATATTTCGGGCAACCCTCCGCGTGCGGGTGCGGCGATGACCGGTTTTCGCAGGGCCAACGCCTCCAGCACAACATTCGGGAAAACTTCATGTTTCGAGTTAATAACGAGCGCATCTGCAGCGGCTATATAGGGGTACGGGTTCTCCTGCTCGCCGGCAAATGTCACGCTCTCACCCAGGTTAAGCGAGCGCGCAAGTTGCTCCAGCTCATGGCGAAGAGGCCCGTCACCGATAATCCATAAATTGGGGGCAGAGCCTCCAAGAAGCGACAAAGCGCGTATAATCCCGTCGACTTGCTTGACAGTCGCCAAACGGCCAACCACGACCAACTTACCGTTTCCATTCTCCTCCTTGGGAACAATTACACTCACCGGCGCTTTTGCCCGCTGCACCAAGATCTCCCGGTCAACCGGGTTGTGAATCACCTGCAACATTCCGCCCGGGGTTTGGAAAGCCTCATGCAAATCATCAGCCATGGCCTGCGATTGGCAAATCAACAGGTCAAAGAACCGATAAAACAGTCGCGTAGCCATCTTCCACATGGCTGTCGCTGGTACCTCTTCAAGATGGGAAGAAACGAAAATAGATTCCCTTGCGACCAATCGGGGACGACCGGGCACCAGCCAACACGTAAACAGCACCGCAAAATTAAGGTGCATGATGGTTGAAAATATGATGTCGGGCCTCATTTGGCGGGCCACACGAATATAGTCGGCAACTGCTCTGCGCAGGCTGGTACAGCCGAGGTCAACGACATCAATATCTTTGTTAAGCTGGCCCATAAGCATCTCGCCGCCCTCTGATCCAACCAACACCAGCGTCGTTGAGAACTTTTCCCGATCCAGGCGGTTCAGCAGATTAACAACCATCCGCTCCATGCCACCCAATGTAAGTGGAGGCATGAAGACCAGCAGTTTTTTGGGAGCCTGTAAGGCCATATTCATCTCGGCAACATTCTAGAAGTCGTACCCAAACAGGCGTACATCTTCTGCATAGGCATCTGCCACCAAATTTTTGAGCCGAGGATGGGTGTAGTACCCTCTGTAGTCCGCCTCACGATTACTGGTATTTTCCCGTTTCACCTCCAAATTCCTGCCTGTTATTTCCGCAAGAAAGTCGTAGGTGGACTGCATGTCTTCCATCCTGCCCAGAAAATCCACCGCAAGCTCTCCAGTCGGGCGGCAGACAAAGCGATATTGCGGTTGAAAGATATAGTCGCACTTCACCAGGTTCTGCGCCGGCAGCCATTCTTCCAAAAAGGCGTCGAACGTTCTGAAAGCGGGTTGTCTGTATTGGGCTGGTTGGGCAACACGCATAGCCCCGACCCCACCCGCAATAGCAAAGTGATACGCGGAAACGACCCTGTCCCAAGGGTTTCTGACCACGGCAAACACCGGTAACTCAGCAAAAAGGTCTGCGGCATTTGCCTCCACTTCAAGGGCCGTCATGTGCCCGTAAACATGCCCGTACAATGACCGAGACAATGAAAACCCGGCAACTTTGGGAACATGAATGAACAAGACGCCGGCAGTCTTCCAGCTCTTGCGAGCCCGCCATATATTTACCCGATGCCTGAAAATCTCAGGCGAGCGCGTGAATAGATTGGACAGCAATCTTCTATGCCTTGCCCTTTGACGAATGGTCGCCCCCTTTTCCCAACTGGTGTCCTTTATGCCGCCAGATAGCGGTCCGGTTTCCCCCCTTATTACCTCGAGAATGACGTGCATCCACCGCTGCATCAAACAATGACTTGTATGCTTGGGCAACCAATTCCGGGTCGTGCCCATCGATCGCGTCCGGCGGCACACTTTCTTTGGCTTTTTCCTGAACCCATTTATTTATGGCACGCCCTAGGGGTTCTGCTGCCACGTCATCAGCCAACACGCACCCATCCACACCTTTGATCAAACCCGCCACACCACCCAGTGCTGGCGTCGCTATCACCGGGGTTTGACAAGCAAGCGCTTCCAGAACGACATTTGGCGAGGCATCAGCACGAGAAGGCAAAATCAATGCATCGGCTTCGGCAAAGTACGCATATGGGCTTTTCTGGAAGCCCAGAAGACTAACCCGGTCCTGAATCCCCAATTGTTTCGCCTGTTGCTCAAGAGCAGGCCGCAACGTGCCATCACCCAGGATTTGCAGCCTGAAAGGAACAGAACAATAGCGCGCCAGCGCCTCCAATAAAATGTCAAATCCCTTTTCGTATTGTAAGCGCCCGGCAGCAACAAACTGGACGGCACCTGTTTCAACATCGACAACCGACTGGGCATCGTCCTGCTTTCCACCAGAGTCGATCGCAGACCTGATCCCACGCACATCCACAGGGTTAGGAATCACTCTAATTCTCTCCAGGGGGAAATTGTACTGGTCTGCACAATCCTGCCGCACGATGTCATTTTCACAGACAAAATAGTCAAACTGCCGAAGCAGGCGTTTGAGCACGCGCAACCTCAACCGATTTCTTATTTTGCGCGGTCTCCAGCCCCCATGCATATGGACTTGCTGAGCAATACAGATTGTTTTACGCCCTAAAAAGGGTCTCACCAAAGCCACGGCCGTGTTTGCCTGAGCAATGGTTGTATACACAATATCCGGCTTGAACTCCCGCGCATGCCTGACAATTGAAGACAATGTATGGCGCATTCTCTTTTGCTTGAGGTCTACAACCTCGACGGCGGGCGGCAAATCACCATATCGCTGCTTGCCATTTGCAACGACCAGCCGGACGACAAATTCCTCTGGGTCCAGAAAACGTAGCAGGGTTGTCGTTACACGCTCTGCGCCACCACCGCCAAGTGTCGGCATCACGACCATAACTCTCTTGGATACTGTGTTCATGTTGATTTACGGCAGCTGACAGCAGGTTGTTTAACGCGCACCTGACCCCTGCCAAATGACAGTTGATCGTCCCGAGACCAAATTGAAAAACCAGTATAGGCCTGCGAAAACGAAGATAGGGAACATTGAACGCACAAGGACCCGAGGGTCGCCCGCCCCCGTGAAGAACATCCACCAAATCATCGTTGGTAAAATGATGACCTGGGCATAGATACCTGCCCGTTCATAACGGCTCTGCAGTTGGCCCAGGACATACCCAAAAACGAAACCGCACAGGAGGGGGCCAAACACCCACAGACTATATACCCCGTAACCAACCAACCCCGGCGGAATGGTCCCTCCCTGCGAGCCTGTCAGCAAGGCTGTATTGGTTTGACTTACACTGACCAGGCCGATCACCCCGGACAGTCTTTCTGGCACCAGATAAAGAGGCGCAATAACTACTTCATGAAACCACCCAAGTCGCTCCTGAGAAACAGCTTTCAAGATAGCCACCTCGCCAGAATAAATACGGGTAGCGAAATACCCCATAACCTCGTTCACAAATGAACCCTGGGAAAATGCCTCTGTCACCCCATCAACAAACTGGCGCTCGCCAATTGCACGAAAGCTGTTAAACAGCTGCTTGCCATCTCTGATGATGAAATAGCCGATTGAGGCCAAGACCCCAATCGGGACAAGTACCGCATATTTCAGACGCTGTTCACCCTGTGGGAAAAACAAAGCGATGAGCACCGCCAGAAGCGTGAAAACAACGAGGCCCCGGCCGCCCATGATCAAGACAAACAGAATTGTCAGAGCCAAAGCACCAAATAGCATCAACGCTTTTCCCATGTTGAAGTGCTCTCGGGTTGAAACCGCCAAATAAATGGTCAGGAACAAGATGCAGGGAATGAAATATTTGGTGAACGTGAAGGAGAAACCCTCCAAAGGTGCATAGTGGCCCGACCGGATGGCAGCGGTATATCGGTAGGCCGCCTCAAAACCACCATACTGCATCGCATAGATGTACAGACAGATGCTGGAGAGTACCACGCAGGCCGCCACCGAATATCCGATAGCCAGCTTGTTGACCGGCCTGATCACTACACTGCCGGATTTTGCCAGGCCGCGCTTGTAGCCCCAAACCGAGGTACGATACGCCAACAAACAGGTTATCGCCATCGTAGCGGAAACAAGGAAGCCGCGCTCCCCCAACCCCGCCATCACGTGCTGGACATTGTCCCATGCAAAACCGGTATAGGCACCAGGCAACCCGTAAAACACCAGGAACGAGCCGCTGAGCAACATCATCCCTAGCTTGCCTTCACGTTTTCTTCCGTAAGACAGAAGATCGCCCAGGCACCAGATAATCAGCGGTGTATAGAGCAAGACATAGATCATCGGATCGCCCACAAGATGAATACGGTCCACACAACGAGATTTGCACATGCAAAACACTGAATTGCAAACACCTCGCCACCGACACTATAGCCAATTACAAGCGCCGCAGCCCGCAATATTCCCGCGATGATATCAAAGACCAATATGGCGTGATGTTTGCGTTCTCGCTGAAGTAGACAGTTTGCGGGCACCTTGACGAGATCAATCGCGAACCCCAATGCCAACCAACTTGCAAAAACACCTGCCAACTGCCACTGATCGCCAAACGCAAAGCGGAATAGCTGCTCACCAAAAAACAAACCAAGCGTAACAGCAGGAATACACATAGCCGTTAGCACAAGGATATGTTGGAGAACCAACCGCACGTCTTCCTCGCGTTTGCCCTCGCTGGCCCCCAAATGAGACAGCATGACCTGGCGATAGGCGCCACCCAAAATGTTGATGGGGGCAACAAGCACCCTGAAGACCAGCCAATATTGACCCGCGACCGCACTGCCGGCAAGCCACAGCAGCAGCAATGGCACCGCATTCTGGTTGATGGCGGCGGTCAGTCCCTGTGGCATGGAAAAAAGCGGAAAGTCCCTGTACTCGACCAGCAGCTCCTTTAGCCGCCGGCGAGAAGGCAAGCCCGCCAAACGGGCTTTGTCGCACCGATAAATCTCTGCCCAGGACAGGGCCGTGGCGAAGATGCCGCCGACAAAATTCCCCAACAACATGCCCGCATGAGTAATGCCATGCAGCGACCACTGGCTCAACGCAACGGCGATGGAACGAATAACCCCATTGCGCGCACCAAAGGCAAATCGCTTGCGCCGGTTACGCCAAAAACCGACGATTTCCCCCTCAGACGCGAAGAAGGTGATCACCAAAAGGGCAAAGAATGTTTGAGTCGTGGTTAGCCCATCGATACTCATGTCGACAAACAGGAACGTCCCGGCTGTCAATAACGGAACCATGAGCAAACAACTTAGCGTTCCCAGCCAGAATAAGTCCCGGGCATCTTGTTCCGACTTGGCGATGGGAATAGCCAACCCCAGTCGTCCAGGCGCAATGACGGCAAGAATAGCAGCAGGTGCTAAAATCGAGGCGACAAGGCCGAAGTCCTCTGGTTTGTAAAGCCTTGTGAGAATAGGCGATGCAATGATTGTTATGAGCAGGCTAACCGCACTGCCACCCACGATGGTGAGGATAGACTTCAACACGGCATCTTCACCTCATGAAAGGACAAAAGGCCACGCCTTCGCAGGATCAACCTTCGTGATAATAGGACGTGTAAGCACGTCCGTAACCAGAATAGCCAGAATAGCTGTAACCCGAGTCTGCCTTGGGGCCGACCTGTGACAAAACAGCACCAGCATAGCGGGCATTGGCATCATCAAGATGCCTCCGGGCCTGCACAACAGTATCCCGGTGGGTCGTGCTCCACTTCACCAGCAGAATAACCCGGTCGGCCTCACTGGCCAGATGCAGGGTTTCGCTGACGACATTCACCGGCGGTGTATCCACAACCACGAGGTCATAATGCTGGCGCGCCCAGGCCAAAAATTCTTTCATGCCTTCTGAGCCCAGCACATCTTGCGGACTGACAACCTTTGTCCCCGACGGGATGATATGTAGCCCCGTTTCCTCAACAACACGGATGACCTGCGGGCTCTCAGCGGTTTCTGCCAGCAAGTCAACAATGCCAGGTGACTGCTCTTCACTGAAAATTTCATGCACACGGCTACGGCGCAGGTCGCCATCGACAAGCAGGACCCGTCGACCGCTTTGCGCCATCAGGGCGGCGTAGGCCGCTGAGACGCTGGACTTACCTTCGCCCGGCACCGCAGACGTGAAAACAATCACCTTGGGATCATCATCAATAGCCGACAACTCAATATTTGTATGCAGGCTGCGCAAAGCCTCGCCAAATTGCGACTTCGGATGCTCAACCGCATAGGCGACAGGATCCTTTCCACCCGTCAATTCCGGCAGAGCCGCCAGACAGGGCAGACCCGTTGTCGTTTCCAGCATATCTGTGGTGCGAACACCCCGGTCCAGCGCCAGATGCGCGACAAAGGCAACAGACGTACCACCAATGATCGCCAGAAACAGTGTCACCAGTGTGAATGGTAACTTCTGGGGATAGCTCGGCTGCGTCGGCAGCTCAGCATAAGCAATGACTTCTGCATCGGCCTGCTGCAGGTCTTCCTGCACGCTGGTTTCCTGAAAACGGTTCAGGAAGGTCTCGTACAAGGCTCTGCGCGCACCGGCTTCCCGCTCCAGCGTACGGAGCTGGACCGCGCCCTGGTTCTGCTGGACGACAGCGTCTTTCAGCTCGTTCAAGCTTGATTCAAGCGTTGCCCGGCGCGATACGGCGATATCGGCCTCATTCCGAAAACGCTGAAGGATATTCTGCACTTCAGCTGCAATCTGCGTTTCGGTATCAGCAATTTCGGCCCGCAGACTGATCATCCGCGGGTGACGTTCGCCATATTCCTGTGACAACTCTGCCGCCTGACGGGCCAGGTCTGCAGATCGTGCCCGCAGTGTTTGAATCTGGGGCGATTCAAGATTCTCACCCCCTTCAATCCCACGGGCAACAAGCTGTTCCACCTGCCGCAGGCGGGCGCGGGCCGCCGCCTCTTCTGTCCGCGCAATAATAAGCTGCGCGTTAACCTGGGAGATTTGCTGGTTGGTCAGGCTGGCATTTTCTTCGCCATTGATCAGCCCAAGGCGCGCCCGATATTCCTCGACAGCACGCTCAGACGCCTCTACGCCTTCCCTCAACTCTGCAATGCGCTCGTTCAGCCATTTCGTCGCCCGTTCCGTAGCGCCAAATTTGACCTCCATCTGGGACACCAGATATTCGTCGGCAACGGCATTTACAATATTCCGTGCTGTGATGGCGCTTTCGGCTTCAACACCCACATTGATGATGTATGACAGGCCCGCCTGGTCCGCGCCAATGGCCTCCATGACATTATTCACAACAACAGCCCGTTCCCGCTGCAGAATTTCTTCTGCGCTCAGGCTGCCAAATTGGTCGTCGTTTGAAGCAGGTATCCAGGACAATGGGTTCAGCGCGCCAAGCCAGGATTCTTCCTCGACCCTGAGTTTTGGATTGAATTCAGGGTCAGCCATCAACCCCAGCCGTGTCACAACCCGTTCGGCAAGCGATCTGGATTGCAGAATTTGCACTTCCGTACCAATGCGCAAGGCATCCATGGGAACACCCTGGAGAACAGAGTCAACATTCAGGACCTGCGTCGGCGGCTGGCCGACACTGATCATCGCGACAGCTGTATAGCGCGGTTTCACCGTGAACATGATGGCCATACCGATAATAAAAATCAGCACCGCGACAGAGACAATGATGCCCTTCAGTCGCCATAGCATCATCAGCATGCCGACAAAATCTATCCCCCCATCATCGTGCGGGGCGGACACGCTGTCCGTCACATTGGTTTGCGGCGCTGTTTGCTCTGAAAGAGGCATGTTGACTGGATACCTTTATGGAGCAGGATCTACCCTGCCTGTTGCAGCGCAAGTATGGGCATATCAGCCCGCCAAACAACCAGAAAAAGCGCTCCTAGAAAAACCGTTCGGGCACTCGAATAATATCACCAGGGTAAACCGGCGTCTCCGGCGACGCCTCGATACGGCGGCTTTCATCTCCCGCCCGGTCAATCAGCACCTTGTTTTGTTTCGCGCGATAGGTATAGCCGCCACCCAAGACAACGGCATTGATCACCTTCATGCCCGAAACATAGGCGTAGGAGCCGGGAGAATTCACCTCACCCAAAATGTAAAAGGGCCTATAGGTGAGAATTTCGACATTGACACTGGGGTTCTTCAGATAGTCCGGCTTCAGGGCATCGACCACTGCTACCTCCAGCCCACGAGCCGTAAGCCCCTTGGCCCCTATTTGGCCGACAAGTGGAAAGCTCAGTGAGCCTTCACCACTGATAACAAATTCGCCAGACAGATCTTCATGACCAAACACGGTGATACGCACTTCGTCATCGGTATCAAGACGATAGGCCTGTTCGTCCGCATAAGCAGGGGCCATCATCCCCCAGCCTATGGCCAGACACGCCAACAAATTTAACAATTGCTTCATCGCAACAGGCCCCGAATTATCGCATTTTCTTCATCATGTTATAGGAAGGCACACAGTGCCTTACAAGCAATGGCCTAATATCTTGCCGTGACCCCGAGGGTCACCTGATTGATCTTGTATTCGTTAACTCCCACAAAACTCGTGTCCTTGCCAAAATGCTGATACCCAACATTCAGGGCCAGATGCCGGTTCCACTGCCATTCGACACGCGCACCAAAATTGTAGACTGTTTCATCGCGCGGCGATTGCCGGAAGTCGTTCTGCCCGATCATGCCCTCCAGCGTGACAATAATATTTCGGCGCAATTCATGGTCGATCGTCAAGCGCACCCGGTCAGACAAATAACCGGGCGACCCGAACGTCACTGTATCCATCAGGTCGCGGTCGGCCCGCAGATTGATCGTCGTCAAAGGCGTGACATTCCAATCAATATCACCGCCAAAGAGCACGGCATTGACCTCGGCAAATCGCGGATCCAGATAGTTCTGATCTACATAGCCGACATAAAAATAGCCAAACACCGTATTGGAAAGCTGCAGGTCGATGCCACCGGAAACATCAATGCCCTGCGAGTTACGCTGGAAGCCATCATTAAGCGGTTCATCAAAGCGGCGCCAGTTGCGGGTCGCCTGGACGAACAGTTCCAGTCCGTCCTGAACCTTGTAGCGCAGCCGTCCGTCCAACCGGAAAATGTCCCGGTCCCGGTCATCATTTTCGATGAGTGCACCATCGAACCGCACATTGTCTTTGTAGTTCCGACGCGAATAAGAACCGCCAACGGCTAGTGTAAAGCGTCCAAACCGATGACGTACAACGGCATTGGCCAATGTTTCGTCATATTGCGTTGGTTTAAAGCCATCCTGGTCGTCAGGGGCACCACGATCTTCCTGCCAGTCCCGCCAGGAAGAACCCAGCGTCAGGTTCGTATCTTTGGAAATGTCAATGCGCCCTCGTGCCGATACAGACATATTGTCAGCATCTTCAGTGGTGTATTTTTTATTGAACTCAAAGTCGCCATTGGCCCGCAATTCAAAAGAATGCCTGGACCATTTGGACCGCAGGTTGATGTCAGGTCGCAGCATCAGCGTGATATCGCTCTGGCGGTTATTCTGACGATAAAACTGGTTATCCGTATAACGACCCATCACGCCAATAGACGTATTGAGGCGCATCGACCCTACCGTCATGCCCAGCGCGTCATATTCCGGGTGCGATCGGTTTCGCACCGTCTCACCTTCCCGCGGCATATCAATGCGGGCCACCGCAGCTGTCATGACTGCCTGGCTGGCAAAGGTAATGAGGGCTGCAACCAAGCCCACGGGCAGCATTAATCGACGGCGGGTTTTCATTTCAAAGCTCTCGGAAAATTGGCAGACCAATGATGCGGATCATACACCGGCAAGGGCATAAAGCAACGCGGCATCGCAAGTCTCTCGTCACGGGATAATCCCTTTTATAAACTGCCCCGATCGGGATATAAGTCTTCCGATGCTGCCTGCATTTATTCCACCTGGGTGGCATGCTGACGACACCATCGCCCTGGAGGCACTGATGAAAACCCTGTTCGGCCTGTTCGGAACAGGTGGCCTGGGGCGGGAAGTGATGCCTTGGGCACCGGCCGCACTGCAAAATCATTATTCGGAATTGGCCGATGGCAACTTTGATTCCGTATTCCTCGAGAACAGCCCTGCCACTAATATTGTGAACGGGTGTTCGAGCCTGTCGGTCAGTGATTTTGTTACCCATTCGGCAGCCCGCAAACTGTTCCATGTCTGCATTGGCGAAGGCACTGCCCGGTTGGACATAGCGGAGCGGCTCTTTTCACAGGGCCATGAGCCCGCACATCTAATCCACCCCACTGTTGAGCTACGCCACAATATTTCATTGGGCAAAGGCGCCTATATCGGTGAGTGGTCAACCCTGACAACCGACATTGAAGCTGGCGACTATATGCAGTGCAGCAGCATGGTGTTGATTGCTCCTGGCTGCCGTATCGGGGCGGGAGTGACGCTTTCCCCACGTGTTTGTTGTGGTCCGTTCACCCATATAGAAGATCGGGTTGAAATTGGCACCAGCGCCATGATTTTGGGCGGCACCAAAGACAACCCGCTTACCATTGGTCGGGACGCTGTTATTGGCATGGGTGCCGTCATTACAAAGCCAGTACCCGCTGGCGCTGTTGTTGTTGGCAACCCCGGCAAGATTATCCGCGTAAAGGAGCCAGCAAGCACATGATCCTGTTCGGACTTGTCGGTGGTGGTGGCCTGGGTAGTGAATTGATCGTCCACAGCCTGCCCTCCGTAATGGCGAAACACCCGGAGGTCGCACCCGAAGATATTCGCGTTGTCTATGTCGACTCAGCCTTGCAGAGAAAAACCTTCCTCGGCATGGATGTACTCAGCGAAGAAGAATTCCTCGCAGCACCCGCAACCACACGCTATTTCAACATTGCCATTGGCAATGGCCGCATTCGCGAAGAAGTGGCAAAGCGCCTGGAGCCTTCGGGTGCTAAGCCAATTTCGCTGATGCACGAAACAACGGATATGCGAGTCGGCAGTAGTGTCGGAGACGGCGCGATCTTCACGTCCCGCACGACCGTCACTGCCAACAGCGCCATTGGGCGCTATTTCCTTTGCCAGGGCTTCTCCTATGTCGCGCACGACTGCGTGGTTGGAGACTTTGTCAGCTTTGCAGGCCGGGTATGCTGCAATGGTAACGTCCATATCGGCAACCATGTTACGGTAGGAACGGGCGCGCTCCTCCGCCAGGGTACAGAAGACAAGCCTCTTCAGGTGGGTGATGGTGCAACGATCGGCATGGGTGCCGTTGTCACCAAAGATGTGCCCGCTGGGGCAACGGTGGTTGGCAACCCTGCTAGACCGCTTTCCTCTTCCCGGGAGAAGAAAGCATGATTCTGGGCATCATCGGCACCGAACCGTCCGCAAGGGCCATTATGCCTTATGCAGAAGCTGCAGCAGCTGTTGAACTCAGCGAGACAGTCGAGGCGGTATTTGTTTCTCCTGACAACACAACAACTGGCCTGGACGGCAAACGGTGCCTTTCTTTCGACGACTACCTGCAGATGGACCCTGCCGGCACCCGGTTTGCCCTGGCTGTCACTGATACGTATGAAAGAGAGGCATTGGCCAACAGACTTTCAGAAGCAGGTTTCAGCCCTGCCAGCCTGCGTCATGAAACCTGGGGTGCCCTACCAGGGGTTTCCATCGGGGAGGGCGACCTGTTTGGTCAATTTGTCGCCATCACCACACGGCAAACGATTGGACGCTATTTCCAGGCCTTTGCTTACAGCTATGTTGCACATGACTGTGCGGTGGGGGACTTTGTCACCCTTGGTGCGCGCGCCTGCTGCAACGGAAATGTTATTGTCGGCAACCATGTCACCATCGGCATGGGTGCGATGATCATGCCCGGCAGGCCCAACAAGCCAGTCATGATCGGCGATGGGGCCATAATTGGCATGGGTGCAATCGTGACAGGCGATGTGCCTGCAGGTGCAACGGTCAAAGGGAACCCTGCTTCTTAAGCTTAATCCACCTATCGGAGCGCCTCGGCCACTTTTCCCATCAGCGCAATGGATGCCAAATCCGAACGGTCAATCAGCTGCAAGTATACGCGTGTGACACCGACGGCCTCATAGGCCCTCAAGCGGTCGATCAACGCATCTACCGTCCCAATGGCCGGTGAGGCCCGGAACGCGGCCTGCGCCTCTTCGTTTGCCGCCATATTGGCCATACGGCCTAGCGCCTTGTCTGTTCGCTCGGCTACCTCTGCTTCTGTTTCGCCAATGGCACACAGGCCCATCAGGGTCATGCCCAGGGTTGCCGGGTCACGCCCTGCGTCAGCACAGGCTCCATCGAGCAGCCTTCGCCTTTCCGCCAAATCCTCTGGTGAACCAAAGAGGAAAGAATTGTATTCAGACCCGTGTTTGGCTGCCAGTGCCAGGGAACGCAGACGAGCCGCCCCGCCAATTATAATGGGCACACGCGGCATCTGCACCGGATGTGGCAAGGCGCTCTGGTCCTGCAATGTGTAATGCGCACCTTCGTGACTGAAGCCGTCTTCCGTCCAGCTTTTGACGATGATATCGACCTGTTCTTCCAACATGTCGAACCGGGTTTTCATGGGCGGGAAGTCAAAGCCATTTTGCGTGTGTTCCAGCTCGTACCAACCGGTGCCAATACCCAGTTCGACCCGACCACCGGAAATATGATCTGCTGTCGTCACCAGTCGAGCTAAATTGCTGGGGTGGCGGAATGTCAGCGGTGAAACGAGGGTACCTAGGCGCAGCCTTTCGGTACGCGCTGCCAACCCGCAAATGGTGCCCCAGGCATCGAGCGCGCCGCCGGGTGTACCCTGGATCTCCGTGTAATGGTCGGACCGGAACAGCCCCGCCAGGCCCGCCATTTCAGCGGCCTCGGCAATGGCGCACCATTCGTCCCAGGTTACACCTTCCTGGCCTTCTATCATCAACATGATCTGCATAACGGTGCCCCCCTTACCCTGCATTCGTCTTATTAAGGACCGCATGATGCGCCGCAATGCAGCTTGTAATCAACACCCGGCTCGCTTATGGCATGCAGCAACCCAACAGAACCTGGAGGAGAGCATCATGGATATGATTGGCAAGGGCATCTATTTCGAAGACCTGCCCGTTGGCTATAAATTCCGCACCATCGGCCGCACGATTACCGAGGCCGACATCACCAACTTCGTCGGTGCCACCGGTATGAGCGAGGTGCTGTTCACCGACCTGCACTATCTGGAAAATGAAACGGACTTTGACGGCCGCCTTGTCCCCGGTGCGCTGGTCTATTCAGCCGCTGAAGGGCTGGTGATGACTGCCACCCTGCAATATACCGGCGTTGCCTTTCTGGGCATGGAACTGAACATGCAGGGGCCTGTCTTTGCGGGCGATACCATTCACGTGGAATGTGAGGTCGTGGAGGCACGCCGCACGTCCAAGCGCCCGGACCGCGCTCTGGTGCGCACGTTTAACCGTGTCATCAAGCAGGATGGCACAGAGGTCATGACTCTCAACCCCCTGCGCATGATGAAGTGCCGTACTGAAGGCTAGGCTAGCGCACCGGGTTATTCTTCCCCCGGACCAATAGGCCGCCCACTCGACGGGCGGTCGAAACTTCCCTGCCGGAATTTGGCGTGGTCAATGGCCATGCGGAGCACGTCATTGGTCGTTGTGCCTTCATGCACGCATACCCGGCGGATGATGCGCCACTCGTCGCCGCGCTTTCCATAGTCGTCAAGATAGCGCCCAACCCAGGTATCGAGCACTTCTGAATCGTCCTTGAACAGAAGCGTCACATTGTAGATTTCACCACGAGCGTGGATGCCGTCATCATCGAGCTCAATAGAGTGGTTGAAGATGCAATGGGACGTTGACCGCCAGGGCAAATGGCTGACCATGCACAGATCACAGAATTCGTGGGCATTCCCCACGAAGACGCCATGGTCATCGGTCGCCTCGGGCCAATAGGCCGACTTCATGCAATCCGGGTCGAGCCGGTCGACCCCCCGACTATAGCGGTTCGCCACCTGGCGGATGCTTTCCATGTCAGATAATTGCTGCAACGTATAGGCCATGGCCTTCCCCTTTCCCTCAGAATTCCTGCCCCGAATGTGGGCCTGACTGGCCCATTTTTGCAAGCCACTTCCTTCGCACCAGTAGGGCCAGATTTTGCGCGATGGCCATTTAGCGCTATATTCAAACAGGGGCACGACACTTTTGGGACGTGAGGGAGACAACTTATAAGAAAACTCACAGCGGCCGTTCTGGCCGTTGGCATGAGCCTGGCAACACCAGCCATGGCGTGGCAGGCATTCCACCTTCAAGGAAATACCTACGCTATTCTCTGCGCCGACGGGGCGATCTTCACCTATACGGGCAGTGGCTCCGGCATCAGCATTTCGGGCGACGCCCTGTGTGAAGGCCATGGCGGCGTAGCCAACCCGGGCGGTGGCCAGGTGGGCACCGTTAAAAAGGCCAAACCGGTAATGCAGAGCGGCTCATCAGGCAGCGGTGGTGGGCTTGCCCGCCCCAGCGGCACCCGCAGCATGGACGCGCGCTATCAGCACACGCCCTTGCATACGTGGAGTATAAGCCCGTACTCTCCCCCCTTCATCTTTGAAGGGGGGAACCATGGAAGATTTAGCCAAAGAAATAAGCGCCCTGCGCGCTGAGATGGACGATTTGCGCTCGCGGGAAGTCATTCGCCAGCAGCTTACGCGGTATGGTCGTGGCCAGGAATGGCTGGACGAAACGCTCCTGCAGGAAGTGTTCTGGGATGATGCCGACGTCGATTTCGGCTTCTTTGAGGGCAAGTTCAAAGACTATCTGCCGATCCTGATGGAAATTGAGCGCGGGCCGGAAACGACTTATCACCTGCTGGGCTCACCGCAGATCGAACTGGATGGCGACACGGCCTATGTTGAGGCCTATGGCATTGCCGGTGGCCGGGGCGAGGCTGAAACCAATATTTTTGGCGGGCGCTATATCTGCCGTTTCGAACGCAGAAGCGGTGAATGGCGCATGGCCAGTGTGATCTATGTGCTCGACTGGAACATGTCCGAGGAGGTACCGGAAGTCGTCGGCGGACCGCACCCGGAACTCAAGATGATCAAGCCGCGTTCGCCTGAACACCCCTGGTTCCGCCGCATGGGTGCCGATGTGACATGAGCCAATTTGCCGGACGTACCATTATTATCACAGGCGCAACCTCTGGCATTGGCGAGGCGACAGCCTATGCCTTTGGCCGAGAAGGCGCCCGTGTCGCCATGGCGGGCCGCCGCGCCGACAAGGGTGAACAGGTCGCCCGGCAAACAAATGACCTGGGGGGAGAGGCACTCTTCATCCAGGCCGATATGCGCGAAGATGCTGACATCAAACGCATGGTCGACATGGTGGTGGACACATGGGGACGGCTTGATTTTGCCTTCAACAATGCAGGCATGTTTGGCCCCGAGGCTCCACACCACGCCTATGATGATGACGTCTGGGATGAATGGATGACCCTCAACCTCAAGGGTGTCTATCGCTGCATGAAGTATGAACTGGCCGCCATGATGACGGATGACCGCCATGACGGGCCCAGTCGCTGTATCGTCAACAACGCCTCTATCATGGGCCAGCGCGGCAGCATATATGCTGGACCGGCCTATGCGGCTTCAAAACACGGGGTCATCGGCCTGACCCAGCAGGGGGCCATTTCCTATGCGCGCGAAAATATTCGGGTCAATTCTGTCTCACCCGGGCCAACGGTAACAGAAATTACCGCCGCCACCGCCGCCCTGCCAGAAGAAATGAAGCAGAAGGTGATCGACGACCTGCTACCCATCGGGCGTATGGGCGAGGCAGAAGAAGTGGCCGCCGCTGTTCTGTTCCTGTGTTCGGATGGCGCCAGCATGGTCACCGGCCAGGACATCGCCGTTGACGGCGGCCAATTGGCCAAGCTTTAGGGGCGTGCCGCGATAGATTCTTGCGCGGCCTGCATCGCGGCCATCAGCTCACCCGCGAAGACCGGGTCCAGTTCCAGCTGCTGAACCGTCGGATAGGTATCCGGGTCGAGCATGCGGAAAATGTAATTGAAGGGTTCGCAGCTTTTGGTGCTGACAACATAAACGATTTCGTCGGTCACCTTGCCTTCGGCATGCAACGCACCGGCAGGAATGACCAATTTGTCACCTGGGCCAAGGTCTACCCGTTCGCCTTTTTCATTGAGCACATAGGTTTCGCCCTTCAGCAAATAGCCTTCCACGTCATCATCATGCCAATGCAGCGGCAATTCAGGTGACGGTGTTGAAATATAGGTGGTTGGCCAGAAGCCCGAAGACTTGATGGCTTCCATCAAATCTTAAAACGTCTCAAAACACTGGCGCTCTACGCGCATAACCGGCTTGTCACTCATTCTGATATCCCCTCTCCATTTAGCTGCAAAGCCTATGCACTCTCTGGCGCTGTGTCCAGACCGTCACGCTTTACGCCAGGTACCTTTCAGGGATAGGCTTGATCCAACAAGAAGGGGGAAATCATGCCAATACAAACAGAACAAAACGTCTTTGAGGATATGGGCGGCGTCTATGACACGCTCAAGGAACGGGAATTGTGGCCAATGATGGCCGTGCACCCCAAAATAGTGCCGGAAGACCCCCATTGGCATATCCAGAATAACCACATCTTCATCGTTGAGGGCGAAGCCGAGTTCCACGATGTCGAGGCTGATATCTGGCACAAGCTCTCTGCAGGCGATATCTGCTACATCCCACGCCGGACGCTGCATGCCATCCGCGCAGACGGACCGGTGGTGTTTATCGCAGCTTTTGACGAAGCCATGCGGCTGACAGAATTCGTGCCTTACCCGCCTGCTGCTCTTTCGTAGTCGGATCTGGCCTAGTCGGTTTTCGCCTGGGCCTTTTGCGCCCCAGGCGCCAGAACGGCGAAGACGACACCCAGCACAATCCAGCCCATGACAATGACCCATTCATAGGGCCAGATAAGCCCTGCCGGGCTCCCCGGCAGGTAGAGCGTCAGCATACCTGCAGACAATACGAGCGCACCCCAACCAACCAACTTGCCGTGGCGCACCCGGTAAGGACGGTCCATGTCCGGCTCGCGCTTGCGCAGCACGAGGAAGGACAGCGCCACCATGCCATAGGCGATGACAACCGAAAAACTGCCTGCATCAATGAGCCAGACGAGTAACGGCCGGCCAAAAAAAGGCGCAAGGCACGACAAGGCCCCGACCAGCAAAATCGCATTGCGCGGAGTGTTATAGCGCGGGTCCAGATGCCCCAGGAACGC
>JAURPT010000177.1 GCA_030836535.1 Alphaproteobacteria bacterium
ATCGTTCTGTCTGTGGCAGTGCTACAGGTGGGCTGTCTGACACGACCCTACCTCAGTTTAGACGTGTTCTTTCAACTCGTCGCGCCAAACGCCCTGTTCTTTGAAATACTGGGCTGCGCCCGCGTGTACTGGATAGGCGGGCATCAAGAAGCGGGTCGCAAAATCGAGATCAATGTGCTTCAGCCGAACCCCGCCCCGTTTCTTAACGTCATCGGCATTATCGTAAACGGCCTTGACGATGTTATAGACCATCTCGTTGGAGATGTCGGGACGTGTGGCTAAAACACCGCCGAACGAGAGCATGAAGGTGTCGCCAGGCAGGCCCGCCCAAGTTTTGGGGGAGACAGTCGAAGCCATAACGCCGGGATTTTGCGCTTTCGCTTTGGCGATAAGGTCTTCCGATACCGGCAGGATGCGCAGGTCGGTGCTGGCCTCCAAACGTTGCATAACGCCAGACGGGTCACCAGATGTCAGCAGCGACGGAATGCAATCTACCGCGCCCGCCGCAAGCGCGTCATAGGTTTCGCCCCATGACCCATAGGTCCATTCGACTTCATCCTGCAAGCCCGCCGCTTTGAAATAGGTCTGGAACAAACCATTCGTCGCACCACCAGCCGCAGCCGGCATGACCCGCTTGCCCTTAAGGTCTTCAATAGTGTTGATGTCCGAATCAGCTCGCACCATCGGGCTGCACTGCCAAATCATGTAAGACATTACCTGGACAGCATCTACTGGATTGCCATCATATCGGCCGATGCCGCTCCTTGCGGGATACCAGTCTGTTGTGGTGGATTGTCCAAAATCCAGAATGCCCTCACCGAGCAAGGCCATGTTCTCAGCGCCACCCGCCGTGGAGAGAGAGGCGTGACGACCCGCGCCGTGTTTGGACGCAGCGGCCGCCAATACGGTAATGATTTGATACCCTGTGGAACCGAGGCTCGATGAGCCCCACTGCATTATGCGGTTTTGCGCAAGCGCACTACCAACTCCAGGCCCAAACATGGTAAGACCCGTAACCGCTCCAATTCCCGAAAGTACCTTACGACGGTTCATTTTTGTCATGCCACTTCTCCTTTCACTGTTGTTGCTGGTCAGGACCAGCAGCGTTTGCCGCCATTCCCGAATATAGCGTGACTTCTAAGACCATGATTGCCTATGTTCGTTTGCTTGCCAAGTCTTTTTGTCCACGAGAGTTTGATACAAAACTCTCCGAGCTAATTCATCGCCTTGCAAGAAGCCCCATGAAGCGCCAGTTCTGTGCGATGGTGACCCATGTAGTGCGCTGGCCTTAGATTTCTCCCAGTTATTTAATAAACTTCGGTACTAGCCCAACCAGGCGAGTATGCGCTCCACCACCCATCCGCGTAGCAAAACCTCGAATCCTTCTGCGATGTCTGAGCGTCTGACGATCTAAACCATCCAACGCCCAATAGACTTCAAATCTTCGCATAGTTTTGGCTCGGCATAACCGTCATCAACGAAGATGCGGCGCAGCGCTTGATACCACGAGGCATTTCGTTTCAGAGCATCAGAGGCGCCGTTCCAGTTCCTGGATGCCAACCCGCGGTAGGGCCACTCGGCCCTCAGCCAGCCGTGCGGCTTTGACGAGCACACATTTCATCTCCTCCGTAAGCCCGTCACCGCAATACGCATAGAAATACCCACGCACTGTTGATACCGGCAGAAAGTCGTTCGGGAACATCCACCACAGTCACCCGGTGGTCACAACAAAAGGCTTCCGTCAAACACATAGAATAAACACGTTTTACGCGGCCGGCCTATTGGCTTGTGCGCCGGTATCAAAGGGGCAAAAGACGTCCATTCAGCATCGGTCAAATCGCTTGCAAGTTGTTGCCCTAACGGGCATGCTGATGACGGGTGAGCTAGGTCCACGCCATTGAGTTCTCCGTTCAGAGTTGCAGCCGAACAGAAGTACAACCAGCTGAACTCAATCAATTAGCTTTAAATCGAGCTCCAAGGCTCACAAAACGAGATCACGCCATGAACAAACCAATTACGCCTCAGCAAAACACCATGACCGGGGCTGAGGCCGTTGTGGAGCTGCTAAAATTGCACGGTGTAGAGCAGATATTTGGCCTGTGCGGTGACACGTCGTTGCCATTTTATGACGCGCTGCACAGGCTCGACCATGGCATGTCGCATATTCTGACACGCGATGAGCGACATGCCTGCTATATGGCAGACGGCTATGCTCGGGTGACCCACAAAGTTGGCGTTTGCGAGGGTCCCAGTGGTGGTGGCGCCACCTACATCCTTCCAGGACTGGTCGAGGCAGGCGAGAGTTCTATCCCCGTCTTTGCCATAACAACAGATGTCGCAGTTCCCTCTGCAGGGCGGTTTCCGTTGACTGAGCTTGATCAGGAAGCGCTGATGAAGCCCCTGACGAAATGGAACAAGGTCGCCAATACGGCGCAGGGACTTCCAACGAACATCCGATCCGCCTTTCGCGCCATGACTACAGGAACGCCTGGTTCCGCGCATTTGGGTCTGCCGTTCGATGTTCAGAAAGCTGCAGTCGACCCCAGTGATGTCTGGGCCCAAGAGGCCTTGGGTAGCTACCCTGCCTGGCCAGCAGCGCCTGACCCGAAAGAAGTGGAACGGTTCGTAGGCGCACTAATGACTGCGGAAAACCCTATTATTATCTGCGGGGGTGGTATTATCATCGCACAGGCCGAAGCAGAACTTCAGCGTTTGGCGGAGCGCCTCGATCTTGTGATCGCAACAACGGTATCGGGCCAGGGGAGCTTGTCCGAACTTCATCCAAATTGCCTTGGGGTCGTCGGCTCAAATGGCGGGGTATTGGCGACGCGAGAAATTGTCCAAGAGGCTGATCTTATCGTCTTCATTGGCTGCCGGGCGGGCTCTGTCACAACAGAGCGGTGGCGCTACCCCCAAAGCGGTACAAAAGTGCTGCACATCGATTCAAACCCAATAGTGATCTCTGCAAATTACCATACAGACGTGGCGCTGGTCTCTGATGCCAGGCTCGCCCTCTCCAGTATAAACGCCGCACTTGATGCCGACCCGCAAAAGAAGGTTGGTTTTGGTGGTGCCGCGCGCGTTGCAAAAGCGGTGGAGGCTAAATTTGCACGCTTTAACAGCCTAGCTCAATCCGATGAGACGCCGATCAGGCCTGAGTGCGTTGTCACCAAGCTTAACGCGTTGCTTCCCGATGACGCGATCATCGTTGCGGACCCGGGCACGCCATGCCCCTATTTCTCCGCCTATTTCAGACTTGCGCGATCTGGGCGCCATTTCTTTTCCAACCGCGCACACGGAGCACTTGGCTATTCATTAGCTGGCTCCATGGGGGCTCAGGTCGGCAGACCTAATGCTAAGGTCGTTTCAGTCATGGGTGATGGTAGTTTCGGTTTCTCCGTCGGCGAGCTTGAGACCGTTGTGCGACTGAACCTCCCCATCACATTTATTGTCTTCTCCAATGCGGTTTATGGATGGATCAAGGCCGGTCAGAAAACTGGTTTTGACGAACGGTATTTTTCCGTGGACTTCAGTCGCACCGATCATGCAAGAGTTGCGGAGGCCTACGGCGTGAGAGCGTTTAGTGTCATGCATCCAGGCGAGCTGAAGGGAGCGTTGCGGCAAGCGATTGCCCATGACGGCCCGACGTTAGTTGATGTGATTTCACAACCCCTGCAAGAGGCCAACGCACCGGTTAGTGAATGGATCGCTTGACTTGAACTTCGCCCTTACGGAATACGCCCCAGTTCCATGATACTGGAACACCTAAACGAAACCTCACCGCTGGCCGCTGTTGGAGTTCTCTTGACGGTTTTTGTGGGCGCGTGCATTCAGGCAACAATCGGCGTGGGGTTCGGATTGGCCGTGGCCCCGGTTCTCTTCTTTATTCGCCCTGATTTGGTGCCGGC
>JAURPT010000178.1 GCA_030836535.1 Alphaproteobacteria bacterium
AGATGCTCGAATCGATGATCCAGTCGCCTGTCCCAACACGAGCAGAAGTATCCGACGTAGCCAATGCCATCTTCGAGGGCGCGGATGCGCTGATGCTGTCCGCCGAGACGGCCGCAGGTGAGTTCCCTGTAGAGGCCGTTGCAGTCATGAATGATGTCGGCATGGAGGTGGAACAGGACCACCACTATGACACCTTCGTCGAATCATCCCGCAAACCCCCGGCACGGAGCCGCGCCACCGCCATTACAGCGGCCGCCCGCCAGGCGGTAGAGGTGTTGGGTGCAACGGCAATTGTCAGCTATACAACGTCTGGTTCCACCGCACTGCGCGCGGCAAGAGAGCGCCCCAAAGTACCGATTTTGGCCCTGACCCCCAATATTGTAACGGCCCGGCGACTGATGATGTGCTGGGGGATTAACTGCATCTATTCTGAAGACGCGACAGACTTCACAGATATGGTGGCCAAAGCCTGCCAGGCGGTGCTGGCCGGCAAGTTTTCCAAACTGGGGGACTATATTGCCATCACGGCCGGCGTCCCCTTTGGGGTGGCGGGCCAAACCAACGTTCTGCACTTGGTAAAGCTTTAGGAAAACAGGCATTGCCCGCCCCATAAAGCAAAACCGCAGAACCTTGGTCCTGCGGTGCTTAGAGCTCTGCCGAAAGGCGGGCTGCTGCCGGGGGAATTAACCCTGGCGCGCCTTGAAACGGCCCTGTGTCTTGTTGATCACATAGACGCGGCCCTTGCGACGAATAACGCGGCAATCACGGTGCCGGTTCTTCAGCGACTTCAGCGAATTCTTGACTTTCATGGTGGGCTCCTGCGCCTCTTGTTCTCGGGTCAGCCTGTCTGACCGGCGCGGAACATATGGTTTTGCCCCACGCTTGTCAACATCCTAGCCGTATTTCTAAACTTGAGGATTAGGTGCCGCCGTCGCCGCTGCCATTACCCATGTTGCCGTCCCCGGTGCCATCGCCAGCGCCAGGCCCCATGCCGTCACCATTCCCAGTCCCTGTACCCGCCGTACAGGCACCCGTTGCCGGGTTAATCCGCGGGTCATAGGCACCCATATCACCACTACCCTGGCCATTACCGGCGCCCGGCCCTTGGCCATCGCCACAGCCCGCGCCTTGTGCTCGACCGGGGTCCCGTGTGATCGGGTTTTCCTTGTCTCCATTGGCGGCCAGAATAACCAAGGCACCTACGCCAAGCGCAGCTGCCATAATGCCGTATGTAACCCAGGGGGAGGCACCATCACCTGATGCATTCATCCGCTGCAACTGAGCACGCGTGCTCAGACCGTTAATCATTAAATCGTCAACCTTGCGGCCATCGAACCGCAGATCCATGATGGTGGCAACACCGGCGTGGTTGCCAAATTGAAGGTGGCCATAGTAATAGGGCAGACGGGAATTAAGAGAGAGGCCCCATACAGCCTTGTTGGGCTTGGACAAGCGGCCTCCAAATGGCACTTTTAAATAGGCCATGGTCAGGAGCTCATCTTCCTCCAGCACACCCTGTAAGGTGTTCGTTTGCATATAATAGGTCTGCCTCCAGGTTTCGGCGACAGCGCCAGAACTAGATGCCACCACAAAGGATGCGGCCACCAAACACGACCAGAAACTACGCAGCATTTATCTCTCTCCAAATTCTAAAGGCCCTGGCGGGCAATGCTCCCCGGAAGCGAGCCGAGATGATAGCGGTTTTCATGACAATGTCACGCGAGGCTATTTGCCAATCATCATATCCAGCACTTTTTCGATGCGCGGGCCAAATGGCGGGCGCAGCATGGACGATGCACCGATCTTACCAGCCCGATAAACCGACTTGCCGTGGCTGAAGGTTTTGAACCCGGCATGGCCATGATAGGCCCCCAGGCCCGAGGGGCCAACGCCACCAAAGGGAAGCTCCTCAATAGCAACATGCATGATGGTGTCGTTTTGGGTCATGCCGCCTGCCGTCGTGCGGTTAACGACCTGATCACGGGCAGCGTTGTCGTCGGTGAAGTGATAGAGCGCGAGGGGACGGTCGTGGTCATTCACATAGTCGATAACATCATCCAGCGACTCATAGGGCATGATCGGCATGACCGGTCCGAAGATTTCTTCCTGCATGATCTTCATATCGTCATTGACGTTGAACACCAGCGTCGGGGCAATCTTACGCTGATTGCCCAGGTCTTCGCCCGCCGGGTTTATTTCCTGCACACGGGCCCCTTTGGCAACGGCATCTTCGATCAACCCATTGATCCGCTCATAGTGCCGATCAGCCACAATGGATGTGTAGTCCGGGTTGGCCTCCAACGTTGGGTACATCTCGTGCACATGGCCGGAAAGCGCATCGGCAAAGGCGTCGACCTTGTCCGTGGGCACGAAACTGTAGTCAGGTGCAATACAGGTCTGGCCCGCATTCATCAGCTTGCCCATGGCGATAGACCCGGCTGCCTTTGTCAAATCATAGTCATCCCCGATGATTGTGGGGGACTTTCCGCCTAACTCGAGCGTCACGGGCACCATATTTTCTGCAGCCGCCATCATCACCTTGTGGCCCGTTGGCGTGGAGCCCGTGAACATTAGATGATCATACTTCTGGCGAGAGAATTCGCCTGCCACCTCCGGCCCGCCGGTAATGACGGCCACACGATCTTCGCCGAAGGCCTCGTGCAGCATTTCCTTCATCAACTCGGCCGCGCCCGGTGTGAATTCTGAAGGCTTCAGCATAACCCTGTTGCCCGCCGACAGCGCTTGGCAGACGGGCACGAAGGAAAGTTGATAGGCATAGTTCCAGGGGGCCATGATGCCGATTACCCCCAGGGGCTGGTAATGGATAAAGGCCTTGCCTGTCGCGAATTGCAACGGCAGCGGGCGCTTTTCCGGTTTCATCCACTTTTTGAGGTGCTTCTTGGCATGTTTGATGGAGTTGACCGTCGCCATCACCTCCGCCAGCAGGGTTTCATGGCGGCTGCGATTGCCAAAGTCTTCGCACAACACATCAGCCATGCGATCCTTGTGCTTGTGGACCTGGGCCAGCAGGGCATCCAAGTGGGCAAGCCGTTCCTCAAGGCTTGGTGGGCCGGCATGCAAAAAGGCCTGCCGCTGTGTTTGCAGAATATCGCTGATCGACGCTTGCTCGCTCATCATCTTCCTCCAGAATTTGCCTTCCCCCGGTGCAAGCAGTGTTGCAGCTTGTCGCCAGCCTGTAAATGCGCGATGGTCGCACAGCATACCAGCCAGGAGACCGGCCGATGGCCCGCGAAGACTTTAAATTCTTCACCACCCAACGCGTTCGCTATTCAGAGATTGACGCGCAAGGCGTTGTCTTCAACGCCCACTACCTCACCTATTTTGACGTCGGTCATACGGAATATATGCGGGCGATGAACTACGACTACGCGTCCATCGTCAAGGAAACCGGTGTCGACTTTCACCTCGCCACGGCAACCGTCAATTATGTGAGCCCGATCTACTTCGATGACGAAATGGACATCTGCGTGCGTGTTTCACGCATTGGTAATTCCAGCATGACCATGAGCTTTGAGATATACCGCCACGGGACAGACGACCTGCTGGCTACCGGCGAAAAGGTCGATGTCTGTGTTATTCTGGCAGAACACAAGCCCGTCACTATTCCTGCTGCCTATCGGCAGGCGTTAGAGCGTTTTGAAGGCAAAACCCTGACGGGTGCGGCCTAGAAGAACTAGCTAAGCGAGACGCTCTAGCGCATCTTCCATCAGGACCAAGCGGTCATTGCCGAAATACATATCCGTCTCATTGATATAGATGGTCGGCGAGCCAAAACCGCCCCGGTCGATCAATTCCTGGGTGTTGTTGCGCAGGCGATCCTTGATTTCCTGGAGGGCAATACCGTCAAAAAATAGTGACTTGTCGAGGCCGACGTCGTCGCACAGTCGCGCCAACACTTCGTCTTCGGCAATATTTTCATCATCCCCCCAATAGGCTTCGAACACCCGTGTGGCAAATGGCACCAACAGGCCCGCTTCGTCGGCGACAAAACATCCCCGCATTGCCTTGACACTGTTGATCGGGAAGATGCTCGGCGGGTGCGTTATGCGAATACCTGCCAGCCGCGCCCAGTCCTTCATATCCTTTTTGCCATAGGCCACCTTGGCGGGAACGGGGTTCTGGCGAGACTGATAAACCGAATCATTGATTGTGTTGAACACGCCGCCGACCAGGAAAGGTCGCCAGGTAATCTCAACACCATAGCGCGCGGCCAATGGCTGGATATTGGTGAAAGCCAGATAGGTCCACGGGCTTGAACAATCAAAAAAGAATTCCAGCTTGGTCATGCCACGCCCCTATCGGTTAAGCGTCTCCGTATGTCCCAAACCATAGCGCATCACCATGCTGCGCGCCAAAATGATCGTTGACGCCATATAGATCGATCCACCCAGCGCGAGCGCTTCAACTGACGTGCCCATGTCAAACAGCCAACCCATAAAGAATGGGGCAAGCGCTGTGGAGATCATGAACATTGAGCTATTGATGGCGCGGACAGTACCGATATGCCGCGCGCCGAACATCTGCGGCCATATCGTACCATTGACCGGGATGCTGATCCCCAGACCCAAACCACAAAGCCCCATATAGAAGTAGGCGCTCATCGTAACATCGAAGAACACCAGGCACAGCAGCCCCATCACAATCGGCACCTGGTTCATGGGGAAAAACTTCGCCACCCCATATTTGTCGACCAACTGCCCGCTGATGATCGATGAAACCCAACTAACACCCGAAAACACCATAAAGGCCAGTGGCAGGGCGTCATCCGGCCAGCCTTTCAAATTAGTGATGTGGATGCGGTGGAACATCAACCCGGTCAGCAGGAAAGGCACCGCCAGCGCCAACGGCATGATCATGTAATAGCGCGGGTCACGAAACAGCACCCGCCGCGCCCAGCCTTTATCCTCATCGCCGGTAGCGGCTGCTGCCTGCTGGCCTTCTTCGCTTTCCGCCAGGAAGCGCTCATGCCGTTCGCCATGGCCGGTCAGCAACCACAACATCAAGGGCATGAGGAACAGCGCCAGGAAATAGCCGCTATATTCCCAGGCCTGCCGCCAGCCAAAGGTCATCACCAACGTAAACGCAATATAGGGGAAGATCAGCTGCGCCGCAGACATGCCCATAGAGGCAATCGACGTTGCCTTGCCCCTTTCCTTATCGAAATAGCGCGCCATGCTGGTGAGCGAGGCATGCATCATCAACCCCTGCCCCGAGAGGCGCAGTAGCAGCAGGCCAAAGAACAGGAACAGCACGCTTTGCGCCAAAGTCATCACAAAACAGCCGACAATCAGGCCCAGGCATATAAAGGCGGTGAACGCCCGTAGGTCGAACTCGTCGATCTTGCGGCCGACCCACGCCATCAGCAGGCCGGCCACCAACGTGCTACCCGAAAAGTAGAAGCCGATGCCACTGTGAGAGAGGTCGAATTCCGCCTGTAATTCCCCAATATATTCGGCGATGAAATATGTCTGACCAAAGCTGGAAAAGAACAACATCATGAACCCGTAGCCCAGAAAACGCGGGTTGGAGAGAATGAAGGTCAGGTAATTCATGAGAAAGCGGGTTCCGGCGCTGGCGCAAATTCGATATATCGGCGGAACAGGACCCGCGCCTCATTGATAGGTCAGCCGGGCCTGGTTGTACAGGGAGCAAGCCCATGAGCGACATGCCGACCAAATGGCGCTATTTCGAAGACCTTGTCATTGGTCAGAAGGAGCGGTCGAAAGGCCTGACGCTCGACCGCGACAAAATGGTGGCTTTCGCCCGGGAATATGACCCCCAATATTTCCACGCTGATGAAGCAGCCGCCCAGGACCACAAAATCTTCCAGGGCATTACCGCCAGCGGCATCTATACAGCAGCCCTGTGGCGTATTCTCGACCACGATATCTATGAAGATGTCGCCTGGGTGTGTGGCCTGGGCTGGGACGAAGTGCGCTGGCGCAAGCCACTAAAGCCGGATGACGTCATCTATGCCACCGCCGAAGTATTGGAAAAACGCCCGTGGCCCAAGGACCCGACCATTGGCCGCGTGACCGTGCGGCATGAAATCATCAACCAGCGAGGTGAAATGGTCTTCGGTTATTACGGTGACAGCCTGGTGCATCGCCGTCCCCCGGATGACGAGGGCTAAGCCAAACCCTGGGCGGCGACAAGTGCTGCTTTCACGCTTTCCGCATCGTGATCTTCGACCCGCACTTTGATAAGCGCGTTCACCAGCTCGTTGACGGCCTCATAGGTTTCCATCAGACCAATCCGGTCTTCCCCGGCGTCGGCGATTGGCCAATGCAGAATAGTGGGCACCCCGGAAAAGGCTGGTAGCGATGCCTCACCCACGCCCTCATCCAGCACGGCAATGAGTTTGAAATTAGCAGCAGAGTTTGAGGACACCTTATCCAGCCCATTGGTTTTGGCGCTTGCAACCGTATCAAAACCCAGCATCTTGAGCAGAATAACCACCGTGGGGTCCACGTCGGCACGGGGTGCAATGCCGGCACTTTGTGCAGCAAACAGACCTTTGCCAATTTCATTCATCAGCGTCTCGGCCATCAGGCTTCTGGCCCCGTTGTCGCGGCAGACGAATAGAATATTGCGCATGGTTTTACCCCCAAAGAAAAGGCCGCCCGGCATTGCCTGGCGGCCTCCTTATGTTAGCAGCCCGTCGCGAGGCTGAATAGCTAGACGATCTGCCCTACTGCAGCACCTGTGTATGCGCCATTGCTATGGGCAATCGCACCATTCACCAGTACGGTGTCTACCCCCTCAGGGTGGCGCACATAGCGGTTGGCATCGCCCGGCACGTCATGGACGAAGACTTCTTCGCCACGGTCGATCGTCGCAGGGTCGAAGATCACCACATCAGCTGCCATGCCTTCTTTCAACAGGCCACGGTCCTGGATCCCCCAGGCTTCAGCGACTTCATGGGTCATCCGGTAAACAGCGCGTTCCAGCGTCATGTCGCCGCGTTCACGCACATATTTTGACAGGATGTGGCAGGTATCACCAGCACCGGCAAACTGGGCAATATGTGCACCGGCGTCCGACGCGCCAACATGGCACAGCGGGTGGTCGAGGATCTGCGAGACATAGTCTTCATCACCATGAATGGCACCCTTGACCTGGAATTCGGTCTGCAACCCGTCGGCATTGGCGAGGTCGAGCACAACACGGCCCACGGGCACGCCTTTTTCAGCCGCAATATCGGTGACCTTTTTGCCTTCGAGCTCTTTGTTTGAGTCGGTGAAGACCTCACCCACCCACATATTGGCCGTGATGGGCAGCTGATCCATCTCAGCAATCAGCTGTTCCTGCTTTTCGGTATCGGCATAGCTGGCCTGGCGTTCGTCCAGTGGCATCTTGTTATGCTGAGCCCAGGTCGGCATCCCCATGATCAGCATGGAGTTTTCCGACAGGCGCATGTTGAGGTCGAACGGGCGCGGCATGGACTGACCATAGACGCGCGCACCATCGGCGTTCACTTCTTCCAGCTTCTCCAGGCTTTCCTTCCACAGGTCACTGATCGGGCTGTAAATGATCGGTGCCAGCGTGCAGACAATGCCGGCTTCCTTGGAAATATCAGCCAGCTCTTCAATGCATTTGATCTGCTCGCCGGGCATGATGAAATTCGGCACGGTCTGCATAATCCCACGACCGGTTTCTGCCATCGCCTTGGCCAGCGCAACCTTTTCACGATAGTCGGCCAGACGGCTCGGCACCGGCTTGAAGTTCTCGTCCACATCGACGTAGGATGTCGACAGGCCGATGGCACCGGCCTTCATGGCTTCCTTGAGCAGGGTGCACATGCGTTCCAGTTCTTCGTCGGTGGCGGCGCGGTCTTGCGACTCATCGCCCATCACGTAGTAACGCAGTGTGGAATGGCCAACGAGGGCACCCACATTGATGCCCAGACCATCGCGGACAAAATCGAGATATTCGGGGAAGGATTCCCAAGACCAAGGCACACCTTCGTCGAAAGTAGCGTTACCAATATCTTCAATAACCCGGAACATAGAGACGAGCTTATCTGCCCCCTGCTTGTCCTTTACCGGTGCAACAGACAGCGAGCAATTGCCCATGACAACTGTTGTGCACCCATGTTCGATGGATGGCGTGGCCAACCGGTCCCAGCAGATCTGCGGGTCATAATGCGTGTGAATGTCGATGAAACCGGGCGCAACAGCCTTGCCGCCTGCATCAATGACCTGGTCCGCTTCAATAGAGACATCACCCACACCAGTGATCTTGCCATTTTCAATGGCGATGCTGCCTTCAAAAGGCGCGGCGCCCGACCCGTCTACGATCAGCGCATTGGTGATCAGAATTGATCCTTCACTCATGTCAAACTCCCGACATCTTCCCAAACAAATAAAAAGCCACCGGCGTCTTCCGTGCCGACAGCATCGATTCGATGAAAATGATATAGAGCCGCCCACAAGAGGGCAAATTCTACGTGCGCCCTAGTCCTCGGCTGGCTCAAGCGGGGTCACCCACATGTATAGCATGTGGTCGGACAGGTCCCCCGGTAGTGGCGGCATATTCACCACCGCCTGTGGTTTGATCCCCGGCAGGTCATATTGATGACTGACAATGCGCGCACCTGGCTTCATCGTCAGCAATTGTGGCACCAATCGCTTGTTCATCGCCTCGCTAAGATAGAGCGTGACAACGTCGGCTTCTGACAAATCGGCCGAAAACAGATTGTCGGCCAATACGGTCACCTGGTTCTGCAACCCGGCCTCTGCGGCTTTCTGGCGGCTCATGGCAATCAGCCCGTCGTCGATTTCATAGCCCGTGGCCTGCACACCTTCAGCCGCCTGGGCTGCGGCCACCAGAATGCGTCCGTCGCCGGAGCCAAGGTCATAGAGCATCTGTCCTGGCATCAGGTTTGCCAGGCGGATCATTTCGTCGACCACCGGCATAGGGGTGGGCGCAAAGTTGTTGCGGGCCTCCTGCGAGGGCACCAGCACTTCGGTGGTCCCTGCCCCTTCGCCCAAGGGCGTGGTCCACAGGTAAAGCGTATGCTGGGCACCCGCGTCACCCCGCGGGGTGACCTGCAGCATTTTGTCCGGCGAATAATTGGGCAGCATAAAGTCGTGGCTGATGATGAGCGCACCTGGCTTCATCACCAGCAATTGCGGCACCAATTGCGCGTTCAATTCTTCACTCAGATACAGTGTGACAACGTCAGGCTCCGCCAGGTCGAGGGTGAATATGTCCGCTTGGTCGATCCGCACGCGTTCGGCCACGCCTGCATTGGTTACATTCGCGCGTGACAGGGCCACCAGGGCATCATCAATTTCAAAACCGATGGCGCGGCTGCCATAGTCCTGCCCGGCGGCGATCACAATACGGCCATCACCAGAACCAAGGTCGTAGAGCAGATCATCCGGCCCCAATTCGGCAAGTTCCAGCATGCGATCCACCACATCATGGGGTGTTGGCATGAAGGATTCCGGGGCCGCAGCCGGCCCGTCATCAACCTCTTCTACAGACAGACTTTCCCATAATCCCCACGCCAATAGCGCCGCCACAACGACAGCAAGCAAGATGAGGAGATTGGAAGGCTTGCCCATATGGATACCCGGCGCCATCGGCTAGCGCCGCCCCTCCAGATAGTCATTCAGTACTTCATGGAACCGGCGCACCCGGCTTTCCTGGCCCGAAAGAATGGCATCACGATACCCGCGCGACTTGAGGCCCATTTGTTGGCCGACGGCCACGCCGAGGTCCTGGATCAGGAAAGAATCCATCATGTCGTCGATCACCGCACCGCTGCCATAAACAAAATGTTCGTGCGGCACTTCTTCATAGGGGCGCGGCCCGGCGATAGACGCCGCTTCTTCGCCTTCAACAATCGGTGCCAGGAACCAATAGTCGAACGTACATTTGTTAGGGTCCGTCGGATGAGGCTCCGTCCGGAACATATGGGTACCATCGGCATTGCCGGTCATGGTGACATTGGGAAACAGCGTGTGGTGGTAAAAGTCTGTCAGCTCACCGTCGGTCATCTTTTCATAGTGCCGGTAGCCCTTCTCTTTCCAGAGCTTGCGCTTCTGCTGCTGCAGCGCCACGCGGCCGTCCCGAGACCGACCGGCAAAGTCTGCCGGATCCAGACCCCAATCCGCCAAAAAGGCATCAAAGGGTGGCTCTACCTCATTGGGCTTTTTCGCGCGTAGTGAAGGCTGCCCCTGCTCGATCATGAAGTTGTGCCCATTGGGGTACATGTAGAAGAGCGTGTTTTTGTAGTCTTCGTCTGTCGTCGTCGCCAGTTCCGGATGCACTGTCGGCAGATGATAGGATTCGTTGAAATTGTCAGAGGCAAACTTCCAGTTGGCATCCACTTCAAACGTCCGCCACAGCACCCGCACATGTGTTTCCAGATCACGATTTGCAAACAGGTCCGGGATCGGGTCCAGCCACGCCATCAGCGGGGCAATATCATCTGCCATGGTGTACCAGACCATGCCGCCCCAGCTTTCGCACCGAACTTCCACCAACGACACTTGACCGCAAGGATCACCGCCTTCAAAATCATCAGGGTCCTGCGCGTGTTCCAGCACGCCGTCGATGCCAAAATGCCAGCCATGATAAGAACAGGTCAGCCCGTCGCCCGCGCCTTCACCAGCCCATGTCAGACGGTTTGCGCGGTGCTGGCAGGTATTGTAGAAAGCACGATAGCTGCCATCTTCCTGCAGCATGATTACGACCGACTCGTTCAGAAAATTGTGGACCACATAGTCGCCCGGCTCTTCAAACTGGGCCTTCCACGCACCGATATGCCAGATGCGTGTCCACATATGCTCCCATTCCTTTGCCATGAAGGCCGGGTCCCAATAACGGTCACCGGTAATGGGGTCTCCCCGCAAAGCCTGTGCGTTGCTGCCGTCGATATAGTCGTGCTTCAGTGCTGTAGACATCGCTTTGCCCCTCTCATCCCTGGGGAAGAGAATAAGCCCTCAGGCGCAATAGGGCAAATGGCACCGCACAGCAGAGGACGCTTGAATTTTCAGGAAGGCTGAGATGGTGGGCGTGGCAAGGATTGAACTTGCGACCCCTTCGATGTCAACGAAGTGCTCTCCCACTGAGCTACACGCCCCATCTCGGTTCGGGGGCGGACTATAGCCAAAATGTTCGCCAGCGCAAGACCCCACTTGGCCAGAAAGGTGGAAAGCTACCATCTCGCCTTGCGCCATTGTCTTGCCTCCAAAAAGGGCCATAATAAGCGCAACAGTGAACCGGAACCTTTCCTTATGACCGCACCAGAGTCAGCCACCCAGACATTGGAAGCGCCCCAGGACGAAGCGCCTGCATCGCGTCATGCCTATGCGCTGACACAACCGGCGCGGCAAACGGTTCCCTTCGTGTTCTCGTCGCCACATAGCGGGCGGCACTACCCGGCCGATTTTGTAGCGGCCTCTGTGTTGGATGAAACCACCCTGCGCGCGTCGGAAGACATCTATGTCGACCAGCTGTTCAGCACAGTGCCCTCATTGGGTGCGCCGCTGCTGCAGGCGGAATATGCCCGCGCCTATGTGGACATCAACCGCGAGGCCTGGGAACTGGACCCGGAAATGTTTTCTGATGCGCTGCCGGATTATGTGAATACGCGTTCTGGCAGGGTGACGGCCGGACTGGGAACCATTGCCAAGGTCGTGGCCAGCGGCACCAATATCTATCGGGACCAACTGGCCTTTGCTGATGCCCTTTGGCGGGTCGAGCACGTGTACAAGCCCTACCATGCCTGCCTTGAAAAACTGGTAAACACCACAACAGAGCAATTCGGCCACTCGGTCATGGTCGACTGCCATTCCATGCCGTCGATTGGCACATCCTTTGGCAACACGCCGCTGCGCAGCAAGGGCGCGACGGCAGACTTTATTCTCGGCGACCGCTACGGCAAAAGCTGCGCACCCGAGATCATCAGCATTGCTGAAGATGTACTGCGCGGCTTCAACTACCGCGTGGTGCGGAACACGCCCTATTCAGGTGGCTATAACACCCGCCAATATGGCCAGCGCGACAAAAACCAGCATGCACTGCAAATCGAGATCAACCGGGCGCTCTATGTGAATGAAACCACGCTGGAGAAGACAGCCCATTTCGACACATTGCAGCATCAACTGACCAAAATGTGCGAAGCGCTGACGACGGTGTCGCCCAAATACCTTTAGGTATTTTCCAAAAAAAGGAGCCACTTCAGACATGCTGAAGTGGCCCAAGTTTAGGGAGGAATCGCCCACGAAGGGCATTGCCTGCGAGCAAGCCGCTCAAACAGGCAACCCTCTGAGTATGGCTATTTTTTTGGCAATTACAAGGGCGGAAAGTTTTTACCCTGTAGTATCAATTGGTTACCACCAGCTTGCCCGTCGACGAACGATCTGTAACAGATGTTATGGCACTCACAGCCTCTTCCAGTGGATAGGTCTTTGAAACAAAGGGACGAATCTGGCCCTCAGCAAGCCATTTCATGAGCGTGGCATAGGCCTGTGTCGTCACCTTCGGCCGCTTTTCTTCATAGGGCCCGCGGTTCACGCCAATGATGTCCACATTCTTGACCATCACATGGTTCGAGGGAATTTGCTGGATTCGCCCGCCAGCGAATCCAATGACCAGAATACGCCCTTCAAAGTTTACACAGCGTAGCGAGGCATCAAATACATCGCCGCCGATGGGGTCATAGATGACATCTGCACCTTGGCCGTCCGTCAGCGCCTTGACGCGCTCGCGAATATCTTCCGTCCTGTAGTCAATCAGATGATCGGCCCCCGCCTGCTGGGCAATCTTGAGCTTTTCCGGCCCGCCAGCTGTGGCAATAATCGTGGCGCCCAATTTTTTGCCAATCTCAACCGCTGTCAGTCCAACACCACCGGCTGCACCATGCACAAGCAACACCTCGCCCGCCTGCAAGCGGGCACGATGCGCAATGGCCAGATACGACGTCCCGTAGGTCACGGCAAAGCTGGCAGCAGAAACATAATCCATTTCATCGGGGATCGGCGTCAGTTGGGCAGCATCGGCCACAACTTCTTCCGCATAACCACCGGCAGCCACCATGCCCATAACACGGTCACCGGGCTTAAAACCCGACACGCCCTCGCCCACGGCAATTACGTCGCCAGCAATCTCAAAGCCTGGCGAAAAAGGCGGCTCGGGCTGCACCTGATATGTGCCGGCCGTCAGCAGGCTGTCGGCAAAGTTCACGCCACAGGCCCGCATGGCGAGCTTTACCTGCCCGGGTCCTGCCTTTGGTGAGGGCACGTCCTCGAACTTTAGAACCGAAAGATCCCCAAATTCCCTACACATCCAGGCCTTCATGCCCTGTTCCTGTCCAGCAGTTCGAACCGCGAGGGCGCATAATATTCTTCCCGAACGCCCCAGTCTGCCAATTCTTGTGAGACTTTTCCCCCGGTTAGAAGGTCTGCCACTAGCTGCGCTATTGCTGGTGCCGTCTGGATGCCGTAACCGCCCTGCCCGGCCAGCCAGAAGAAGCCATCCCTAACAGGGTTCATGCCCACCACCGGCGTCCTGTCAGGCGCAAAAGTGCGCAAGCCTGCCCATTTCGACTCAACACGTGGCGCGGGGATAGAGCTCGCCGTGCCCAGTCGGTCTATGGCGAGCGCAACATCCAGCTCTTCTGGCTGGGCATCGCAGGGGGCACTTGGCGTTTCATCGCCCGGTGACAACAACATACGCCCCGCGTCGGGCTTAAAATAGAATTCATCTTCGACATCCAGCACCAGGGGCCAGTTGTCATCGTAATCCGCCGGCCCCGGCAACATCACCACCGTGCGCCGCAAGGGCTGCAGGCCAACAGGTGCGGCACAAGCCATCGCAGCGATGTCATCCGCCCAGGCACCCGCTGCATTGATCAGCATAGGCGCCTGGTAGGTACCGGCTGTTGTCTCCACCTGCCAGTCAGCACCAACCCGTTCAATATTGGTCACGCCTGCACTACAGGAAAGAGCGTCCCGCCCCAATTGTCGCAGATAGGCCTGGTGCAGGGCGGCGACATCAATGTCGTGGCAGTTTTCCTCATAGATCCCGCCAGCAACATAGCCCGGCTGCATCATCGGGGCCTGTTGCAGAACAGCATCTGCCTCCAACCAGTCGGCCTGGGCACCGGTTTCCAGCAAGTGGGCATGAAACTGTTTCAACTGCGCAAGCTGGTCCTGGCGGGCGACATAAAGCGCGCCGCGGTGACGCAGCAGCGGGCCATCAACAAAGCCCGCTGGCGGATCTTGCAGAAAGTCGCCAGAGGCTAATGTGAGTGGGCGGACAAATTCATTGCCATAGGACGGCGCATAGAAGGCAGCAGATCGGCCGGTCGTGTGATAGCCGGGGTGTTCCTCGCGCTCCAACACGATGACAGAGCCATGCCGGGCCAAGGCCGCGCCTGCCGAGGCCCCGGCCATTCCTGCACCAATGATGAGAAAGTCTGCCTTGTGCATGTCGCACTGGTTCCCTTATTACCTGACACAAGCTACAACATAACTGGTGCGACGCGCAGCCTAGCGGGGTGCCTTTTTGGTGCAAGCAAATTCGGCAAATACCCAAGCAAGTTGACAGACAGACGGGAACAAGCATGACCCAGCCATCAGTGAATGACCTTCTGGCCTTTGCCCATGAGCTTGCCGACGCAGCTGGTGAAACCATTCGACCTTATTTTCGTCAGGCCAACAGCATCGACAATAAAAAGGTAGAGGACTTCGACCCTGTGACAGTTGCAGACCGGGAGGCTGAAACATCCATGCGTCGCATCATCGAAGCGCGCTATCCCGATCACGGCATTTTGGGTGAAGAACATGGCGCCAAACCGGCAGGCGCATCCGGCCTGACCTGGGTGCTTGACCCGATCGACGGCACGCGCTCTTTCATTGGCGGCTTTCCGACATGGGGCACCTTGATTGCCGTGAACAATGGCACAGAGGTATTGGCCGGCATTCTCGACCAGCCTTATACCGGCGAGCGTTTTGTTGGCTCTGCAGACGGTGCCTTTCTGGGCGACCAAAAACTGGCCGTCCGCGCCTGCGCCACATTGGACGACGCCGTTCTCTATTCCACCACCCCCGACATGTTCAAGCCCGGCCCTGAACAGGATGCCTTTGAGCGTGTCGAGGCCACCGTCAAACTGCGTCGCTTTGGCGGCGACTGTTACGCCTATGCCATGCTGGCCATGGGTTTTGTCGACCTGGTGGTGGAGTCATCCATGC
>JAURPT010000179.1 GCA_030836535.1 Alphaproteobacteria bacterium
ACCGCACCGATGGCGACATCGACACGCTGGCGACCCGCATTTCCCACACCCGCACCTGGACCTATATCTCCAACCGGTCGGACTGGCTTGAAGACCCGCAGCATTGGCGCGGTGAAGCACGGGCTATTGAAGACAAGCTCTCAGATGCCCTGCATGAAGCCCTCACCGCTCGCTTTGTCGACAAACGGTCGTCTATCCTGCTGAAACATCTGCAGGCCGACCGGGCGCTGATCGCCAGTGTTGATGCCCAAAGCGACGTGCTGGTGGAAGGTCAGTATGTCGGGCGGCTTGACGGCCTGACCTTCATTGTCGACGAAGAAGCCCAGGGTGCAGAAAGTACCACGCTGATAAACGCTGCAGGCAAAGCCCTGCGCCGCGAGCTCGACCGACGGGTTGAAGCCATTCGTGATGCGAGTGATGACGCCTTCTCGCTTCTGCCGGAAATTGGCGAGATTGTCTTTGAAGGGGCCTCTATCGCCCGGCTGACCGCGGGCGGCGACGCTCTAAGCCCTGGCATCGAGGTGATCGCCAGTGACTTCCTGGAAAGCGGGGCACGTGATGTCATCCTCCAACGGCTGACGCCGTGGCTGGCAAAGCACCTGCGCACTGTTTTGGCGCCGCTCTATGCCCTGCAAGATGACCTCAACAAAAATGGTGATGATGCCGATGGCGTCACTGGCCTGGCACGCGGTGTTGTGTTCCAACTGGTTGAGGCCATGGGGTCCATGCCCCGGTCGGTCATTCGCCAGGAACTCCGAAAGATCGACCAGTCAGAACGTGCCGGCCTGCGCAAGCGTGGCATTCGTTTTGGCGAGATCTCCATCTTCATGCCTGCCCTGTTGAAACCACAACAGAGCCTGCATCGGCTGCTGCTGCACACTATTTTCAACGGCTGGTCTGCAGTACCCGAAGCACCCATTGCCGGGCTGACGTCTGTGCCGTTCTCGGATGCACCGGACAACGAGAGCGCCATTGCCTACTTTGAAATGTGCGGCTTCCGCCGCGCAGGCAACCGCGCCATCCGTATGGATATGCTGGAAAAAGTCGCCAATATGGCGCGCGAAAAGGCCGAGAAGAACGAGCTACGTGCCGAAAGCGATATGATGTCCTTCGTGGGCTGTAGTGGCGATGACTTTGTCGGCATCCTCAACAGCTTGGGCTACTACGCTGTCGAGGAAGAAGCAGCGCCAGAGGTGGCCGAAGCAGCTGAACCATCAGCAGACGAAGCCGCTGCGGATACAACTGCAGAAAACGCCGAGGAAAAGCCCGAAGAGAAAACCGAAGAGCCTGCAGAGGCCCTCGGTCCGCTCTTTGTCCGTCGCCCCCGTGGCCCGCACAACCGGCGCAACGCCCGCGGCAAACAGCAATCCGGCAAACCGGGCGTTGACAACAAACGTCCGAACCGCAAGGCAGAAGGCAAGCGCCGACCCGATGACCGGAAGCGCCAAAAGCCAAACCGCAAACAAGGCGGTGGTGGCAGACGCCAGCCGTCACGCGACCGCGGCTATGATGCTGATTCGCCTTTTGCCGGATTGATGGACCTGAAAAAGTCCATGGAATCTGAACGGCGCAAAGAGAACAACAAAGGCAACAAGAAGAAGAACCAACCGGCGGCAAAGGGGCTCGCATCAAAACCAGATGCGCCCAAAGATGAGGGTCCATCTGCATGACGCGACAGAGCGTAGAGCAACAACCGCAACGCTCCATTCGTGTGGATAAGTGGCTTTGGTATTGCCGGGCGTTCAAGTCGCGCACCATGGCGGCTGGTTTTGTGTCAGCGGGCAAAGTCCGCGTTAATCGCGAACGCATCCACAAGCAGGGTACCGCCATTCACATCGGTGATGTGCTGACCTTCATGCTGCGCGACAAAGTGGTGGCCTATGAAGTCCTGGCCCTGGGCGAACGCCGCGGCCCCTACAAGGAAGCCCAACTTTTGTACAAGGACCTCGTTGACGAGGGCCATCATTCATCCAGCACCCCAGCTGCAGAGTAGAAAGAACATTCATGCTGTCACGCATCACCAAATTGTTTCGGCCTGTAGAGCCGGATGAACCCGGCAATCACAGCCATGACGAACTGCACATCGCAGCCGCCATGCTGATGGTAGAGGCCATGCATTTGGACGGAGAAGCAAGCGACGAAGAAATCGCCAGCACCAAGGCAGTTCTGAGCCGCCATTTCGAGCTGGAGACTGCCGATACCGACGCCTTGTTCGACATGGCATGGGACCGCCATGAAGAGTCTGTGGACCTCCACCGCTATACCAAAACCATCAAGGATCGTTTTTCTGAAAAAGAACGCATCGAAATGATTGAGCTCTTGTGGGAAGTGGTTTATGCAGACGGTGAGTTGCACGCACTGGAATCAAACCTGTTGCGTCGCATAGGTGGGTTGATTTATGTCTCAGACCGAGACAGAGGTGACGCGCGCAAAAGAGTTCTGCAAAGGCTCGGCGCTGAACAAGAAGAAATGAGGAAGCAATGACCTATATCGTTACGGAAGCCTGCATCAAGTGCAAGTACACCGACTGCGTCGAAGTATGCCCGGTGGACTGCTTCTATGAAGGGGAAAACATGCTGGTCATCAATCCGGACGAATGCATCGACTGCGGTGTTTGCGAACCGGAATGCCCGGCAGAAGCCATCGTACCGGATACCGAAGATGGCATGGAACAGTGGCTGGAACTGAACACCAAATATTCCGCTGACTGGCCTAATCTCACCGAGAAGAAGGACATGCTGGAAGGTGCCGACGACGTCAAAGACGAAGAAGGCAAGTTCGAAAAGTACTTCAGCGCCAACCCTGGCTAGAAGTTCCCGTCAGCCCGGCTAAGCCACTGGCGGCAGACAGAATTTCCTCTCCTGGTGAGGCTGACACCCCCCAATTTCTTTGGGGGGTGCTTTTGTTACAGTTTTGTGATATGTGACATGCAGCAGTGCATAATTGCGCTGACGGTGGTGCTTGGGCTGCACCTTACGTGAAATATGTGAAAGCGGGTCCTCGCTTGATTGAATGAGACGCTTTGGTCACGAAAACGTAGCCTACCACGTAACAGAAATGGAAAACGAACCGCTTCGTGATCTGGCTACGCTGGCCCTGATCCGGAGAGAGCGGACTTTACGCGAGAGAGAGAATGGCTGCCAAAAAAGCTATGAAGAAATTCCGTAAGGGTGAATATATCGTCTATCCGACACATGGTGTCGGTAAGGTCACCAGCATTGAATCCGACACCATCGCCGGGTTCGACCTAGAGCTTTATGTCATCAGCTTCGAAAAAGAAAAGATGACCCTTCGCGTCCCCCTCCAGAAGGTGGAACAGCTGAGCCTGCGCTCTCTGTCTTCTGCTGAGACCATGAAGGAAGCCTTCACAACCCTGCAGGGGCGGGCCCGGGTCAAGCGCACCATGTGGAGCCGCCGCGCCCAGGAATATGAAGCCAAGATCAACTCCGGCGACCCGATCTCTATTGCGGAAGTTGTACGCGACCTGTACCGCACAGAGGAGCAGCCGGAACAGTCTTACAGTGAACGCCAGATTTACGAATCTGCCATTGGCCGTCTGGCGCGCGAGCTGGCCGCCGTTGAGAAAATCGACGAAGAAACAGCTATCGACAAGCTGGAAAAGACCATTCGCGAGGCCGCCTGATCAAGCTGCCGCAACAGAGAACAGAAAAGCCTGCCCTTGGGGCGGGCTTTTTTTTATGGCGCGGCTTCATCCGAACTTAGGCGTTCCAGTTGCTCCATATGGGTCAGCTCGATCATGGCGCCATTCCACTCCTTCACCCAGCCTCGAACACGCACCACCTGCCCTTTCAACGCCTTCAGCGGCTGACCTGCTTTCTCGAAGGCGCGCCGCACCTTGGAGGGCACCAGCACTGTAAAGTCGGTGCGATAGTCCGACCCAAAGTTAAGGAAGGTGCGCCCCCGCACCCGCGCCACATCCAACACAATACCTTCAACCAGCTGGAAAGACCCTTCATAGGGCCCTACGCCGCTGGCCGCCCGAATGGCATAATAGGAACGCCCCCACATCTGCCGATGATCATTTCTCGCAGCCTGCTCCAGCGCCAGCATCTCCGCGACCAGCGCCGTGTTATCTGCAAAGGAGTAGGTGCGCGCCAGTCCAGCCTGCAATAGCGCACCCTGCAGCCAGATGCCGTCATCGCGCTGCAGATGCGCCAGAACCCGGCCATCATCTAGCGTCAGTGTGTCGCCGTCCGTTACCTCGATCACCGTCGCGGGTTCACCCTCTGTAAGCCCTTCAATGGGGAGGGCCGGATAATCAGGTTCGGCCAGTACAGGGAGAGGCGTGACCAGTAAAAGCAGCAGGAGACCAAACCATATAGCCTGGAATGCCCGTTCACTGCCCAATTGGTACTTTCTTTGCCGCATCCGGGCAGGCTATATGATCTGCAAAGGATTGAGGAGTACTCATAATGGATCTTGGCATCAAAGGCCGTACGGCCATCGTCAACGCTGCTTCAAAAGGCCTCGGCAAAGCAAGCGCACTCGCCCTGGCGCGTGAAGGTGTGAACCTGGTGATTTCCGCCCGCACGGCAGACGTGCTGGAAGCAGCCGCCGAAGAAATTCGCGCAGAAACGGATGTTACCGTCACCACCGTCATTGCTGATGTGGCAACCGAGGAAGGCCGCCAGGCTATTCTGGCCGCCTGCCCCGAGCCGGACATTTTGGTGAATAATTGCGGTGGTCCGCCCCCGGGTAATTTCCGCGACTGGACTCGCGATGACTGGATTTCTGCTCTTGATGCCAACATGCTGGCCACAATCGAGATGATCAAGGCCACCATCGACGGCATGATTGAGCGCGGCTTTGGCCGCATCGTCAATGTGACGTCCAGCTCGGTGAAGGCACCGATCTCGATCCTGGGCCTTTCCAACGGCGCCCGCGCCGGTCTGACCGGCTTTATTGCCGGGCTGTCACGCGAAGTCGCCCAACACAATGTGATCATCAACAACCTGCTGCCCGGCATGTTTGCCACCGACCGCCTACTGGCGCCTATGCGTGCGACTGCAGAGCAGACGGGGCAGGAATTGGATGATGTCTCCGAGGACTTCACCGCACAAATTCCCGCAGGGCGCTTTGGCGACCCGGCAGAATTCGGTGCCATGTGCGCCTTCCTGTGCAGCCAATATGTTGGCTATATGGCCGGCCAGAACGTGCTGATGGATGGCGGGCAGATCAACGTAACCATGTAGGGCTACTTCGTCGCCACCGCGTAGATGGATTCATAATCCCGCTCGGCGCGATCCAGCGCCGGGTCGAATGGGCGCAATTGCGCCTTTTGGAATCCTCCCTTGGCCAATGTCTTGACGAGGTTTTCCTCATCAAACATGTATGCATGGATGCCGCCCATATAGGCAATGTAGTTTACCTGATCGATGCGTGAGCCCGTCTCTGTCAGGCCCGGTTCATGCAGGTCCAAATCGTTCATGGCACTCTCCCCGGTGACATAGGCTTTAATATACTTCCCCGCATTCGGCACACAGACCGAGAATGTGCCGCCGGGTTTCAGCACCCGGTGACATTCCTCCAGAAAAGGGATCAGTTGCGGATAGGGGATATGCTCGAGCAGATGAGACGAGTAGATCGCTTCCACAGAATTGTCAGCAAGCGGGATACCTCGGCGCAGGTCATGGCGAATATCAGCACCCACCATGTCAACGGTCGTCCAGCCGCCTTCACCCGTCACGGCACCCGACCCCAGTTCCAGGCGAATTTCGGCCTCTCTCGCCAGCCTCCGCCATTTCGGCTTGTTTGCCTGTTGGACCATAAATAGATACGGCCCACGCGTCAGGAAACGCAGTACCGGTAGCCTGTTCGCTAAAGACTTCAGTTGGTTGAGCAATTTGCGGCTAACTCATTCCTAGCAAAGCAATGGGTTTCGTCAATTTTTTCTTCCAACTGCCTAGTCTTTGCTTGGGGCAGGATTGTTAAATTTCTCCTTAGACCGCCACAGCACAATAGCGAGTAGGATAAATGGTACAGCACCAGCGAGACCGCCAATGATTGAATCGCTGCCACGCTCGTCGAGGAACTGCCAAACAAACATGCTGATGGCAATTTGCACCACATAAAGGCTGGCCCAGGGATGCATCCAGGGGCGCATTTTCCAGAAGCCCACCATGCCGGCGCCATAAACCAGCCAGTGAAAAGGCTCGGTCGCTTTGGCGGCCCACCCGCGCAATGTAACGCCGAACCAAACTTCCTCGTCCACGGCCAAAGGTTTAACGAACATATCCCAGGGCAGATAAATAATTGTCATATAGATGCAGAAGAACATCAGGAGGTTCATCCACCAGGGGCGAAGCTTCAGGTTCTCGCGCAGTACTTCCCATCCATTCATACTATGTACCTTCCATAATGGAGATTGATCTTGCCGGGATCACTTAGAGTGGTCGTGAATATTAGTCTACTCACGGGATCTTTTCCATCACTGGAACATTACGGCGAGTTGGCTGATGTAATTACCGCAAATGCCCGATCAACAATAGACGCCAAGGTTGACAGGATCAGGCCATACCCAAAGATGGTTATCAGTTGGAGCAACACCTGTTCACCTGGCGCAACAAACGCCAATCTGGAGACGGCTATCAGGACGATAGGCACGAAATACAGAATACCGTTCCAGCGTCCGAGAAGCCTCAGGCGCAGATGTTTTTGTTTAAACAGGAAGCGAGAGTCGAGAACATATTGGGTAAAAGCTACTGCAATGAGCATTGGTAGAAGGACGGGCACCAATTGTGCATAGGCAGCCGCTGCCAACCCACTCACAACAAACAAAAAGTCGGCCGTATGGTCGAGTAGCTGACCCTGGGCGGAGGCTGTCTTGCGCTTCCTGGCAACGATGCCATCCAATAAATCGCTGGCTATGGCCAGAACCAACAGCAACAGCAACAACCAAGGGGGAATGAACTGCGGGTCAATGATAGACCAGGCAACCGGTACAGCCATCAACAGCCGAAGAACAGTTAACAGATTAGCCATTACCTGCTGAACAACTCTTGTTGGGCACGACGCCAAAACACCAAGCCAATGGCGGCGTTGAACAAGATAAAGAAATTATGTTGGACGAAACCGAATGCCGCCATCTGCCCCTCATTGTCAGGGAACAATATGACCCACAATGTAATGGCCGCCGCGCGCATTGGCGTTGGCACTGCCGCCGCAAAGAAAATGACCGGCAGATAAGGCATGATCATCATGAAGGATGCATCCACGCCGAATAAATTGAGGGCGACCGCATAAACGACGATGGCACCGAGTAGCGCTGGCGATCTCAATAGAAAGAATGCGCCGTAGTGCCACGGCTTTGCCTGTCGAAAAGCGTGGAATATACGTCGGTCCCGGAATGTGTTGCTGGAGAGAATTCGACCCTGAAAGTAACTTATCCAAAGGATGAGAACCAATGATGCGCCAATCGCGATATAGGGAATTAATCCGAATACTGCGGGCAACGAATCTCGACCAATGGCATAGCCGATGATCGCCCAGACCAATAGATAGAACACTTCGCAAAACATAATTAACAGCATGACCGACCCCACTTCCCAACCCGGTGTTTCATGCCGTTTGTTGAGGTAATAGGCCATGGCACCCTTGCCAATTTGCTCATTGAATAGCGAAATAATATAGGCGCTGGCCCGAATGGGCATGATGTCCCGGAATTTGATATCGGCGATAAACCAGTTCAGCGCTTTGGTGACGACCAGTGTATCAATACAAAAATAGTATATTGAGTAGCCGACCATCAGGAACAACCAGGGCACCCAATCAACCGTTGCAAACACCTGAGCCATATAGTCCAGCAGTGACAAGCCTTCGCGCAGGGCAGCACCATTGAGGCGATAGTAGAGATAGGCAAAGCACAGTACCGTCAGCACTACAAACACAATACGCCCAATGCTATTGGGCTTCTTGGCTTGAGTGGGCATACTATCCTTGTCACTAGCCATTGATACTCACCTTTGCTCCAATATTTTTCTCACTGTTGTTTCAAGCGGTGTGAGCGTCAGCCGCAGATCGATGTCCGCATTAACGGCAATGATTTCATCAGCAGTGATAACATCAATAACCGTTGGCGTGACACCCCCGCTTCGCAACAGGCCTTTCAACCTCGCCGCTAATTTTGCCAACCATATAGGTACGGATCTAATCGCGACCTCGTTCCCCATCATCCTCGCCACAAGCTCAATGAGCCTGCGATAAGTTATAGATTCAGGCCCCGCTAATTCGTGTACTGCGACTTGCGGGCGTTGTTTCGAGTGGCCGTCCATATTCTCAAAACAATGCAATATCGCTGTGCTTAAATCGTCAACATCCAGGGGTCGAACTGTGTAGTTTCCGCCCCCTAACACGTTGGCTTTTGTTTTCTTTGCAGCATTCACCAGGGCTTGCGCACCTGCCGTATTTCCACCGAGCAAAATTGGCGTGCGGATGATATTGGCAGGGACACCGCCTTGTTTGACTGCTACCTCAGCCAAGCCCTTTGACGCGAAATACGCATTTTCAGACTGGGCATCAGCGCCGACGACACTGACCAGGACAAAATGCTTGGCGCCAATGTTTTTTGCTGCAGCCACCGCTACCGTCGTCGCGTCTATATTGCTGTTGATGTATTTTGAATGCTTGGTCTCAATGAGTATCCCTGCCAAATGCACGACGACATCGGCGTCGGCCAAGGAACTCGCGAGACTGGCAGCATTGTCATAAGAAATTATACGGGGTTCAATGCGCGGAGATGTCGGCAGGGTCACGCTCGCCTTTTCGGACCTTATCCCCGCTATCACGTCGAACGGAGTGTCTCTGACAATCGTTCTCAACAAATTGACACCAACACTGCTATTGGCGCCGGTGATGGCTATTTTTGTCACTTTGCAGGGCGTCCTATTGAAAAGAGAAGCGACTGAGTACTGATGCCGAGCTCACTGCCTTTTCCTCTGATAATACCATGCTCAGCATTCCCGACCACCAAAGTATTGATTTGGCCAGATACTATACTGGACACGAGCACCGTACTAAGTTAGCCATCATTCAATTCTGCCAAGGCACCAGGAGCAACGCGCAAAATATAGTACGACCCAAGGGTGTCTGAAGACTTGTTCGGATGATTAGTAGTTTCTTTAATATATTGTTTTTGTTGAATGGCCCCGTAGCTCAGGTGGATAGAGCGACAGATTCCCAATATAGATATCTACCATAACATATTGAAATTATTATTCTATTTAGGATATTAATTTCAGGTAAATCATTGGTAAAAAATATTTCTGGTAGATTCTGCGGCGAAGTAATGTCCACGCCTAGCTAAGACTAATAGGACTGCTTTGCCGGAATTACCCCACGCACGCCACCTCTAGGGTCCTCTATATCGCCTTTTCGTCGAGGAATGAGGTGAACGTGGCAATGGAAAATAGTTTGACCCGCATCCTCACCTCCATTAATGCCAATATTGAATCCCGTGACGCTATCGTCCTCAGTCTCAATGTTGGTTTTCATTTCGTTCAGCAATGCGTGAATCGCATTGAGTTCGGGCTGATAGAGTTCAAAATAGCTCGGCACATGTCGCTTAGGGATTATAAGCGTGTGTAAACTCGTTACAGGGTAACCATCAAAAATTGCATAGCAGAGCTCGTTCTCTATTAGAATACGCCCCTTGTCGCCCGACTGTAGGTCGCAAAATAGGCACTCTTCTTTTCGGTCACTATAAGTATTAGCAATATTTCGAAAATCAGTGTCATCACGATCCCGCTTCATCGCGTTACAAGAATAACAGAGTGCCTGAAAGTTGGTGATATCGTCGCGACCACCCCTACTCCTGGGAACGATGTGATCAACCTCAAGAGCTTTTTCATTTGCCGAAATACCACACAATTCACATCTAAACTTAGCACGCTTAAGAACCTCGTACCGAATAGTTCCAGAAATGTAGCCTGCTGACTTCCTACGATGCGACCATATTCCGTCCCCACGTTTCTCTATGAATTGATCGATACGCGTCATACATAGTGAGATGAGATTCTCCACCTCCTCGGCGGTCAACGTGTTTGCGTCTGGAATTCTGTAGCCGCCTACTCTGCCACCAGTCTTAACCTTTTCGACTAGATTACCCTTAGAAGTAAGGACTTTTCCGACCATATTCTTGGTTATTCGTTCGTAGTATTCAACTTGTGATACATCATACTCTAGGAGTGACTTAGCTATCTCATCAACAGAGGCAGCCCCCCCATTTCGAAGCAACTCGATCAACATTACGGGTTGGTAGATGTGAGACATCTGCATTCGATTTTGGACAAAATCACTTAAATGCTGAAATTTCTCTGAGGTCACTATTAGCCACCGATCATCTGCGATTAACTAGAGTGGCGTCAATTTCCTTATACAACGCAAGCGACTTATCCAACTCTGATTTGGTGGAGCTGTAAAGGTGATTGGCAATTGCTTTGAGAGCATTCACTTCGTCTTCCGTAAGCTTCGGGTATTGCTCGGTTTCTATGTGCTTTACAATTCGGCGCCGCCTCTCCTTATATTCATCTATGTTTTCACAAACGCTAAGCAAATGTTCCTGCCAACTGAGATAATTTCCGTCAGCATCTCTCTGGCGCTTGTTACACTTTGAGCAGCATGGAACGATATTCCCGGGATGATGCAGTCCACATTCAGATCGGTTGAACATTATCAAATGTTCAATAGTAAGTTTTTGGTGCTCCTCACCGCAATACGCGCACTTTGAGTTGAAAGATTCTGTCTGAACCCTCAGCCATTCCGCCTTTCCCTTTCCATTTCCAGTATTAAAAGTCTGCTCTAAGTAAAACTCGCCTACCTTTGTCAGGAATGCCCTAACGATAGTATTGGCGGCATCTGATCCAGTATTATATGTAGTCAATGCAAATCCAATCCATTGGGTTCAACACCACGCTATACCAAAGTACAATATCATATTCTCACACCCTTTCGTCCAGGCATTGAAAAGAGCCGGCGGGCAATCATCCGATCGCTTATTCACCGCACAATACATAAAGAGCTAGTGAACAAAAACTTCAAGCAATCCATAAAGTCCTCAGGCATTTACAAATAGACGCTTCTCCAGAAGCATAAACTTATGGTACTTGGGGTAGGTCAAATGATTTGGTCCCGTAGCTCAGCCGGATAGAGCACAAAATTCCTAATTTTGGGGTCGCGCGTTCGAATCGCGCCGGGATCACCACTTAACTACTAGATTTAGCTCAGTTAATTATTACTCTTCACGAACAGCTTACCTTCTGGGTGCTCTTCACTTAAATGTGGCATTAGTTATAGTCGTGACCAGCGCCCGCTATCGTAGCCTGAAACCATTGGAAGCCTTACGGCTATTCTTGTCCTGTCGACCGATAATAAACCGTTAATAGATTCACCGCGTCGGGAACGTCCCTCTAATTCGTAATACAGATCTTCGCTAAATCGCTTTGCTGCTTCAAAGTCCATTGTTCTACATGATTTAGTTACATATCCGACTTGCCCATGCACTTTCACACGCACATTCCAGCGCGGATGCTTATGTTGGCGCCGTTTGTAGATTACGATATCGCCATTTCCTCGGAGATCATGGTAGTCGTCATATGCTTTGTATTCCTGTTCATTCATGCTTTCATCTCATATTCATTATTTTGTAAATTGTTGATCGAGATACCGGCATCTGAGCAGTGATGTGCTTCAAGCCGAAACCTTGATCCTGTAGCAGCCAAACCTGTTGGATCAGCTCGTCAGACATTTTGGAAGGCTGCCCCAGCTTCTTTCCCGAAGCCTTAGCCCGGCGCAGCCCCAATTTCACCCTCTCGGAGATCATTGAGCGCTCAAACTCTGAAACCAC
>JAURPT010000180.1 GCA_030836535.1 Alphaproteobacteria bacterium
ATGCTGATGAATGTCAGCTTCCAGATGTCATTTGCTGCCGTAGTTTCCCTCGTAGCCTTTTACGAGACTATGCGTGGTAAGAACTTCCTGGTGAACAGGCGCAGATCGGTCCTTCGCTCAACAGGGGTCTATTTAGGCGGTGTGGCAGCAACCAGCCTGATTGCCGGTTTTTCGACCGGCTTTATCGCAGCCTACCACTTCAATATGTTTGCCAATTATGGCCTGGTCGCCAACATGGTTGCAGTGCCGGTCATGTCTCTATGGGTGATGCCCATGGCCATTCTGACATTTGCTCTGATGCCTTTCAGCCTGGAGAGCTTGGGACTTACCGCTATGACGTGGGGTAATGAAGCCATCTTGTGGTCAGCAGCCTCTGTCCACGATTGGTCAGCGTCTGTTCTGTTGTTGCCCGCCTTACCGATGGAAGCATTCGTTGTGGCCACCATAGGCAGTGTCTGGTGGTGCCTGTGGCGCGGTAGAATCCGCCATGTAGGTGCTCTGCTCGTCGGTATCGGTTGTCTCGGATGGTTCATGGCATCCTCACCAGACATTTTGGTGGACGGAGATGCCAAGGTCTTTGGCGTCAGGATGTCCGACGGTTCTTTGGTTCTATCCTCCCGCCAGGCTGGACGACGCGCAGGCAATACGTGGCTGGAACATCTCGGCCTGGAAGAGGCACGACGCATCAACGAATTTGATGAAAACACCAGTGCGCTGACATGCGACAGCGTTGGATGCATTTTCAGACCGGAATCCGCGGCTATGACTGCGGCTATCATCAACTCGGAAATCGCAATTGCCGAAGATTGTGGCCGAGCAGATGTCGTCATCAGTCTTGTACCACTGGGTTGGCAGTGCCAACAGGCGACCTATACCGTTGATCGGTTCGACCTGCGGCGGGAAGGGGCCCACGCCCTCTGGCTAACAGACGAAGGCTTGTACATAAAAACGGCGGCCCAGATACAAGGCCGCCGTTTATGGTCTTCTTTTCCAGGTAATCGGCTAACCGATCATTCAGTACTGTCGGACTAACCCGACAAGACGCCCCTGAATGCGCACACGGTCTGGCCCAAAAATCCTGGTTTCATAGTCTGGATTGGCTGCTTCCAGTGCAATTGACTGCCCCTTGCGGCGTAGCTTCTTGAGGGTTGCTTCTTCCTCATCAACAAGGGCGACAATAATCTCGCCATTGTGGGCGGTATCACACTGCTCGATAATCACCGTATCGCCATCGTGAATACCGGCATCAATCATCGAGTCACCAGCGACTTCTAGCGCATAATGGGTGCCACGGCCCAACATGGCCTCAGGGTAATCAACACTCCGATCATTGTTCTGCAGTGCTTCAATCGGCGTACCAGCAGCGATGGCACCATGCAGGGGCAGCGTAACAACACCGGCAGGGGCGTCATTCATGCTGCCTGCGGGCACAGATTCACCAAAGTTTGGCGCTATGATATTGCGATCAGCGGCAGTCGGTTGTGGCCGCTGTTGTTCTTCCTCACCCGGCAGCTTCAAGATTTCCAATGCACGGGCACGGTTCTTCAAGCGCCGCAAATAGCCCCGCTCTTCCAATGCTGAGACAAGACGATGAATACCGGACTTGGACTTGAGGTCCAGCGCTTCCTTCATTTCTTCAAATGAAGGTGAAATACCCGTCTTTTCAAGATGTTGATGAATAAAGAGCAGCAGGTCGTGCTGTTTGCGTGTAAGCATTCTATCCCCCCTTGAAGAGATAACCCATTAACGATCCCATCGAGCGCGAATACTCGAATGAGAACAAAGTATGGACAAATGTTCTACTTTAGTTCTGTTTTTGGGTCAACCCTTATCGCAGTCGGATGATGGGTACCATATCACCAGCTGCGGCTTCCTCGGCATGAGGTGGTCGAATAATCAGGGCGTCTGCGTGGGCAAAGAGAGACAGGACGGAACTATCCTGCAGGTCAAAGGGGGTGACATTCAGCGTGCCGTCTTCCTGCGGTTCAAGAGTAGCCCGCATATAATCCTGCCGCGCTTTGTTGGCCTTTAGTGGCGCGCCTAAACGCGCCTGGCTGATCGGTAATGATGGGGTGTTCATTCCCAGCATGGAGCGGATCAACGGCGCCAAATACAGCGTGGCGCAAACCATGGCCGACACCGGATTACCGGGTAACCCAATCATCAGCTGCTCGCCCAGTTCCCCAAAGATCAAGGGCTTGCCAGGGCGCATGGCGATTTTCCAGAAGTCTAGGGTCAGCCCCATTTCACCAAGCGCATGCTGCACGAGGTCACGCTCTCCAACAGACGCGCCACCGACGGTTACCAGTATGTCGCAATCTGCGGCCAGTGCCGTCTTTGCCTTGATGTCATCCAGGACATCTTTGGCGATGCCCAGATCCAGTGCTTCACCGCCAGCCTGTTCGACGAGAGAAGCCAAAGCGAAGGAGTTGGAGCTGACAATCTGGTTTGGCCCCAGAGGTTCGCCGGGCAGCACAAGTTCGTCACCTGTTGCCAAAATGGCCACTTTCGGCCGCCGGCGCGCGGGTACTAGCGGCCAGTCCATAGAGGCTAAAAGCCCAACATCGGCCGCAGAAATCTGTCGACCGGCTTCCAGCAGCACGTCACCTTCCTTGAAGTCGACGCCCGCGGGGCGGATGTGTTGGTCCTTTTTGGCTGTCTCACCAATGATGATAGCGCCATCATCGGCAATCTCGACATCTTCCTGCAGCACAATGGCGTCCGCACCCGCGGGTACGGGGCCACCGGTGAAAATACGAACCGTTTCACCAGCGTTGACGACGCCATCATAGGAGCCACCAGCCGGGGCTTCGCCTACACGGATAACGCTATTGCCTTCTACGGCATACTCTACGCGCAGGGCATAGCCGTCCATGGCTGAGACGGCTTGTGGAGGCTGGGTGCGGCGAGAGGTGATGTCCTGTGCCAGAATTCGACCCAGGCACTGATTGAGCGGCAATTCTTCGATGTCGGTAATTGATCCCTTGGAGAGAATGCGCTCCAGCGCCTCTTCAACACTGATCATGGTTATTCTGCCTCAAACGTACCGGATTTGCCGCCAGACTTATGCACAAGCCGCACAGCGTCAATTTGCATGCCTTTATCAACGGCCTTGCACATGTCATAGACGGTGAGCCCGGCAACAGTCACAGCCGTCAGCGCTTCCATCTCAATACCTGTACGGCCACTGAGCGACGCCGTTGCTTCGATTTCTACGCAGCACTCTTCGGCATTACAGTCTAGCTCGACAGCGACTTTGTCGAGGGCCAGGGGGTGGCACAGAGGAATAAGATCCGACGTCTTCTTGGCGGCCATGATGCCAGCCAGACGCGCAACAGCCAGTACATCACCCTTTTTATGATCACCCTGCTGGATCATCTGCAGAGTCTCTGCGTTCATATGCACGCGGCCTTTGGCAATAGCGACCCGCTTGGTGACATCCTTGTCGCCAACATCAACCATGCTGGCGTCGCCCTTATGGTCAAAATGGGTAAACTCAGCCAATGTTATGCCCCCAATAATTGCTTGGTAGCCTGGGTGACATCGTCCTGAAGCATGAGCGATTCACCCACCAGGAAGCAATGTACACCATGTTCACGCATCCCAGCGATATCAGCATGCGAGCCAATACCGCTTTCGCAGACCAGGAGCGTATCTGATGGTGCCAGCGCTGCCAGATCACGCGTTGTCTGAAGACTTGTCACCATGGTCTTCAGATTACGATTATTGACACCCAGTATGGTGCCACCGACATTCATCGCCCGTCCCAACTCGGGTGCATCATGCACCTCTACCAACACGTCCATGCCCAGTTCTTTAGCTCTGTCCGCCAGTTCCTTGGCCTGGCTGTCCTCAAGGCAGGCCATGATCAACAGAATGCAGTCCGCACCCAGCACACGAGCTTCGGTGATCTGATACGGGTCTAGCATGAAGTCCTTACGAAGCAGCGGCAATGAAACGCTGCGCTGTGCCAGCACGAGGTAGCTGTCATCACCCTGGAAATAGGGAATATCCGTCAAGACAGAGAGGCAAGTCGCGCCGCCTTCTTCATAGGCCTTGGCCAGGGCAGGGGGGTCAAAGTCTTCCCGGATCAACCCCTTGCTGGGACTTGCTTTCTTGATTTCCGCAATCAGACCGATTCCGCCGCCATCCACTTTGTCTCGCAAATGCTGCGCAAAACCACGAACAGGTGAGGCCAAAGCAAGCGCACCTTCCAGCCCGTCGTGCGAGACGGTCTGCTTGCGCTCGGCTATATGCTCCAGCTTGCGGGCACAGATTTCTTCAAGAACATTGCTCATGGTCTCTATGCCCCTTGTGACACAGCAGCCAATTGCGCCAATTTCTCAGCAGCCTTGCCGCTATCAATGGCGTCTGCAGCGACTTGAGCCCCCTCAGCCAGCGAAGATACCTTCTCAGCCACCAACAAAGCAGCAGCGGCATTGAGCAGCACAATGTCACGATAGGCACTCTGCTGACCATCAAGCAGGGCGCGCAGGGCGGCAGCATTTTCTTCCGGGTCTCCACCGATCAGATCTTTCGGGTCTGCAATTGGCAGGCCTGCATCCTCCGGTGAAACTTCAAACTGCGTGATCGCGCCCTTGTCCAGCTCGGCCACAATTGTTGGTCCTGTTGTGGTTAGCTCATCCAAACCGTCAGAGCCATGGACAACCCAGACCTTTTCAGACTCAAGCTGCCGCAACACTTCCGCCATGGGTGTTACCCAGGCAGCATCGAACACACCGATCAGCTGGCGCTTGGCACCGGCAGGGTTCGACAGGGGACCCAGAAGGTTGAAGATAGTACGCATACCCATCTCAACACGGCTGGGGCCAACATGGCGCATGGCACCATGATGCCGCGGGGCCATCATGAAACAGATACCGGCATCAGCAAGGCACTGCTCAACAAAAGCATGTTCGGCTTCAATATTCACACCCAACTGCGCCAGCACTTCTGCCGAACCAGATTTGGAAGACAATGCACGATTGCCGTGTTTGGCCACGGGAACTCCCAGGCTGGCGACCACAATGGCTACAGCTGTGGAGATGTTATAGGTCCCCGACGCATCTCCGCCCGTGCCACAGGTATCAATGGCCTTTTCCGGAGCAGCAATCTTGGTGGCTTTATCGCGCATGACACGCGCACCAGCGGTAATTTCAGCAACCGTCTCGCCGCGCAGACGCAAACCCATGAGAAAAGCACCAATCTGGGTCGGCGTGGCGTCGCCATTCATCATGATATTGAAGGCGGCTTCCGCCTGCGCTTCAGTAAGCGCCTGGCCCGTCGCGACCAAGTTCAAAATTTCCTGCATAGTCATCAGGCTGCCTTTTCGGTCGGGGTGAAACCAGCCCGTATCAGGAAATTGCGCAGTAGATCGTGGCCATGCTGGGAGGCAATGCTCTCCGGGTGGAACTGCAGACCATGCACTTCGAACTCCTTATGAGAGACACCCATAATCAGGCCGTCTCCGGTCACGGCGGTGATTTCCAGGCAGTCCGGCAGGCTTTCTTTCTCTGCAATCAGGGAGTGATACCGTGTGGCCTCAAAGTCATCGGGCAGGCCGGCAAAGAGACCTTTGCCGTCATGCTTCATATGGCTGATTTTACCATGCATCAAATAAGGGGCACGAATGACCTTGCCGCCCATAGCCTGCGCAATTGACTGATGCCCCAGGCACACGCCTAAAATAGGTATCTGGCCGGCACAGCGTTCCACCACTTCAAGGCAAATACCTGCATCGTCGGGCGTGCAGGGGCCAGGTGACAGGATGATGCCTTCCGGCTGTATCTCAATCAGTTCATCCACCGTGATCTGGTCGTTGCGATGGACGACAATATCGGCCCCCAACTCACCCAAATAGTGGAAGAGGTTGTAGGTAAAGCTGTCGTAATTGTCGATCAGGACAAACATGGCCTAGTGTTCCGAGTAGCTGGTTCGCCGGTTTGGCGTCTGTTATAGAATAACAATCGCACCGGCGGGCAAAAAGATTCCTCATTTCCTCAATTTGTTGGCGAAATGGAAGCAGATAGCCCACGATTAGGCGATGGGGGAGAGAACGACACCATGACCTGGCTGACCAG
>JAURPT010000181.1 GCA_030836535.1 Alphaproteobacteria bacterium
AGCCATTCCTGGGCCTGTTCCAGCCAGGCGGGAAGGATTGCGCCAGATGTAAATGCGGCTTTTACTCGATCCGCCAATAATTTGGCGGCAAAGAACATGGCGATGATTGACGCGATCTGCAGTAGGTTCGGCAGGTTGAAAATGTGCGCGTCGATGAATTGCAGGATCATCACCAACACGCTTTCGATGCTGTTTTCATCCATCATGAAGTTTGCCTCCTGGATTGAAAGAAGTGCTGCAACAACGCTGCTGCCTCTGTTTCTCGCATCCCGCCATAGACCTCCGGTTCGTGGTGACATGTTGGCTGATTGTAAAGCGATGGTCCATTGTCGACTCCACCGCCTTTTGGATCAGCCGCCCCATAATAAAGTCGGCGAATGCGGGCGAAAGAAATTGCCTGGGCGCACATGGGGCAGGGCTCAAGAGTGACATAGAGGTCGCAACCCGTCAGCCGCTCGCTGCCAAGGGTGTGCGCAGCAGCCCGGATGGCTAAAAGTTCGGCATGAGCGGTCGGGTCGTGGTCTGCTAAAACCTGGTTGCCGGCCCTTGCAATGATGGCGCCATCGGCGTCCACAATAATGGCGCCGACCGGGACTTCTTCACGCTCTGCTGCTGCTTGTGCTTCGAGAAGCGCCTGCTGCATAAAATCTTTTTCCATGCCGACAGGCTATCACAGCTTGACCCGCAGGGCACAAAATCTGATTTTGGGCCTATGAGCCAAAAGAAAAACAAACCTGCGGGTACAGATGCTGCGCCGGACCGGAAAAGCGAACGCATTGCCAAGATCCTGGCGCGTGCTGGTGTTGCGTCCCGCCGTGGCGTTGAGCGCATGATCGAAGAAGGACGTATTGCCGTTGATGGCAAAGTGCTGGATACCCCGGCAACGCTGGTGACAACGACAAGCGGCATCACGGTCGATGGTCAGCCTGTTGATGAGGCCGAGCCAACCCGCGTGTGGCTATATCACAAGCCGGTCGGGCTGATTGTGTCCCATGGCGACCCGCAGGGGCGCGAGACAGTCTTTGATGTCCTGCCGAAAGACATGCCGCGGGTTATTTCGGTCGGGCGGCTCGACATTAACTCCGAAGGGTTGTTGTTGCTCACCAATCATGGCGGGCTTGCACAATATTTGGAGAAACCAAGCACGGGCTGGAAGCGGCACTATCGGGTCCGCGGGCACGGTCGGCCTGATTCCAAAAGGATGGAGCAGATTCGCAAGGGTGCCACGGTGGATGGGATCCGCTATGGGGCTGTCGACCTGGAGGAAGAAGAAAGTGCCGGGCGGTCAAACCGCTGGTACGCGCTTGTACTGCGTGAGGGCAAGAATCGCGAAGTGCGACGGCTCATGGAATTTGCCGGTGTACAGGTGAATCGTCTGTTGCGGACATCCTTCGGGCCGTTCCAGCTCGGTAAGTTGCCCGCAGGGGCTGTTCGCGAAGTGCCACGCGCCATGCTGCGTCAGCAGTTGGGCAAGAAGGCGGCTGAATTTGGGCTGACATAACCATGCGGATCGTCGGCGGGCAGTTCAAGGGCAGGCGGTTGCAGGCACCGCGTGACAACCGCATCCGGCCGACGACAGATCGTGTGCGGGAGTCCCTGTTCAATATCCTTAGCCACGCAAAAGACGATGTTTTGACGGGTTGCCACGTGCTGGACATGTTTGCTGGTACTGGCGCCTTTGGCCTCGAGGCTCTTTCCAGGGGTGCCGCCCATGTCACCTTTGTTGACCAGCACCCCGCCTCTTTGACGCTGGCAAAGGCCAATGCGGAGTCCCTGGGGGTGCTTGATGCCTGCCGTTTCATTCGTGTGGACGCCCGCCGGTTGCCCGTGGCCTCGCAACCCTGTTCCTTGGTGTTTGCAGACCCGCCATATGGAAAGGGATTGGGGGTTCCTGCGATAGAACAGGCTCATTTGCAGGGCTGGATCGACCCGGAAACTTGGGTGTTACTGGAAACATCTTCAAAAGAAACCCTGTCGGTTCCCGATGCGATGCAGGAAGAAAACAACTGGAAATGGAGTGATGTAAGAGTAACTCTCTTTTTTCTTGCGGAGTAGCGTTCTCGCCGATATAACTTTATAGTTATATAGTTTTCAGAAAAACAACTATTAAGTGTATTTTCCTGTGTTAGGCCGGGAAACGCGTAGCCATGACAAAAAAGATGGTTGAAACCATTGAGGGCACGACGGAAATCATTGCGACCCTAAAAAAGGACTCAGCCGATATGGGTGCCGATGAAATGGCGTTCTATCTGGGTGCTGCGATTGAAGCTGCGGAAGAATTTGCGGCCCGAGAGAATCTGCGATCCCGTACTCGAAATACGTCAGCGACGACCGAATAGCCGCTCAATATCTGAAAGTTTCAGTTCCACAAAGGTTGGGCGACCGTGGTTGCACTGGCCTGAATGAGGGGTCACCTCCATTTCCCGCATCAGGGCATTCATCTCGGCCACTGTCAGGCGTCGGCCGGCCCGTACGCTGCCATGGCAAGCCATGGTGGAACACACGTCTTCCAGCCGTTCCTTCAGGCTCAGGGCCTCGTCGAACTCGGCGACGTCATCTGCAAGGTCTCGTACCAGCCCCTTAATATTGCACCCTCCCAGCATGGCCGGTACTTCACGGACAATGACAGCTCCGTCGCCAAACCCTTCCAACACAAGGCCCAATTCTGCAAGTTGCCCGGCGCGCGCTTCCAGCCTGGCGACAAGGCCGGGTTCCAGTTCCACCACCTCTGGTAACAACAATACCTGCGATGCAACGCCGCTGTGCTCCAATGCCTTCTTCATCCGTTCGTAGACAAGGCGTTCATGGGCGGCGTGCTGGTCGACAATGACAATCCCATCGGCTGATTGGGAAATAATGTATGTCTCGTGCAGTTGCCCTCGTGCAGCCCCCATGGGGAATTTGTCAGGGGCTGGCTCGGTCGGTGCGGCGGGTGCCGGTTGTTCAACGCGGGCACCAGGCTGGGCGTTGTAGTCCAGAAATGGTGTTTCCATGCCGGAGCCATCCTTGGGCCTGGGACTGCGGCTGGTGCCCTGATAGATGGGCCCCGGACTGTGCGAACCACCTTGATAGCCTGGCTGTGCGGTGAAGGACCCTAAAGCGGCCTCGGCTGTAGTGGTCGAAGACCGGTGCCCTGCATCCGCCAGTGCATGTTTGAGGGCACTGACAATCAGTCCCCGTACCAGTCCTGCGTCGCGAAAGCGAACTTCGGCCTTGGCGGGGTGGACATTGACGTCAACTTCCGCCGGGTCGCAGGTCAGGAATAGTGCTACAATGGGGTGGCGGTTGCGGGCCAAAAAATCTGCATAGGCCCCTCGTGCGGCACCGTTCAGCAATTTGTCGCGAACAGCGCGACCATTGACGAACAGATATTGATGTTGGGCATTGCCCCTGTTGAAGGTGGGCACACCTGCGTAACCGCTGAGGTGAAAGCCTTCGCGCTCCGCGTTAATAGGCACAGCGTTTTCGCGAAATGGCGTGCCCAATATCGCGGCGAGCCGTTCAAGCCGCGCAGTTTCCTCATTACCCCCGGCCTGGGTCGTGCGGAAGACGGACCGGTTCCCGTCTGACAGGCTGAATGCAATGTCCGGGTGGGCCATTGCCAGGCGTTTGAGGGTGTCATTGGCATGGGAGAGCTCTGTGCGCTCGGTCTTCAGGAATTTCAGGCGGGCAGGTGTTGCGTAGAACAGGTCGCGCACTTCCACTTTTGTGCCGGTGTTCTGGGCGGCGGGTTCCGGACCCTGTTTGCGTCCGCCGTCGACACTAATGGTCCAAGCGTTTTCACTGTCCCTTTGCCGTGTTGTGATCTGCAGTCTACTTACAGACCCAATGGAGGGCAGGGCCTCGCCGCGAAAGCCGAGGAAGTTGATTTCCAGCAGGTCATCATCTGGCAATTTGGAGGTCGCGTGGCGCTCAATGCAAAGCGACAGCTCGTCAGTACTCATGCCCTTGCCATTATCGATGACACTGATCAGCTCTTTGCCGCCTTCGGTCATCACCACGTCGATACGGGTAGCCCCTGCATCAATGGCATTTTCGACCAACTCGCGCACCACGCTGGCAGGCCGTTCAATTACCTCGCCTGCGGCGATGCGATTGACGGTTCCTTCCGGTAACAGGCGAATGGTCATTTATTCAGCAGATAGTCAGCAGCCAGTTTCTTGCCTTCTTCAACGGCAGGCTGGTCGAACGGGTTCACGGCCAGCACATTGCCCATAATAATGGTCTCGAGCATGAAATGCATCATCAGGGCGCCCATGCTCAGCTCGTCAATCTTGTCGACTTCAAACAGGCGAGCAGGGCGTCTATGTCCGGTTAGGGTGTTCAGCAGGGCATAGGTTTCAGCCTCTACCAACTCACCCATGGTGCGGCCGGCCAGATGGGCAAACTCCTTGTTAACGAGTTCCCCAAAGATCTGCGGCCCGTCATGTGGGTGTTTGTCAGCTAGGATGGTAAACACCTTGTTGTTGGGGCCATCGAGGAACAATTGCAGAGCGCTGTGCTGGTCCTTGGGGCCGCGGGCTGCAATGGGTGTTAGGCCTTTGCCATCTTTGCCCAGACTTTCGGCAGCCAGCTGCACGTACCACGGGCCCAGTCTTGCAAGCCTGTCGGCATAAGGCATGAACACATTGGTGCGCCGTCCATTGGCTTCTGCCATGCTGGAAAGGACCGCAGCGCCTCGAGCGGGTTCATTGTCATCACTTTCCAGCACGTCCTGGAGAACGCTCTGCGCCCCAGTGCGTAGGGAGCGGGCATCCAGTCCCATGATCAGCGCTGGCAATAGGCCGACAGAGGAAAACACGGAGTAGCGCCCGCCAAGAGCAGGGTCATGGTCCAATACGGGTGCCCCTAATTCGGCGGCAAGCGTCCGCATCGGATTGTCACCCGGCGACGTTATAAAGATGAACCGTGCGGCAATTTCATCCTGCAGGCCTGCAGCGCGATAGGCGGCTACAAAGGCAAACACCTGCATGGCCGTTTCTGCCGTACGCCCGGACTTGGAGATGGCGATGATGGTTGTCTGGTCCAATTCCAGCGTTTTCAAGTGTTGTGAAAACGTATGGCCGTCCAGATTCTCCAGAAAGAACACCTGGGGCTTGGCGGTGTGTTCCAGGGCGGCCAGGGCTTGCAGCGTTTGCCCTCCTAGGCTGGAGCCACCCATGCCCAGTACCAAAACGGTTTTACTTTGATCTTTAATGAGGTCGGCGATGCCTGACAGGCTTTCAAGGTCCTGGCGCTGCTCAGGCAAGGTTAGCAGCGGCCATTTGCCTGACTCGTAATTCTCTCGAATCCACGTCACGCCGCTTTGTGTGTGGGCCATGGCTACACCGAACGCGGCATCAGACAGGCCTTCAACGCCAATGACGTTTTCGCGGCAACGCTCCAGGTCTTGTCGGTAAAATTTCATACGCCGTGTCGTCAGATTCTAATTGGCCAGGCTCTGCGTTAAATCTTCTGGCAGGCCTTCTGGTTGGCCGACGATAACCCAATAAAATTCTTCTGTCTGCAATAGCCGTCTGGCGACCCGGTTTACCTGCTCCAGCGTAACAGCGTTGATATAGTCATTCCGGCGATCAATGAAATTCATTCCCAGGCCATAGCGTTGGATACCGACTAATTGCCCGGCTATGGCATCGCTTGTGCCAAAGCGCAGCGGGTAGGACCCCGTCAGATAGGTCTTGGCGTCAGTGAGTTCTTCTTCGCTGATGCCGTCATTGGCGAGGCGGGCTATTTCATCACGAATAACCGCAATCGATTCTCCGACCCGTGCATTCTGGGTTGCAACGCTTCCCATATACAGACCGGCACGATCCCGCGGGGCCAGGTATGTCGATACGCCATAGGCCAAGCCACGTTTGCGCCGCACTTCTTCCATCAGGCGCGACGAGAACCCGCCACCGCCGAGGACATAATTCATAACGATGGCCGTGTACCAGTCCGGGTCACTGCGACGAAGGCCCTTTGTTCCAAACACGACCGTGCTTTGCGGGACATCCTTGGAAACGATCGTGATGTCTGTTTCTTTTGAAATGCTGGTCGACCGTATGGGTCGTCTGTCGGCTTCCTCCGGCAGGTCGGCAAAAGCTGCGTCGAGTAGCAGTCCCAGCGTTTCTGCGTCGATATCCCCAACCACGCCGATCAGGACATTATCCAGCGCAAAGCGTTGATCGACGACTTGTTGCATGTCGTCGCGTTTAATGGCGGCGATGGTCTCGGTGGTGCCTTTACGGCTGTTGCCATAGGGGTGTTCGCCAAAGCTGTTCTTTAGCCAATGTTTGGCGGCGATCCGCCGCGGTTGCTCAGATTCGCGCCGTTGAATGGCGAAAATCTGCTCGCGCACCCGCTCAACAGCGTCGGTATCAAAACGGGGTTCTCTCAGTGCCAGACCGAGCAGGTCAAAGGCGTCTTCAGCATTTTCACTGAGTGTTTGCATCGATCCAGACAGGGTGTCTGCCCCGGCATCGAAATAAAGGCGTATGGCCCGGTCATCCAGTTGCGTCTGGTAGGCCTGGGCGTCCAGGTCGCCGGCCCCTTCATTTAAAAGACCGGCAACGAAATAAGATAAGCCTGCTTTGCCTTCAGGGTCTTCTGCGCCACCGCCACCAAATTCAAATTCGACCGATATCAGCGGGACGGTATTGTCTTCCACCAACCAGGCGATCACGCCTCCGGGACTGACGACTTCCTGAATTTCAACAGCCCGGCTTTTTGTGGATGTCATAAAGACGGCCGCCAAGACGGCTAATGATGCGAGCACACGACGGATCATGGCGCGTCACCTGCGTCAGGTTGTTCGGGTGAAGGGGGTAGCAAAATGCCGGTGATGGACTGCTCGGCTACCAGCACATGCTTGGCAGCGGCCAGAATGTCATCATAGGAAACAGCGGCAATGTGGTCTGGCCAGGCCTCCAAATCTTCAATGGTTTGCCCATTGACGAGACTGGCCCCGAAAATATTGGCCAGGCCCCGGCCACTGTCCTGCGCGTAGATAACCGAGGCGGTCAACGAGTGCTTGGCCCGTTCCAATTCCTCGGCAGTGACGCCATTTTCCAATATGTCGGCGAGTACGTCTTCAATGCCAGCTTCAAGCGCCGCAGTGTCTGTAGAAACAGGCACAGCATAGAGAGCAAATGTACCAGGCCCCAGGCGGCCGTGGCTGTAATAGCTGCCAACATCAATGGCGAGCTTGTCTTCAACAACAATCTGTCGGTAGAGGCGGCTGGTTGACCCACCACCAACTATCTCCGACAGCACTTCGAGCGCTGGAATGTGAACCTTGTTGCCAGTGCCAACACTGGGCGCGCGATAGCTGCGGTTCCAGCTGGGCTGCCGCACACGCGGGTCACGATGCACCAACCGTCGTGCTTCTGTATGGGCCGGCTCGGGGGGATGAAAACGGTCGGCGATTTCGCGCGCTTCCAACACGCCGTAGTGCTTTTGCGCGAGTGCCAGCACCTCTTCGGGCACGACATCACCAACAACCACAACAATGGCATTGTTGGGGCCATAGAAGCTCTTGTAGAAACCCATGGCGTCTTCGCGGTTCAGGGTCTTGAGGTCTTCCGGCCAGCCGATGATGGGCACGCGATAGGGGTGAACGTCGTAGCGGGCGGCAGAGAGCTTTTCCCGGAACGCAGCCGATGGGGAATTATCAACGCGCGACCGCCGTTCTTCGATGACCACGTCGCGCTCGGCTGCCACTTCGTCTTCGGCGATGTCCAGATTGACCATACGGTCTGCTTCCATCGACATCACCAGCTCCAGCCGGTCGGCGGCCACATTCTGGTAATAGGCGGTGTAGTCGGAAGACGTGAAGGCGTTATCCTGCCCGCCATTCTTGGCAATGGTCTTCGAGAATTCCCCGGGCTCCATTTTGCTTGTGCCCTTGAACATCAAGTGTTCCAGGAAATGAGCCAGGCCCGACTTGCCTTCATATTCATCGATCGCTCCCACCCGATACCAGACCATGTGGGTTACAATGGGGGCGCGATGATTCTCGATGACAACCAGTTGCAGGCCGTTGTCCAGCCAATAATCTTTGGCGTTGAAGTTGCTGGCAGCCTGGGGGGCGACCGCAGAAGACAGAACCATGGCAACTGCCATGGCCGCAAATGACGTCAATTTCGAGAATAGTCGCCCGCGGCGCAGCATCAACTAGCCGCCCCTAATCGTTGGGATTGGGGGGGATGGAATCTCGCTGTTCGATAGAATTGTTCCGGCCTTCAATAGCATCTTCATAAAGAATGCCTTCTGTGAAGGAACCTTTACCAACAACATCGTCGTCCGGTGTCAGGTTAGAGCGTGCTTCTGCATCACGTTGGTCTGCATTGGCAGACTGCAACAGCAATTGTTCTGCCTCAGAACGCTTCTGCGCCTCTTCCCCTTCGGGGAACAGGGCGCGCATGGCCAGCGTACTGGTGTCAACTTCACGCGGATTTGGATTGCCGATACCCGGTGGCTGCAAATTATATTCCGGCGGAATAATCAACGGGGTTTTGGCGACGACGGCAAATTCATCGGGCGGATATTTATTGGCGCCCAGCGTGTCACGAAGGGCGGAGCAACCACCCAAAGCTACGCTGCCAACCAGAAGTACAGCAGTCAGTGAAGCTGTTGTCTTGCGTATCGTCATCGATCTCTCAAACCCGTTTCAAATTGTGGCCCAGCTAAGTGGTCTGGCCCGCGGTGGTTACAATGTAGAGTGCTTCAACCCTGTTTTCCAGATGCTTCCTTGTCTGGCGTGTCGGAAAAAAAGGCGTCATACAGAAGAATCATTACGCCGACACTTATGGCACAATCTGCCACGTTGAAGGCCCAAAAGTGCCAACCGGCGACGTGAAAGTCGAAAAAATCGGCCACAGCCCCCCGGACGACCCGGTCGATCAGGTTGCCAACCGCCCCTGCGATGACAAAAGCCAGGCCGAGAATTTCCAAGAGCTGACGGGATCGTAGCATCCAGACAACCAAAACAATGACCACGAGGCCGGGCAGGGCGATCAGTGCCCAGTGGGCGTTGGGGCCGTCGCTGCCGAACATGCCGAAGCTTACGCCCGTGTTCCAGACCATCACCAGTCTGAAGAACGATGTTAGCTCCAGGGGGCGAAAGCCATTGTCGGCCAACACTTCAATGAGGGCGCTTTTTGAAAACTGGTCCAAAGCGACCGCAAAAACAATGACACCCAGTGCGACCAGGCGGTATTTGTTGATGGCGGTCAGCGCTGCCATGTCGGTCAGACGGCCTCTGCGCAGCGATGGCAAAGGTCATCATGCCCTTCGACGGTGCCGACTTCGGGCAATACCTGCCAGCAGCGTTCGCACTTGCCGCCTTCTGCATTGGCGGGGGTGACAGCAACGCCGGGCACGTCTTCGAGCGTGAAGGCCTCATCAGGCAGCGCACCGGTCTCAACAGTTACATCTGACGTGATGGCCATTTCAGCGACATCAATATCGGCGAGGGCGGCTGCATAACTTTCATCGGCTAAATGGATGGTCGGCGCGGCCTGCAGGCTGGAACCAATGCGCTTTTCACGGCGTTCAATTTCCAACGCGCCGGTGACAACACGGCGGATACGCAGCACGGTTTGCCACTTTTCGGCCAGGGCGTCGTTGCGCCAGCTTTCGGGCACGTCAGCATAGGTCTGTAGGTGCACACTTGTGTCTTTGCCGTTGCGGTCCCACCAGGCTTCCTCCGCGGTGAAGCTCAGTACCGGTGCCAGCCAGGGCACCAGGTGGTTGAAGACCTCATCCAGCACCGTGCGGGCGGCCCGGCGACGCGTTGTGGTTGGGGCATCGCAATACAGCGCATCCTTGCGGATGTCGAACAGCAGGGCTGAAAGGTCGTTGACGCAAAATTGGAAGATCGCGTGATACATGCGGCCAAAGTCAAAGTCGTTGACGGCTTCGCGGATCGTCTGGTCGACCTCATACATGCGGTGCAGGACGTAGCGTTCCAGCTCGGGCATGTCATCAACGGGCAGGCGTTCGCTTTCTTCAAAGCCGTTCAGGTTGCCCAGCAGGAAGCGCAGCGTATTGCGGACCTTGCGATAGCTGTCGGCCATGCCTTTCATGATCTC
>JAURPT010000182.1 GCA_030836535.1 Alphaproteobacteria bacterium
ACCGGGCCGCCAGCGCCGATGCCTGCATTATTCACCAGAATGTCCAACCGGCCGAATCGCTGCATCGTGTAGTCAATGACGCTGCGCCACCGGCCCGGGTCGGTGACATCCTGGTGCAAAAAGATGGCGTCTTCACCAAGTTCATTTACCAGGGCGTTGCCGGTTTCCGCGTTCAGGTCGGTGATGACGACACGCCCACCCTCGGCAATAAATTGCCTGCTACAGGCGGCTCCAATGCCAGAGGCGCCGCCCGTGATAATCGCGACCTTGTTGGCCAGGCGGCCACTTTGTTCGGTCATGAATGTGTCCCCTCCAGAAATTCATTGCGCAGCTTAACGGCCCTGTCAGGAAAGTCGCAGAACAAACCATCAATGCCCAAATCCAAATGGGCCCTGATTTCATCTTCCATGCTGGCGAAGTGCGGGTTCACCATTTCGTCCACAAAGGCCCAGACATGGACTTCCTTACCCATGGCCCTGCATCGGTCCAACAAGCCAGTGTCCTGCCCCTTTTGGTCAATGATCAGCGACTTGTGCGGCGCAATGACGTCGGCAAAGGGTTCGGCCTCTTCTGCCACAGAGGACGGCTTGAGCGTCTGAAAGGAGAAGTCCTCATTCCGGATTAGCTGGACCAGCGGTATATCCGTCATTTCTCGGGCGCGCTGCAGGGTTTTGTGGTCGAAGCTTTGGAACTGGGCGGGCAATTCTGGTGCGCCAAAGCCATGCTCCGCCATCTGGTCCAGAGCTAAGGGTAGAAAGTCATGCCCTAGCTCTAATAGATCTGGCGCGTGTTTGACCTCAGGACACACGCCGATGGTCCGGCCCTCAACTTGGGCTACCTGTTTGATCAGGACCAGCAGGTCCTCGAAGGTCAGGATTTTGTCCTGATCATTGTGCTCGGCGGTGCGGGTAGGCCAAAGCTGGCGGCAGCGCAGGGCCTTGAGCTCTTCAAGCGTAAAATCCTCGGCATACCATTGGGCTTCAACAAGGCCGGGCTTAATCCTCTTGCGATCTTCAAATTCTGGAAAGTCGGCCACATTGGTGGTGGTACCCAGATAGCGGTCGTGGCGGCAGATCAGGTGTCCGTCTTTGGTGAACACCAGGTCGGGCTCGATATGGTCGGCGCCCATCTTGATGGCCTGCCTATAGGCTGTCTCGGTATGTTCGGGCCAATAGCCGCTGGCGCCGCGATGGGCAATAACAACCGGGTTGCGCAATGTCATGGAAGGCTCCGCAAATCGACTCGGCGACAGAGTAACCCAAGAAAACCAGCCTCGACATCACAGATTCGGCCCTTCAGGGGCGCAATATTGGACAAAATCGGTCTGATTTAGGCAAAAAGCGCTGAAATGTGGGATTCAGGACTGGAAATTTCATATCTTACCAATTAAGTACGGTTTCGAATTTTGATGGCTGAAGCGAAAGCACCACCATGATCAGACTAACCCGCCTTGCAGACTATGCCGTGCTGCTGATGACGCATATGGCCCATGAATGGCGCCGTAACCCGACCCGCGTCATGAATGCGGCTGACCTGTCGCGTGAAACGCATATCCCCGGCCCAACCGTTTCCAAGATTTTGGGGGCCATGTCCCGTGGTGGGCTTTTGACGTCTCACCGCGGTCATGCAGGTGGTTATGCCCTGTCCCGTGCACCGGGTGATATCACAGCGGCCGACATTATCAGCATCATCGAAGGCCCGATCGCGATTACCGAATGCCTCGATGATGAAACCAGCGCCTGTGAGATCGAAAGCCTGTGCGGCGTCCGCACGTCTTGGGATCGCGTAAACAGCGCTATCAATAATGCCCTTGAAGATATCAGCCTGCAGCAGATGGCCAGTGACCAGCTGGCTGTCTTTGGCGTGGACGATTTGGAAGAACCTGCTCTGCAGGAAAGGCACTAGAATTATGGCAGATGCACAAACACAACAGACCGTCGAAGAAACGGCTGACTACAAGTACGGCTTTGTCACGGATATCGAAACGGAAGTCGCCCCCAAGGGGCTGAATGAAGACATCATCCGCTTCATTTCCGCCAAGAAGGACGAGCCGGAGTGGCTGCTCGACTATCGCCTTAAGGCTTACCAGGCTTGGCTGAAGGTGGAAGAGCCGGAATGGGCACGGGTGAACTATCCCGAAGTCGACTTCCAGGACATCCATTACTACGCAGCGCCGAAGACCGATGAGGATGGCCCCAAAAGTCTTGATGAAATAGAGCCGGAAATTCTCGCGACTTATGAGAAGCTGGGTATTCCCGTTAAGGAACAGGAAGTGCTGGCGGGCATCGCAAACTCCCCCAATGTGGCGGTCGATGCGGTGTTTGACTCTGTCTCCGTCGCCACGACCTATAAGGCCAAGCTGGAAGAGATCGGGGTTATCTTCTGTTCTTTCTCAGAGGCGGTGATTGAGCACCCCGAGCTGGTGAAGAAATATCTCGGCTCTGTTGTGCCAGCGGGCGACAATTTCTACGCGACCCTGAACGCCGCCGTTTTCTCGGACGGGACCTTTGTGTACATCCCGAAGGGCGTGCGTTGCCCGATGGAATTGTCGACATATTTCCGCATCAACACAGCCAATTCAGGCCAGTTTGAACGCACGCTGATTATTGCTGATGAAGGCTCATACGTGTCCTACCTGGAAGGCTGCACGGCCCCGATGCGTGATGAAAACCAGCTGCATGCAGCCGTTGTTGAGCTTGTTGCGCTTGATGATGCCGAAATCAAATACTCCACCGTGCAGAACTGGTACCCGGGCGACAAAGACGGCAAGGGTGGTATCTATAATTTCGTGACCAAGCGTGCGGCCTGCCGCGGCAGAAACTCCAAGGTGTCGTGGACGCAGGTAGAAACCGGCTCTGCGGTGACGTGGAAATATCCAAGCTGTATTCTGCAGGGCGACGGTTCTGTTGGTGAGTTCTATTCGGTGGCTATCACCAATAATTACCAGCAGGCGGATACGGGCACGAAGATGATCCATATCGGCAAGAACACAACGTCAAAGATCATCTCCAAAGGTATCTCAGCCGGTAAGGCGCAGAACACCTATCGGGGCATGGTGCGGATCCAGCCGGGTGCGGAAGACTCGCGTAATTTCACCCAATGTGACTCGCTCCTCATGGGCGACCAGTGCGGTGCCCATACGGTGCCTTATATTGAGGTGAAAAACCCCTCGGCCCAGGTGGAACATGAGGCCACCACATCGAAAATCAGTGAAGACCAGATGTTCTATTGCCTGCAGCGCGGGCTCGACCCGGAAGAAGCGGTGTCGATGATCGTTAATGGTTTTTGTAAGGAAGTCATGCAGCAGCTCCCCATGGAGTTCGCTGTGGAAGCCCAGAAATTGCTGGGCATTAGTCTGGAAGGAAGCGTGGGATAGTCATGCTCGAGATTCAAAATCTACATGCAACGGTTGGCGACAAGCCGATCCTCAAAGGCATCAACCTGTCTGTAAAGGGCGGCGAAGTGCACGCCATCATGGGCCCTAATGGTGCCGGTAAAAGTACGCTCGGTAATGTGCTTGCGGGCCGCGAAGGCTACAATGTCACCGACGGCTCTGTGTCCTACCAGGGCAAAGACCTGTTCGAGCTAGAAGCGGACGAACGTGCCCGCGATGGCTTGTTCCTGGGTTTTCAGTACCCGGTGGAATTGCCGGGCGTGAATGGCATGACTTTTCTTCGCATGGCCACCAATGCAGTGCGTGAACATCGCGGTGAAGAAGCGCTGGATGGCATGGACTTCCTTAAGCTCCTCAAAGGCAAGATCGCTGATCTCGACATGGATGATGCTCTGTTGAAGCGCTCCGTCAATGTTGGCTTCTCCGGCGGTGAGAAGAAGCGGAATGAGATTATCCAGATGGCGGTGTTGGACCCGCATCTGATGATCCTCGACGAGACAGATTCGGGCCTCGATATCGATGCGCTCAAACTGGTTTCTGCCGGCATCAATCTGATGCGCGGGCCGGAAAAAGCGATTGTTCTGGTCACCCATTACCAGCGCTTGCTGGACTATGTGAAGCCAGACTTCGTGCACGTTTTGCGTGACGGCCAGATTGTCGACTCCGGCGGACCGGAACTGGCCCAGAAGCTGGAAAAAGAAGGCTACGCCGCTTACGGCGCAGACGAAGCAGCATAGGCAGAACCATGAACGCTGAAACGCCCCTTTTTGCTGAACAGTTTGAAGCCGCCCGGCCTGCCTTGCCTGATGGTAATGCCAGCTGGCGCCAATTGGCTTTCGACAGGTTCGCAGCCCTTGGTCTGCCCAGCCAGCAACGGGAAGCCTGGCGCTATACGTCATTGGCGGCCTTGCGTGGCGAGCTGACAGGTCAAGCGCTCGACAGCGCTGCGTTGGCAGAAACTGTTGCTGCGCAGAAGATAGATGGTGCACTGCACCTGGTCTTTGTTGCGGGTCAGTTCGTGCCCGAATTGTCTTCCGCGTTGGAAGGTATTGACGGCTTGTCGATCGGCAACCTTGCCGACAGCCTTGATGACACAACGGTCGATCAGATCGTGCTCGCCGGTGGTGAAAACCCGGATGAAGCCCTGGTCGCCCTCAATGGTGCGCTTGTGAGCGACGGTGTTGTGGTCGAGGTGGCCGAAGGCGCTTCTATCACTCAGCCGATCCAGCTGATCTATCTGGGGAACCCGACGGGGCTGGTGAATATCCGCAACATTGTGCGGATGCAGCCGGGCAGCCGGGCAACGCTTGTTGAAACAGCGCTGGACGCTAATGCCGCCGTGCTCAATGTGGTTAACCAGGTAACGGTTGCGGCAGAAGCACGGCTCGACCATTTGCGGGTGATGGATGATGGCGCAGGTGCCAATCATATCGCCCAGACGCGCCTGACCCTGGCAGAGAAATCTCATTATGAAGGCTTCGCCCTTCTGGCTGGCGGGGCTATCGCGCGCTATGAAGTGCAGGCTGTTATTGAAGGTGAGCAAGCCCATTGCGGCCTCGCCGGTATTGGCTTGGGCACAGGCAAGGACGTGCGGGACGTGATTACCCATGTTGACCACGCCGTACCCAATTGCACGTCGGACCAGACCTTCAAGAACGTGATGGATGACCATGCGTCGTCCGTGTTTCAGGGCAAGGTAACGGTGCGGCAGGATGCCCAGCACACCGATGCGATCCAGTCCAACCAGAATATGCTGTTAGCACGCACGGCAACGGCCAACGCCAAACCGGAATTGGTCATCTTTGCTGATGACGTGAAGTGCGCCCATGGGGCTACGGTGGGTGAGCTGGATGCAGACCAGCTGTTCTACCTGCAGGCCCGTGGCCTCAATGAACAAACGGCCCGGCAATTGCTGATCGAAGGCTTTATTGCCGATGTGTTTGAAGCCATTGGTGACGAGGCACTGCGCAATCATCTGCGCGGGCTTGCCAGCACCTGGTTGCACGGTGATGGGTGGGGGGACCATGCATGAGCAGCGCGGCTTCCATCAATACGCCCAGCTTCGACATTGAGGCGATCCGCAAGGACTTCCCCATCCTGGCCGAGACCATGCCAGGTGGTAAAAAACTGACCTTTTTGGACAGCGCGGCCAGTGCGCAGAAGCCGCAGGCTGTTATCGACGCCATGGCAAATGTCTATGGCCATGAATATGCCAATATTCACCGGGGTGTTTACTACCTGTCGCAGATTGCGACCGACCATTTCGAAGCCGCGCGCCGCAAAGTACAGGGCTTTCTGGGTGCAGCGCATGACCGGGAAATCATCTTCACTCGTAACGCGACGGAAGCCATCAACCTGGTGGCGGCCAGTTGGGGGCGCGCGAATTTGAAGGAAGGTGACCAGGTCATCCTTTCTGAAATGGAACATCACGCCAATATTGTGCCGTGGCAGTTGTTGCGCGAGCAGACCGGCATTGAACTGGTGGTCGCGCCGATTGACGATGATGGCGCGCTGATTTGGGAAGAGTTTGAAAACTGCTTCACGGATCGTACCAAGCTAGTCGCCATGACGCATGTGTCAAATGCGCTGGGTACCGTCACGCCGATTGCCGACATCATCCGCACGGCCCATGACCATGGTACCCTGGTGCTGGTGGATGGCAGTCAGGCGGTGCCGCATATAGATGTGGATGTCGTAGCGCTGGACGCAGATTTCTACGTCTTTACCGGCCATAAGCTTTATGGCCCGTCTGGCATTGGCGTGCTTTATGGCAAGGAAGCGTTGCTGGAGGCCATGCCCCCTTATCAAGGCGGCGGCGAAATGATCGCGACGGTGACCTTCGAGAAAACGACCTATGCTGAGTTGCCCCACAAGTTTGAGGCTGGCACCCCCAATATTGTTGGGGCAATTGGCCTGGGCGCGGCCATTGACTATCTGGCAACGATTGACCGGGCAGCGGCTGACGCGCATGAACAAGCGCTCCTCGCCTATACCAATGAACAGTTGGCGGGGCTGAATTCTGTGCGTATTTATGGCACCGCACCACAAAAGGTTGGCTTGGTGTCATTTGCTATCGATGGGGCACATCCCCATGATGTGGGCACCATTCTGGACCATGAAGGTATTGCCGTGCGTGCCGGGCATCACTGCGCCCAGCCGGTGATGGACCGTTTCGGCGTACCGGCAACCACCCGAGCTTCCTTCGGGCTGCACAGTGACTATGACGACGTTGATACCCTCGTTTCCGGTATCAAGCTGGTACAGGAGATCTTTGGCTGATGAGCGACCTACGTGAACTATACCAGGAGGTGATCCTGGACCACGGCAAGAACCCGCGGAATTTTGGCCCATTGCCAGAAGCCAACCGTGAGGCCCATGGCCACAACCCGTTGTGCGGCGACAAGATTGCCCTGCATGTGGTGCTGGACGGAGACCTAGTCCAGGACGTGAAGTTCGAAGGCGCCGGTTGTGCCATTTCCATGGCCAGTGCCTCACTGATGACGACAATCCTCAAGGGTAAGACAGAAGCAGAAGCCCGCGCTTTGTTTGAGCAGTTCCATGATCTGCTGACCAGCAATGAAGAGGCGTCGCTCGACCAGTTGGAAGCGCTTGACAAGCTGGCGGTGTTCTCCGGCGTGCGGGATTATCCGCTGCGCGTTAAGTGCGCCACGCTGGGTTGGCATACGCTGAATGCCGCGCTGGATGAAACAGGCGAGACGGTGGTGACAGAATGACCGACGAATTCATGGAAAAATTTGTTGAAGGGCCGCAGCAGGACGCGCCCGCAGGAGAAGCAGCGATGACTAGCATTAAGGACCAGGCCATCGGGATCCTCATGGAAACCTATGACCCGGAAATTCCGGTCAACATATACGAGCTGGGCCTGATCTATGGCGTCGAAGCTGATGAGGAAGCCGGCAAGGTCGACATCACCATGACGCTGACCACGCCCATGTGTCCGGTGGCTGATTCAATGCCCGGCGAAATTCAGGAAAAGGTGGCCGCGCTTGATGGTGTCAATGACGTAACGGTTGATCTTGTCTGGGAACCGCCTTGGGATATGTCTATGCTGTCAGATGCAGCGAAGCTTGAATTGGGGATGATGTAATGGCTGGTAACATTCTTACATTGACGGAAAGTGCCCAGAACCGGGTGGCCGAATTGATGTCGGCAAACCCTGAAGCGGCGGGCATTCGTGTCTGGATCAAGGAAGGTGGCTGTAACGGTCTGACCTACCAGGTCGACCTGGCAGAAGAAGAAACCGCTGGTGACGATGTGGTAGAAACACCGGGTGGCAAGGTGTTCCTGGATCCAAAATCGTTGATGTACATCATCGGAGCGCAGATGGACTTCCACCAGGACACATTTTATTCGGGCTTCCTGTTCAAGAACCCCAATGAATCCGGCCAGTGCGGCTGCGGCGAAAGCTTCTCAGTCGACAGCTAGGGCGGCCACTTCGGCGCGCAGGGTTTCGAGCAGTTCATCACTATGGGTGAGGTGCTGCGCCTCTGTTTCCAAAATAACTTCAAAGGCGCGTTTCTTGTAGGCGAGGATGTTGATCCGCTCGCCTGCACCGGCGGTTTTGGCCGCGTCATAGACCATGTCGAGCAGGCGATCAGCTGCGTGCAGCCTGCCCCACAGATAGTCATTTTCGCGGTCTGCGCGGCGGAAGAAGGCACCAAAATTCCCCATACGAATGCCCTGTAGAACATCAGGGCCCGTGTCGCGTAAAGCGGTGCAGTCCTGCGGGCTAAGGCGTGAGACGCGGATTTCGTCCTGCTCGGCCTGTTGCCGCCAGGACCCGGCTGAAAAGGTCAGCGTATCCCAATAGGAAAAACCGAGATATTGCGTCAGTAACTCCTGCCGTACGGAGCCCCCTGCGCCGGTATGTTCCATCGATGAAAAGATATCGTCTGCCTGGTAATTCATGGTTTCCAGCGTCAGGTCGCGCGACAGGCTTTCAATAATCGTATCCAGCGCCACGCCATGTTTGCGGGCAAAAGCAATGCCCTGGGCGGGGTCCAGTTCGTCACTTTCCAGCTCAGGCAGGAACAGATTTTGGATGCGGCTGGTTGCATCCAGGCTGAAAGCGGCTGTTTTTTGTTTCTGACGCAAATGTTCCAGCACCTCATAGAAACGACCTTTAAGATAATCCAGACGATAGGCGTTCAGGTCTTTGAAGTCTGGTTCATCGAGCCGGGTATAGAGATGATTTAGATGCTTGATGACAAACCGAATGCGCCGTTGGCGGAAGTCCAGGTCAAAGCCGCGTAACAGCCGTAGCCAGGCAGGCGTGCTGCGCAGGCGAACACCCCGGCCCAAATGGCCAAAGTCTTCGGGATAGGCCTGGCGCATATGGGCCCATTCATTCACCGCCTGGCGAACGAAGCTGGCCTCCGGCGATGCGAGCGACACATCGCAAATGTCGGCCAATATGGCGGTGATGTTGACGATAGAAGAATTCAGCTTCAGCCGCAGATAGCCCTTATAGGCAATCCCTGCCGTTTCAGCGGCGCCCTGATTGGCCATGTCGCGCCAACGTTCAATCTGGTCGGTGGTGACGTGATACCGCGTGGCCCGCCTGCCCATCAGCTTGCTGACCAGTTTTTCAATGTCCGGCCGGGCGGCCTCAATAATGGCCTCGGTCTGGGCGACTTCGTAATTGTTCTGGCGGATCCACATCAGGTCGTCATAGATCGGCTCATGCCGCGGCAGGTCCGACAGGCTGGACTTCACCGCCTCCAACACGCCAGGGGCTTCCTGTTCGACACTGGGTTCAACATCGCCCGGATTGGGGTTGATATAGAGCAGCCGCCGGTCAACATTGCGATAGGCGGGCTTGGTCTGAATGGCGGTAATGGCTGCATCCAGCGGCTTGTTATTCAGCACCGCGCCATCAACAAAGGCTGATGTTTCCGGGTTTGCCCCGCCACGGGCGTGGTCCCGAAAGCTACGTTCAATAAAGGCCTTTTTGTCATCCCATTGCCTGTCTTGAGCAGCGAGTACTTCATCCACTTCATCTAACCGAGCGGCGGGGAACAGGCCGGGAAAACTCGATGTTGCCCGTGCGGCAAATGAAAGTGCGGGAATATCTTCCATCCTGAATTCGCTGTGTTCATCTCCGCTCGGCCAATGGACATAGGAGAAGGACAGCACATGGCGATGTTCTTTTTCCTCAATCACCGGCGGGTCATAAAGCGGGATGCGTCGCGGGTAGCCATAGAAATCCGTCACGGTTACAAACAAATCCAGCTCGTGCCCTTGGGGCAGCAGGGAAGACCCCCGGTGTTCTGGCTTGCCCATGCCTTCAAGGGCCTGCATGAGGGTCTGGATCAGCCGCGTGCCATCGAAGGGCGGTTTCAGGCGCGCGATCTGCAGCAGCGAGATGAATTTGCCCAGTGTCTCG
>JAURPT010000183.1 GCA_030836535.1 Alphaproteobacteria bacterium
GGGGCTGAATAAGCTGCTGCCTTCCACCCGGCGCAGGCGGTGGATGCGCCTGTACAACACCATACAACCAACGATTAAGCTTTGCGGTTGGCACGCGCTTGTTCCAGACTTCATAGGTTGCACGAATGGCAGGCAGCAGCTTATTCAGCCCCCTGCCCGTCAACGCCGACACGCTGATGATCTCAACACCACGGCTCTCAGGCATGTCGAGGTCCAACATCTCCTGCACCTTGGCACGAACAGCCTGGCCATCTTCCACCAGATCCCACTTATTCAGCGCAACGATCAATCCCCGACCTTCCCGGGCAACGAGCTGTGCCAAAATCTTGTCTTGCCGGTCCAGCGGCGACTGTGAATCCAGCAAAAGGATCACCACGTGAGCAAATTGTACAGCGCGCAGACCATCAGAAACTGACAGTTTCTCCAGCTTGTCCTGCACTTTGGCGCGGCGGCGCATGCCTGCCGTGTCATACAGGCACAATGTCTGTCTATCCTGCTGCCACGTTACCGCGATGGAATCGCGTGTGATACCAGCTTCTGGTCCGGTCATCAGCCGGTCATCACCGATCAGCGCATTGATGAGCGTTGACTTACCCGCATTGGGTCGCCCGATAATGGCTATATTCAGGGTTTCGTCTTCCCCTTCATCTTCCTCTTCTTCAGGAATGATAAATCCGGAATGCTCCTTCAGGGCATCATAAAGCTGCGCGAGGCCCTCGCCGTGTTCTGCTGAAAACTGGATTGGGTCACCCAGGCCCAGGGAAAAGGCCTCGTAATAGCCATTGTCGCCGCCTTTGCCCTCGCATTTGTTGGCAACGAGGACAATAGGCTTGCCGGATTGGCGAACACGCTCCGCAAAGAAGCTATCAAGTGGTGTAACGCCAGCCCGGGCATCGATCAGAAAGAGGATGATGTCACAATCATCGACTGCCAGTTCTGTCTGTTCACGCATACGCGCTTCCAGCGAATCATCGGACACATCTTCCAGTCCAGCCGTATCAATCAACTTGAAGGCGAGGTCAGAAATCTTGGCATCGCCTTCACGACGGTCGCGGGTCACACCCGGACGGTCATCAACAAGCGCGAGCTTTTTACCCGTCAACCTGTTGAACAGGGTGGACTTGCCGACATTGGGTCGGCCAATGATCGCCACGGAAAACGACATGCTTTTTCTTTCGTAACACCCGGCGGGCGCTGCGCTTACCGCAGGGCGTGCAGGTCACCATTATCTGAAAGGATGTATAGTACGCCATTGGCGACTACAGGCGAGATGTAGTTCCTCTTCGGCATATCAACACCCCCCAGATACGTCCCATCATAGGGGGACAGAGAAACGGCAAAACCGTGGTTTGACACCAATAGCAGCCGGTCACCGGCCAAGACGGGGCCAGTCCAGATGATCAGATCGTCATTCTTGTCATTGTCTTCATAACGCTGCAGTTCCTGCAGCCACCTAATTTTACCTGTCTCGCGGGACAGGCAGACAACTTCATTGTCAGCCGTCAACACGTAGACATAATCACCAGCCACCCAGGGCGTTTGTGAACTGGCGATATTGTTTTCCCACACGCGCTGGCCGGTCCGCAGGTCAATAGAGGCCATACGCCCACTATGGCCAACAGCAAAGACGCGACCGCGGTCAATAACCGGGTGACCATCAATGTCATTCAGCGTGGAGATCGGTGTCGCACGCCCTGTACGGGTCAGCGAATCTGCCCAAAGAATGTGTCCATTGCGAGACTGCAACGCAAACAGTTCACCAGACGAAAAGGCTGCAACAACGATATCATCCTTCACAGCTGGTGTGGATGCGCCCATCAGCGCAGCTGCTTCTGTAATGGCTGTATGTTGCCACTGAATACTACCGTCATTCAGCCCCAGGGCATAAAACTGGCTATCGTGTGTTGTCACATAGACATGGCGGTCGTCCATCGCAGGTGAACCACGCAAGGCAACATCAAAGTCTGTGCGCCACTGCTGAATGCCAGAATCGGCATCTAGGGCTGCTGCGAAGCCTGATCCCATCGTCACGTAGAGGGTGCCATTCCGGTACCCGATGCCACCGCCAGAGGCAGAAGACTTTTTCTCGTCACCATCCTTCAAGGCAATACGCCATATCACCCGACCGGAATTCGCATCAATAGCCGAAATATGCCAGTTGGAATCCATGGTAAATATGCGGCCATTCGCGACGACCGGCTGCGCCTGGATGCGTTCGTTATCGTCGGAGCCTGCACCAACAGATGTTCGCCACATGGGTTGCGGTGACTGCCCCAGGGCAACGTGGTGCATGGCGTGTGTTTCACTGCCGCCAGCATGCGGCCAGTCCGTATTGACATAAGGACGGGGCAAGGAAACGCGCGTATTGCGCAAGACCGGATCAACCACCAACTGGTCTTCCAGTTTCATGACAGAGATGCGTTCACCTTCGATCACAACTTCATCGTCATCGCCACCACAAGATGCGAGAACAAGCGTCAATGCCAAGGCCGCCGCCTTGTATGCATTAGCACCAAAGCGTCCTGTAGATTGGCGAGAAATCGGCAGAGACAATTCTGTCATGGTGTCTTCCTGTTAAAGGCTGGTTTTACTTATTGCCCAGGGGTTCCACCCCAAGGTCCAACAACATCTGGGCAACGCGCTGACCTAGCGTTGTATCCTCTGGAGCGACTTCACGCAGTGCCAAGAATATATCGCGCGCTTCGTCGCGTTTTCCAGCTGAATAAAGCGCGTATCCCTGCATCTCAGAAGCCACCTGGCCTAAAGCACCACCTTCAGTCTCTAGTTCTTTAAGTCGGGCAATGCCTTCGTCGACACGCCCCGCGGCAACCAGCGTTGACCCAGCGTAGTAAGCGGCCAGGTTTTCGATATAGTCATCGCTGGTGGCCTGCGCGATGTCGTCATAGACCTTCACAGCGCCATCGGTGTTACCCTGTGCAGCAAGCGCCTGTGCTTCTCGAAACGCAGACAGCAAACCGTAGTCATCCATGCCACGCTCTGCGCGAATGGCAGCAAACTGGCGCGCGGCACTTTCCTGATTACCCGCAGTAAAATCGTCGACAGCAGCCTCAAAAGAAGTACTGACCTCTGCCGAGGTTTCCTTGCTTGCATCCTGCCAGTAATTATAGGCACCAAATGCGGCAATCAGAGCGACGATGACCCCCACGATTTTGGGCCAATGATCCTGCAGCAGGGTAGTCAGCTGTTCCTGGCGAACATCTTCTTCTACCTCGCGAAAAATATCTGTCACGCGTTCCTCCTTTGCGGCACGTCTTGCCGATAGCGTAGCGGGCGTTACACTAGCGCGAAGAAGGTGCTACGCCAAGCACCCCTGCGCCAATTCCTGCCTTTTGTCTCAGGGAAATTAGTCTTTCATCTTGTATGTATATTCGGCCGACGGGAAGTGACGGTCTTTCACTTCTTTTGCATAGTTGGCAGCTGCTTCATCAATGGCAGCGCCCCATTCGGCATAGCGCTTCACAAAGCTTGGGGTCTGGGTGAACAGACCGATCATATCTTCAGTCACCAGGATTTGCCCATCACACTGGGCAGACGCGCCAATGCCGACCGTGACGTTGGGCACTTCTTCGGTAATCTTGGCCGCCAATTCCTCTGCAACCGCCTCGATGACCGTGGCGAAAGCACCGGCTTCGGCGACAGCCTTGGCGTCAGTAATAATGGCACCCCATTCGTCACGCCGCCGGCCACGGGCCGCATAGCCTGTCTGATTGGCTGATTGCGGCAACAACCCGACATGGCCCATCACCGGAATACCGCGCTTGACGAGAAACTCTATGGTGGATGCCATTTCAGCCCCCCCTTCAAGTTTCACACCAGCGCACCCAACTTCCTGCATGATGCGGGCAGCGTTGCGGAAAGCCTGTTCTTTTGATTCTTCATATGTGCCGAAGGGCATATCGACAATCACACAAGCGGCAGGCGCGCCGCGCATGACGGCCTGGCCATGCAAAATCATCATCTCCAGCGTCACACCGACAGTATTGGGCATGCCATGGATGACGGTGCCCACCGAATCCCCAACAAGGATCAGGTCCACATGGGGGTCCAGCAGCTGGGCCACCAGTGCCGTATAGGCCGTCAGGCAAACGACGGGCTCGCCACCTTTGCGCGCGGCAATGTCACGCACTGTAATGTCAGATGTCCGCTCAAACTTTGACATGGGTTACTCCCACTCAATGGTGCCCGGGGGCTTGGAGGTCACATCATACACGACGCGGTTAATACCGCGCACCTCGTTGATGATACGGTTGGACACGCGGCCCAGGAATTCGTGATCGAAGGGATAATAGTCGGCTGTCATACCATCGGTCGAGGTAACCGCACGCAAGGCACAGACATAGTCATAGGTACGCTCATCACCCATCACGCCAACAGTGCGCACAGGCAGCAACACGGCAAAGGCTTGCCAGATGGCATCATAGAGGCCGGAATTCCGTATTTCTTCCAGATAGATACGGTCTGCCTGTCGCAGAATGTCGATTTTCTCGCCTGTGATTTCGCCTGGAATACGAATGGCCAATCCAGGCCCCGGGAACGGGTGCCGACCAACCAGGTTTTCCGGCAAGCCCAGTTCGCGGCCCAAGTCACGTACTTCGTCCTTGAACAGTTCGCGCAGAGGCTCGACGAGGTCCATATCCATGCGTTCCGGCAAGCCACCCACATTGTGGTGCGACTTTATCGTCGCGCTGGGACCGCCATGGAAAGACACAGATTCAATTACGTCCGGGTAAAGCGTGCCCTGTGCAAGGAAGTCTGCCCCGCCAACGGCATTAGCTTCTTCCTCGAAGACATCAATGAAAGTGCCACCGATAATCTTGCGCTTTTGTTCCGGGTCCGTCACGCCATCGAGCTTGGAGAGGAATAATTCACCCGCATCTGCCACCCGCAGCGGTACGTTGTAATGGTCGCGGAAATGTTCAATGACCTGATCGGCCTCGCCATGGCGCAATAGGCCTGTATCCACCAGCACACAGACAAGCTGCTCACCGATCGCTTCGTGCAACAAGGCCGCCACAACGGATGAATCCACCCCGCCTGAGAGACCGCAAATCACGCGTTTGTCGCCCACTTGCTTGCGTAACGCCGCTATTTCATTTTCCAGGAAGGCTGCCATGGTCCAGTCACCACTACAGCCAGCAATCTTGTGGACAAAGTTACTCAGCAGTTTGGCGCCATCGGGCGTGTGCACCACCTCGGGATGGAATTGCACGCCGTAATAGCGGCGCTCTTCATCCGCAATGGCCGCAAAGGGCGCATTGTCACTGACCCCGACAACCCTGAAGCCTTCGGGAATGGCTGTGACTGTATCGCCATGGCTCATCCAAACCTGGTGGCGTTCACCCTTGGACCAGATCCCGTCGAAGAGGTCGCAATCTTCTGTGATATCCAGGAAAGCACGACCAAATTCACGATGGTCGGCATTTTCGATGGTACCGCCAAGATGGTCCGCCATGGTCTGCTGGCCATAGCAGATGCCTAACACTGGCACACCCCGATCAAACACACAGGCAGGTACCCTGGGTGTATCTATATCGAGTACCGATGCAGGACCGCCAGACAGGATGATCGCTTTGGGGTCAAAGTCGTCGATCATGCCGTCGATTTTGTTGAATGGAACGATCTCGCAATATACACCGGCTTCACGCACCCGCCGGGCGATAAGCTGCGTTACCTGCGAACCAAATTCTACAATGAGCACATGTTCAGTCATGGCGCGGAAACTAGTTCACACGGTCCATAACAGCAACGAAAAACCCATCTGTTCCGTGAGTTGCAGGTGTCATCAGCAAACATTCACTCAGAAGCGATTGGCTGGGTGGTAAATTGATCTCAGTGAATCCGGGTAGAGTATCGTAAGCCGCCAGTGAATAGTTACGATGCTCCTCCAAAAAAGACATGATCCGCTGTTCGTCTTCTTCCGGCAGTATGGAGCAGGTGATGTAAACCAACTGGCCACCCGGCTTCACCAATTTAGCTCCCTCCACCAGAATCTGCGCCTGCGTTTCCACATACTTGGCCACCAATTCTGGAGACTGGCGCCAACGCTGCTCCGGGTTGCGCCGCCACGTACCAGTACCGGAACATGGCACGTCCAAAACCACCCGATCAAACACATTAGAAGTATCCTCTAATGAATTGATTAATTGAATATTTCTTAATTTCTGACGTTGCGCCCTAGGCACCAGTCTACTCAATCGATCGGGGTCCTGGTCATGAGCAAAGACCTGCCCCTTGCCATCCATTAACTGTGCAATTGCCAGCGACTTCCCCCCTGCCCCAGCGCAATAGTCTAACACCTGCATGCCGGGTTGCACGCTACAGGCCAGCGCCGCTAATTGGGCGCCTTCGTCCTGAATGTCGACCAGACCATCGCGAAATAGTTTGTGTTGCTGCAGATTTGGTTCGTCGTTCAATCGCAGACCAAATGGTGAGAACGGCGTTGGCGTTGACCCGTGAAACGCAGATGCCACTTTGTCCACAGATCGCCTGGTCGTATTGACCCGGACATCCAAAGGTGCCCGTGCCTCCAGCCCTTCCAGTTGCTCAGGCAACGTGTCACCGAATCGTTCTTCCAAGCGCCCGTACAGCCAATCTGGAACGTTGCGCTCGACCCATACAGGCCGATCTGGCCGTGCCAGAATATTTCGAGCTGTTTCAGCGAATTGTTGCTCTTCTTCGCTCAGCGGCTCTGGAGAAAATTTTGCGCCGGAAAACAGAATATCCACTTCATCGCTGGATTTGCCAAGCAATTGAGCCAGCGAGAGCCTACGCCCGTCTAGAGCATGCCCAGCCTGCTGACAGACCCACGTGAACAGCCCGAATTGCCGCATGATGGTATAAAACTGCTCGCGAACAGCACGCCGATCCTTGGAGCCAGCATATCTGCGCTTGGAGAAATAGTGCAGCACCATCTGGTCGCCAGCCGGGCCGCCGGCCTCCAGCGTGCCAAGATAACCTTCAACCAGTTCGATGACCGCCTGAAGGCGTGCGGAAGGTGTCATTAGCAGTTCAGCCTATGATGGACCGGGATAGTTCGGTGACTCACGTGTGATGACCACATCGTGCACATGGCTTTCGCGAAGACCAGCATTGGAAATACGGACAAATTCGGCCCGTTCCTGCATCTGTTTGATGGTTTCCGCACCCGTGTAACCCATGGCCGCCCGCAGGCCGCCGGTCAGCTGGTGAATAACACTGGAAACAGGGCCTTTGTAAGGGACCTGACCTTCAATACCTTCGGGCACCAGTTTCATGGTGTCCTTGATATCGTCCTGGAAGTATCGATCTGCGGACCCACGCGCCATGGCACCTACAGAACCCATACCCCGGTAGCTCTTGTAGGAACGCCCCTGATACAGGAACACTTCACCAGGTGCTTCTTCCGTACCGGCCAACAGAGAGCCGATCATCACGCAGCTGGCACCGCCCGCGATGGCTTTCGCAACATCACCAGATGTTTTAATGCCACCATCGGCGATGAAGGGAATACCGTTTTTCTCAGCGACGTCCTTAACGTCCAAAATCGCTGTCAACTGCGGCACGCCGATACCGGCAACAATACGCGTTGTACAGATGGAGCCCGGACCAATACCAACCTTGAGGCCATCTGCCCCGGCATCGATCAAATCCTGCGCAGCAGCAGCGGTGGCAATATTGCCTGCAATAATATCTACCGGGCAGAGCTTCTTCATCCGCCGTACTGTTTCAAGCACCTTGGCCTGCTGACCATGCGCCGTATCGACAACGATGGCATCAACACCAGCCTCGACCAATGCCTGCATGCGTTCGATAGCTTCATCACCAACGCTGACGGCAGCGCCAACCCGCAGGCGACCTTGTTCATCTTTACAGGCATCAGGGTGCAGCTGCGCCTTTTCGATATCCTTAACAGTGATCAAACCGACGCAACGATAGGCGTCATCAACCACTAGCAGTTTTTCGATACGGTTTTGATGAAGCATCCGTTTGGCTTCATCCTGACCGACATTTTCTTTCGCGGTGATCAACTCCCGGGTCATCAGCTCGCTGACGGGCTGGTCAAGCTGGGTCGCAAAACGAACATCACGGTTGGTAATGATACCAACAAGCTTGCCATCGGCAGGTTGCGTCACGGGAATGCCGGAAATCTTGTACCGGTTCATGATTTCCAGCGCATCCGCCAGAGACTGGTCAGGACCAATCGTGACAGGGTTGACCACCATGCCCGATTCAAACTTCTTTACCTTGGAGACTTCGCTGGCCTGTTCTTCAACCGTGATATTCCGGTGCAGAATGCCCATGCCACCCGCCTGGGCAATAGCGATAGCCAACCGACCTTCGGTGACTGTATCCATCGCTGCAGAGATGAGTGGAATGCCAAGTTCGATATTTCGGCTGAGGCGCGTGCGTGTATCAACCTCTTTGGGCAGGACATTTGACGCCTGGGGAACCAGCAAAACGTCGTCGAAAGTAAGCGCTTCCTTGATAGCCATCTACATTCCCATATTTGCCAGCCCGCTGGGGTGCATGCCCCCTGGGGCGAATTGGCGCGGACTATGCCATGCGAGCCCCGCCAGAAACAAGGCCAGATTAGGCCTTATGACGAATCATTTTCGTTTTCTCCCTTAAAGCCCAGGGCTACGACATAGGCTTCCGCTGAATCCTGCCTGCTGGCCTTGGGTTTCGCATGATGAACCGAGGTAAAATGCTGCTTCATGCTGTTGAGCAGCTCATTCTCTGCGCCGCCTTTCAGCACCTTGGCCACAAAATGCCCACCCGGATTCAGCACTTGAACGGCAAAGTCGAGCGCTACTTCACACAAAGCCATAATCTTCAGGTGATCTGTCGCCTTATGGCCAGAGCTTGATGCAGCCATATCACTCATGACCACATCGGCCTTGCCACCCAACAATTCCTGCAGACGGTCAGGTGCATCTTCGGCCAAAAAATCCATGACTTCGAGGGTGACGCCAGTAATCGGCTCAATCTCCTGCAAATCGATCCCGATAATCTTGCCCTTTGGGCCCAGTTTCTCTGACGCCACCTGACACCAGCCGCCGGGGGCAGCTCCAAGGTCAACCACCGTGGCCCCACGCTTGAAGAAATGGAATTTGTCATCCATTTCCTTGATCTTGAAGGCAGCACGAGACCGATAACCCTGGCGTTTGGCTTCTGCCACATAAGGGTCATTTAGCTGGCGTTCGAGCCACTTGGTCGACGAAAGTCGCCTGCCCCGAGCCGTCTTCACCCGCGTGTGTAATTGTCTGGTTGGCGCTGCAGAGGTATCTGTTTTTCTCTTGCCCGCCTTACCGCCCTTACGGCGTACCGGTCTAGGCATTGGCTGCTGCTTCCTCGGCTTCAGCCATCAGGTCGAGCAACACGCCCTCGCGCAACCCTCTGTCTGCCACCCGAAGGCGTTCGCAGGCCCAGGTGTTACTGATGGCCTCCCAGATCGCACAACCCGCGACCACCAGATCCGCGCGCTCGACCCCAATACAGGGCTCTGCAACGCGTTCCTCATAGGTCATAGAGGCCAATTTGTGAGAAATGCCATTGATGTGATCACGCTCAATCCAGAGCCCATCAACCCTGTTTCGGTCATAGCGTTGCAGCCCCAGATAAATACCTGCAACAGTCGTTACGGTGCCCGACGTACCGATCATTTGCACCTGACCATTCTTGATGAAGGCGCTTAACCGATGTCGCGCTTCAAACGGCGCTAGTCGCCGCTCAACATCGGCCACCATGTCGGCATACATATTTTCAGAGATATTGCCGCCGCCATATTCTTCTGCCAAAGACACAACACCACAGGGCATGGACGTCCATTCCAGAATCTGGAACTCACCAGGTTGATCAATGGTCGCCCAGATCAGTTCTGTACTCCCACCGCCAATATCGAAAACAAAGGCATAGTCCGAATCGTCATCGAACAGTGAGACACAGCCGGACACAGCCAGGCGCGCTTCTTCGGCGGCGCTGATTACCTCAAGCTCTATGCCTGTTTCTTCCAGTACGCGCTCGGTAAAGTGTTCTCGATTGGAGGCATAGCGACAGGCTGCCGTCGCCACGCTATGCGCATGGGTAACACCTTGCTTTTCCATTTTCTCGGAACAGATTTTCAGTGCTTCGATTGTCCGTTCAATAGCGCCTTCTGAAAGCTCACCATTGGCGCTAACCCCTTCTCCCAGCCGCACGATGCGAGAAAAGGAATCAATCACCCGAAAACCATCAGGTGTCGGTCGTGCAATCAGCAAACGGCAATTATTGGTACCCAGGTCAATTGCGGCATAGACATTGTTGCATGTCTCGCGCAAGCCGAGCGCTGCACCAGGCACCCCTGGGGTGCTTACATCTATGGCAGCGCGCTTGTTCACGGAAAGAAACACCCGCATCAGTTAAGAACCAACAAAAACAGACTTTAACGTGAAATTGTTTACAGGCAAGTCATTGACACATCGATTTGTCATTTCTATGTTGGCGCCCGATCAGCCGTTGGGGAATAGTATAACGGTAGTACAGCGGACTCTGACTCCGTCGGTCCTGGTTCGAATCCAGGTTCCCCAGCCAATCTCCTAAAAATAGAAATCACCGTTTACGGGCTGTACAGCCTGCCTGGGCTTGTCTACAGTGGCGCCATGGCCGGAAACGAATTCATACTCATCTATGGCGCTGTGCTGCTGGCCGTTGGCCTTATAGCTGGCGTGTTAGCAGGCCTACTGGGCGTTGGCGGCGGTATTGTCATCGTACCAGCGCTCTACCTGCTCTTTCACCTGCTGGACATTGAGCCAACGATTCTCATGCACCTCGCCGTAGGCACATCACTGGCCACGATAATTCCTACCTCAGTCCGATCTGTCCTGAAGCACCGTAAGAAAGGTGCAGTGAATATGGACATTCTTCGACTGTGGGGGCCCTGGTTATTTTTTGGCGCCGCTGTTGGAGCTGTTAGCGCCGCCTATATTTCCACCGCGGGCCTGACACTGGTATTCGGCCTCGTTGCGCTCACTGTTTCCATCCATATGGCCTTTGCTAAAGCTGACCTCGTCATCATCGAGACGATGCCCACAAACGCCACCGGCAAGGCCATCCCACTGATTGTGGGGTATTTTTCAACTCTTATGGGAATCGGCGGCGGCACGTTGGGCGTGCCAATCATGACCCTGTTCAAGGTGCCAATTCATCAGGCGGTCGCAACGGCAGCCGGTTTCGGCGTGATTATCGCCGTACCCGCCACTATCGGTTTTATTATCGCAGGATTTGGAGAAGCGCAGCTACCGCCCTACTCGCTCGGATATGTCAGCCTGATAGGTTTTGCACTGATCGTGCCGGCAACGCTGATCAGTGTACCGCTCGGCGTAAAACTGGCGCATTGGCTGAACCCGAACCTGTTGCGCAAAGCGTTCGCGCTATTCCTGGGCCTGACAGCTCTACGCATGCTGTCTGATAGTCTGTTATGAAGATTTGAAACGACTGGTCACCCAGTCAATGGCGAATTGCTCTGGTCCATCTGGTCTGTTGGACAAGTGCCACAGCGATGCCAGGGCACCGGCATACACGACAATTCCGGATGCAATGGCTGCCCATAGTTGGACAACATAAGTTTCCTGCCCGACCTGCATCAGCACATAATTCACGGCCAACGCCATGATTCCCGTCGCAAAGGCGACACGCCATACCTGCCTAAGAATATCCAAGAATGAGACCCCAAAATCACGGACAATGAGGAACAATCCGACGAACAGTCCGAAGACGGCACTGGCCAACATGGCCCAGGCAGCGCCAACCATGCCCAGCATACTAATACCGATGAAGAGTAGCGGCAGCCTTACTCCCGTATCGATAGCTTGAAAGGAGGTCGACCGTGCCGGACGACCAACTGCGATATAGACAGCATGCATGTTCCCCAGTCCTGTCACCAAAATGCCGTAAAAGGCGAGAATCTGAATAAGCGGTACCGCCTCAATGAATCTGGCCGTCAACACAACGTGCACGAATGGCTCCGCGACCAGGGCAATACCAATACCAGCCGGCAAGCTCAGGGACAGAATCATCGCTATGGTGCGCGTATAGGCCTTTGCCAGCTTTTCCGGCTGATCGGCCAGGCGTGTAAACCCAGCAACAATTGCTTCTGACAGTACAATAACAAATTCGCTGGACGGCATATTGGCCGCTTCCTGGCCAACGTCATAGATACCGGTCGCTTCCATACCCACCATGCGCCTCAGCAGCATGCGGTCGCTTCGTCGGCCAAAGAAGAGAATGATGCTGCGCAACAACACCCAACCGGAAAAGCGCCAGATTTCCTGCCAGGCACTGAGCGCCAGTTTCGGTCGATAGGGATGCACAAAATAACTGGCAATCAGCAGCACAGTCTGCGTTGTCAGCGTGCCTAAGGCAATTGCCCAATAATTCAGCAAAATAACAGCCAGCGCTACGCCAACGCCAAAACCAACAAAGCGCGCTGAGCTGCGATAGAAAAAGTTGCGTTTGAAATGCAACTCTTTGAGAAGATCAACGACTCCGACATTGATGAAACCAAAAACCACTGCACTTAGTGCATAAAGATAAACCAACCCCTCGATACGGGCGTCCCCCCCAAAAAGAAGCCGCAGGCCTCGCCAAAAGCACCAGAACACCAGCAATCAGGAAGCCCCGCAAAATCGTGAGCGTCCAGACCGTATCGTATTGCCGCCCGTCGGCCTCCTTGTGCTGAATGAGATATCCCTGAAAGCCCAACCCGGAGAGCGCATCCAACAAGGCATATATGGAGACGGCCATGGCAATGAGGCCAAAATTTTCAGGCACCAAAAAAAGAGCCAGAACGATGATGCAGATGAAGCCCAGCAGACGTGAAAATATATTTCCGGAGGTTAGCCACGCAGCACCAGAGGCAACTGATTGCCCCAGCGATTCTTGACCACTTTGATCTTTGTCCTTCGACATGGGGCTTATCCCAACTTCACCGTCTTGTATGAAAGGCTTAATTGTACTGGACAATCAACACACTGCACACCATCTGAATAGCACGAATAACAACTTGCCTTCCCAAGCGTATTGTTGCAAAAACCGCTCGGCAACACATAGGCGGCTATCAGGCAGTGGTTCGATGCCATGCAATTAAGACAACAACACATTACTGCAATTGTCATTGTCTCGGCCCTGGCGCTTTGGCAGGCCTCCGGCCTGTTGAAGAGCGCCCCTGTACCAGAGGAAAGCAGCGCCGCCGATAACCTCACTGCCGTGCGGGTTGGTGTCTTTGACCAGGAAAACTTTACGGCCACACTGTCCATCCGCGGACGCACCGAAGCGATTCGCAAGGTGGAACTGCGCAGCAAGATTGATGGTCAGGTTGTTGCAACCCCGCCCGAGAAAGGCGACCGGGTAAAAGCAGGTGATACAATTTGCCGCATTGCCATCGACAGTCGCGCTGCACGTTTGGCTGAAGCAAAAGCGCTCGCCAAACAACGTGAGCTTGAAGCCTCGGCCTCCAAACGCTTGGCCGAAAAAGGACACCGGTCTGAAACGCAGGCTGCCGCAGCACAGGCTCAACTGGACGCAGCCCGTGCTCTGGTGACGCAGATGCAGATTGATCTGGAAAACACCGAAATCCGCGCGCCCTTCGACGGCATTGTCAATGAACGCCTGGTAGAAACGGGGGCCTATCTGCAACAGGGAGACCCCTGCGCCACGCTGGTACAGGATAACCCCATCCTTGTTGTCGGCAACGTTTCTGAACAAGACGTCTCTTCCATTACCAAAGGTCAGTCCGGCCGTGTGTTGTTTACCGATGGCTCCGAGACAACAGGTACCATTCGCTATATCTCGTCCGTTGCCAATGAGCAGACCAGAACCTTCCGTGTAGAATTACTGGTCGACAATACCGATGCGTTCCTGAAGGACGGCATTACGGCCAATGTGCTGATCCCCGTCGGGGACACGCAGGCACACCTTATTTCATCCGCTATTCTGGTGTTGGATGACGCTGGTGTGGTTGGCGTACGCACCTTGGCTGACAATAACCTTGTCCGCTTTAAACCCATACAGATTCTGGGTGACGGCCCGGAGGGCACTTGGGTACAGGGGTTGGCGTCACGTGAGCAGATCATCACCGTTGGCCACCAATATGTTGAAGAAGGGCAAAAGGTTCGCCCCGACTTTGGCAACCAGAACGCAGGTAGCCGCTAATGAATGCGCTGATTGATGCAGCGCTCAGCCGATCGCGTACTGTGCTGGCAACGCTGGCATTGGTACTGATTGCCGGCCTATACGCCTATATCAACATTCCCCGCGAAGCTGACCCGGATATCGCGCTGCCCTTCGTGATGGTGAATGTCTTCCATGAAGGCATTTCTCCGGAAGACTCAGAACGCTTGCTGGTCAAGCCTATCGAGAGCGAACTTCGGGCCATCCCGGGGATTGAAGAAATCACTGCCACAGCGTCCGAAAACAGCGCTACCATTGTCATAGAATTTGCGACCAATATCGACATCAAGGACGCGCTGGCCGACGTGCGCGACAAGGTCGACATTGCCAAGGCCGAGCTGCCGGAAGATGCGGAAGAACCCGTCATCGACGAGATGAACTTCTCCAATTTCCCCATTGTAGTGGTCTCGATTTCAGGAGACATCTCCGAACGCGCCCTGTTGCACCTCGCCCAGGACCTGCAAGATGACATTGAGGCCATCCCTGCCGTGCTGGAAGCCCCGCTCGTGGGCACGCGGGAAGAAGTTGTCGAAATCAATATCGATATCGCCAAACTGGAAGCCTACAACGTCTCGCAGGAGACGCTGATAGAGCGCGTTGCCCGCAATAACCGGGTCATCGCAGCAGGCACGCTGGACAATGGCCAGGGCCGCTATCCGGTCAAGGTGCCTGGCCTGCTGGAAACCGCGCAGGATATTCTGGACCTGCCACTGAAGGTGGAAGGCGACGCAGTTGTTACCCTGTCTGACGTTGCAACGATCCGACGAACCTTCAAAGACCGGTCATCCATAGCGCGCCTCAACGGCAAGCCCGCCATTGGTCTAGAAATCAAAAAGCGTATCGGCACCAACATTCTCGAGACTGTTGAGAAGGTAAAAGCCATTACCCGCCAACATGCGGAGCATTGGCCGGAAGGAATTGCACCCTACTTTTCCCAGGACCAGTCCTACTTTGTGAACGACCAGGTCTCGCAACTCCAAAACAGCCTGATCACGGCTGTGACACTCGTTGTTCTCCTGATAATCATCACGCTGGGTAACCGGTCTGCCATGCTTGTTGGCATGGCGATCCCCACATCGTTTTTATTTGGCATCTTGGTGTTGGCCGCCCTGGGGATGACCCTGAACACCGTTGTACTGTTCGCCCTTGTTCTGGCCGTTGGCCTGTTAGTTGATGGTGCCATCGTTGTAACCGAATTCGCCGACCGAAAACTGGCTGAA
>JAURPT010000010.1 GCA_030836535.1 Alphaproteobacteria bacterium
CAATGACTAAAAAGCCATAACGGATTACGTCTTGCTGGAGCTTTCTGTTGTCTGTGGTGGAAAGTGAAGAGTAACGATACTACAAAGAGTTGGAAAGAGTCGCGTCACCAGAAGAAGTCATGATCGCAGCAAGTTTCAGTTTCGGAATGCAGCCATGTGAAAAGGCCATGAGCAATATGGCCTATGGTCTTGTTGTTGGATGTTTTTTGATACTGTTTGCGTCACCAGCGGCTGTCGCACAGCAAGGCGACTTGTCGAGTGGCATGGCGGCGCTCCTGTCAGGCGAGCCGGAACAAGCCCGAACTGTTGTTGTAGCGCGAGACCCTTATGAAATCAGCAAGGTCAATGTTGATGTAACCGCAGGTACAGCCGCTATCGCCCGTCAGATCGCTATTCGACAGGGTCAACGGCGTGCGCTCAATATTCTGTTGCAGCGGCTGACGGTGGAAGAGGACAGGCAGCGTATCCCGGTATTGGATGACGCCAGGGTTGCCGCCCTTGTCTTGTCCATCAAGTTTGAAGATGAGCGCTATTCTTCAACCCGCTATATATCAGACCTGACGATAACTTTTAGCCAGCCCGCTGTCCGTGAATTGCTGGATATCGCCGGTTCCCGTTTTTCCGAGACTATGGCGCGGCCGATATTGGTCCTGGCCCAACACGAAAATGCCGGCCTTTCGGTCCATTGGGACGATAATGAAACCTGGAAACAGGCCTGGCAGGAGGCCGACTGGCGTACAAGCCTGGTGCCATTTATTGTCCCTGGTGCTGAAGGGGCGGAGTCTGAGGTCGATGTGTCCCTGATGGTTAACCTTGATGATCTAGGAAATGCCGCATTTTTGGCGCAGCTTTACGGTACCAGCGAGACGCTGACGGTTTTTGCACGAGATACTATTGATCTTTTCACAGCAACACCCCAACTGGAAGTTTCAACGATCCGACGTGGTGCCGTTTCTGAGGAAAGCAATGATCAAATATTTATTCGGCAAGACAGCGAAGCATCCCGAGCCTTTTTCGGCAGAGTTGCTGCTACGATTGGTGGCGCTATAGCTGATGAATGGAAAGAGCAAACTCTCGTTTCATTGTCAGACACCGGATCACTTGATGCCATTGTTGAACTGGAGAACCTCAAGGCCTGGGTAGAGCTGCGACAGGGCCTGCAGAAAATTTCCCTGATCAAGAACATTACACTGAAGGAAATCAGTGCATCACGCGCGCTATTGCAGCTAGATTATCTTGGGTCGCCGCAGCAGCTATCAGCCAGCCTGGGGCAACGCGGTATTTCGATGCAGGATATGGGCCGGATTTGGCAGTTGTCGGTACAATGATCAGGACGAATTTTCATATAGTGCAGGAGCGCTGCTGATATGGCCGTCAAAAAGGTACCTGTTCTGAATCTGCCGAACGTTCTCTCCTTCGCCCGTTTGTTGGCAACGCCGTTGATCGCCTGGCTAATCGCTACGGACCGCATGGAAGCCGCCTTCTATGTTTTTGTCATCGCTGGCATTACGGATGCACTGGATGGCTATCTCGCACGTCGCATGCAATTGCAGACGGATATGGGGCGCATCATTGATCCTTTGGCCGACAAAGCATTGTTGGCGATGACCTATGTCATGTTGGGTTATGTGGGGTATCTGCCCTGGTGGATCATTGCCTTTGTTGTTGGACGAGATGTTTTGATCGTGCTGGCCTATGGGATTTCCGGCATGTTCGGCGTGCGCATCAAGCCGCAGCCTGTCTTCATGAGCAAGGTCAACACAGCACTGCAGATCATTTTGGCGGCATCGGTTCTGTTGGTGCACGGCTATAGCCTGGATGCCCAGGGGCTTATCACCGTGCTTCTCTATTCAACAGCGGCGACGACCATATTTTCCTGGCTGCAATATCTCGCTCTTTGGTTAATGACCCGCGGTACGATGGAGACCCAGCAGGCTGATCAGCAAGCCAACAAGGATGCCAATGGGCAGTCCTAAACAATTCGTGTTGGAGCTGCCCGTTCGGGTGGCACGCGGAAGGGCTGATTATCTGGTAACCCAGAGCAACGATCTGGCTGTGGAATGGGTGGACCGGTGGCCAGATTGGCCGGGCCATATCCTGGTGCTCTGCGGGCCTCCCAAGAGCGGAAAAACCCACCTGGCGCAGGTCTGGTGTCAGCGTAGCGGCGCTATGTTGCTGGATCATCTGCCTGCTACTGAGGAGATCCCCAAGCTGGAGGGTGTCTCGGCGGTGTGTCTGGACGTCAACGGCGTGCTGGGCAACGAAGAAGCGATGTTTCACTTCTATAATTGGACACGGGAGAACGGTGTTACCGTACTTATAACCGCATTAGAGGCGCCAAAGACGTGGGAAATCATATTGCCCGACCTTCGTTCACGCCTGTTGGCGTGCCCCGTGGTTGCCTTGGGTATGCCGGATGATGTGTTGTTAACGGCAGTCATGGCCAAGTTGTTCGCTGACCGTCAAATTTCTGTCACAAATGATGTGCTAAAATACTTGCTGCCCAGGGTAGAGCGGTCGTTTGCGGCTGTTCACGATTTGGTTGTCCGATTGGACGCGGCCGCCATGAAAGAAGGGCGGGCGATCACCATCCCGTTGGCGAGACAGTTGATGACGGAATAATTGCAGCATGTCCCATCATGAAGAACAGTTGGAAGAAGGCCTGATTAAATCGCCGGAGCGATTTAATAATCGGGAACTATCCTGGCTGGAATTCAATACGCGGGTGCTGGAAGAAAGCGAAAACCTGGACCATCCGTTGTTGGAACGCCTTCGCTTTCTGTCCATCTCAGCCAATAATCTTGATGAATTTTACATGGTGCGTGTTGCCGGGTTGATGGGACAGATTTATGCCCATGTTGACTCTGTAAGCGATGATGGTCGGTCTCCTCTCAAACAGATTCGCGCCATCAATCAACAAGCATCAGACCTGATGGCGAAGCAACAGGTAAGCTGGCGTATGCTGGCAACGGCTTTGGCCCAGGCCGACATTCACGTGCTTTCGCCAGCGGAACTCAATGAACATGACAAGGAGTGGTTGGAAGATCATTTTCTGGAACATGTTTTCCCTGTCTTGACGCCTATGGCCATTGATCCGGCGCATCCATTTCCCTTCATTCCAAATCTGGGACTGGTTCTTGTGATGCTGCTGGAGAAACAAGCCGACGGCAGACAGATCAATGCCATGATCCAGATGCCGCGACAATTGGCGCGCTTCATCAGCTTGCCTGGGGATACATCCCGCTTTCTGTCGCTCGAGGACCTTGTGACGCTTTTTGTCGGGCGCCTTTTTCCGGGCTATGACACGGCTGCGCAAGGCGTTATGCGTATTGTGCGAGACAGTGACATTGAGGTGGAAGAAGAAGCAGAAGACCTTGTTCGCTTTTTTGAAACGGCCCTGAAGCGCCGTCGGCGCGGTCGGGTTATACGGCTTGAAGTGTCTGCCGAAATGCCGGTTGATCTGCAAGAGTTCCTGGCGTCACGTCTTGATGTTGAAGATTCAGAGATACAGTTGATCGCTGGCCTTGTCGGGTTGTCCGATACTGCAGAATTGGTGGTGCTGGACCGGCCCGAGCTGAAATTTGGTGGCTATAACGCCCGCTTTCCAGAGCGCATTCGCGATCATGGCGGGGACTGTTTCTCAGCCATCCGTCAGAAGGACATAGTGGTTCACCATCCCTATGAAAGTTTCGATGTTGTGGTCCAGTTCTTGCGGCAGGCGGCGGAAGACCCGGATGTGGTTGCTATTCGCCAAACGCTCTATCGCACCAGTGATGATTCGCCCATTGTCAAAGCCCTGGTGGACGCAGCAGAAGCTGGCAAATCCGTGACGGCTCTTGTTGAGTTGAAAGCACGGTTTGATGAAGCCGCCAATATCCAGTGGGCGCGAGACCTTGAGCGGGCAGGGGCGCAGGTCGTTTTTGGTTTCCTGGAGTTGAAAACACACGCCAAGATGTCGGTCGTCGTACGCCGTGAAAGCGGCCTTCTGCGCACTTATGTGCATTTTGGAACGGGCAACTACCACCCGATTAATGCGCGTATCTACACCGACTTATCGTTCTTTACAGACGACCCGGCACTGGGACGCGATGCGACGCGCCTGTTTAATTATCTGACAGGCTACGCAGAGCCCGAAGAGTTCGAGAAACTGTCTGTCTCACCCAGTAGCCTTCAGTCCACACTTATAGAGAATATTGATCTGGAGATTGATAACGCCCGTTCAGGCAAACCTGCGGCCATCTGGTGCAAGATGAACTCGCTGGTAGATTCGGTCATCATCGACAAACTCTATGAGGCGAGCCAGGCCGGTGTTGAGATCGACATGATCGTGCGGGGAATCTGTTGCCTGCGCCCGGGTATTAAGGGGCTCTCAGAGAACATCCGCGTTAAAAGCATTGTAGGTCGTTTTCTGGAGCATGCGCGTATCGTCTGTTTTGGTAGTGGTCATGCATTGCCATCCCCCCACGCCAAGGTCTTTATCAGCTCAGCAGACTGGATGCCGCGCAACTTTTATCGCCGAGTAGAAACGTTGGTACCAATCGAAAATGTAACGATTCATGCGCAGATACTAGATGAAGTGATGCAGGCCAATATCCGTGACAACCAGCAGAGTTGGGTTTTGCAGCCCGACGGACACTACCAGCGGATTGAGGGCGCCGAAAAACCCTTCAACGCCCATAAATACTTTATGACAAACCCGAGCCTTTCCGGGCGGGGCGAGGCGATGCAGGAACGACCGCTTCCCAAATTGGTGCACCGGCGGAAGGGCAGGTAAAGTCGCATTCTCGAGGTGATTAGGGCTAGGTATATGTCTGCATTGTCGTTAGGATGATGCTGATTTTGCAGGTGTTTTACCTGCTGTACAGGACTGATGATGGCTTCTGGTAGCGCTTCAAAAACCAAGACATCTCAACGGGTTCTTTGGGAAGACAAGACCCGCGTTGGCCTCATCGATGTTGGTTCCAATACAGTTCGTTTTGTCGTTTTCGACCTGGAAGGTCGACTGCCGCAACCTGTGTTCAATGAGCGCGCATTTTGCGGGCTGGGGGATGCTATTGGGTCCACCGGCAAGTTATCGTTGAAGTCTCAGCGCAAGGCGCGGCAGACAATTCATCGCTTTACGTCCTTGGCCAAGCAGATGAAGGTGGACCACCTCGATATTTTTGCGACATCGGCTGTTCGAGATGCCACCAATGGCCAGTGTTTGATCGACGCTGTAAAGGAAGACACCAGCTATGAAATGCGGGTCCTGACCGGCGAGCAGGAGGCCTTGCATTCAGGCATGGGCGTGTTGGCAGGCATTCCTGATGCGCAGGGATTAGCCGGTGACCTCGGTGGCGGTAGTTTGGAATTGGCCGTCGTCAAGAAAGGTCGCATTGGTAAAACGGTTTCGCTGCCGTTGGGAACGCTGCGGCTCATGGATATGTTCGGCGATGACGTGGCGGCAGCCAGGAAGCATATCGATGTCTGTCTGGATTCTGTGCCCTGGCTGGCGGACTACGCTGGTGAAGGGCTCTACACGGTCGGTGGTACCTGGCGATCACTGGCCAAATATCACATGCAGAGCAGAGACTATCCGCTACGCATCCTGCACCAATACGAAATTCCGGCGACTCAGGCCGGGGCATTCGCGTCCAAAACCTTCAAGCAGAACGACCCGGAGGCAGCAATTGCTGCAGGCATTAGCGGAAAACGCGCGCGCATGTTGCCCATTGCCTCTTTGGTCATGGAGCGGATGCTAAAAAAGGCTGCGCCGAGCAAGGTTGTAATCTCGGCACTCGGTCTGCGAGAGGGCATTCTGTATGACAATGCCCGCAGGGACCTGCGCAAAAAAGATCCGCTTATTGAATTTTGTAAGGATACAGCAAGACGTCAGAGCCGGTTCCCCGAATATGGCAAGGAACTGCGACGTTGGGTTGCGCCATTGTTTGAGGGTGAAAGCGAAGAACAATACAGGCTGCGGCAGGCGGTGTGTTTTTTGGCCGACATTGGTTGGACAGGGCACCCGGAATATCGGGCTGAATTTGCTATGGATCAGGTGATGCAGCGGCAGATATTGGGCGTTACCCATGCTGATCGGGCCTTTATTGGTCTCGCGCTCTTTGTCGCGAATGGCGGTGGTGCCAAGGGAACCCCGGGTAAAAGCGTTGAGGCGATGCTCAGGCGAGAGGATATCATGCGGGCTCAGCAGATCGGTCTTGCGTTGCGTCTTGCACATCGTATTTCCGGCGGCACCAAGAAACTGTTGGGGCGCTGTGCATTGGCAATGGATGAAAAAGCTGTGACGCTCTCTATTCCCGCACGGTACGACTATATGGTCGGTGAATCTGTCCAGGGCCGGTTGAAAACCCTGTCTCACAACATGAAGCGTAAGGCTGTCGTAGAGGTAGTTTAAGCTGTCAGGGCGTTAAAGCTTCGTGACCTGAATCTTATTTTGACGAACGGACAACGCCAGCTTGCCGGATTTCAGTTCCAGTGCATCTGAGCCAAACACTTCTCGTCGCCAACCGCGCAGGGCTGCAATATCGGCATTGTCGTCAGCTGCCAGCAATTCCAGGTCTGCGACGTTGGCAATCAACTTCTGCGCCACACCTTCGGCTTCGCATTTCTGCTTTAGCAATACTTTGAGCAGATCGACCGTTGGGCCAATCCCCCGGGGGAGCTTCTTCTGCTTGCGCGCTTCGGGTTGCTGATCTTGCGGGAGTTTTTTGGCCGCTGCAATAGCGTTCAACAAATTGGGCATCCCGTTTCTGGGCGACACAGCCTGTTTCGGGATGTTTTTGACGGCCTTCATTTCTTCGACATTGCCTGGTGGGTGCGCCGCCAGTTCCATGATCAAATCGTCCCGCATAATCCTGTTGCGGGGAATGTCACTCTTCTGGGCTGTTTCTTCACGCCAGGCTGCAATGGCTCGGACCAGAGCCAGGAAGCGCCTGTTGTTACTACGCGTTTTGAGGCGCAACCAGGCTTCTTCCGGCGGGGTGACGTAGGTGGCCGGGTTTTCCAGATCATCCATTTCTTCGCGCAGCCATTCTGCTCGGCCATTGTTGCCGAGTTTGTCCGCCAACTGCTCGTAAATGACCCGCAAATGGGTGACATCGCCAATGGCATAATTAAGCTGCTGCTTAGACAGAGGTCGGCGTGACCAATCGGTAAAACGCGACGATTTGTCGATCTGCTGGTTGGCCAATTGGTTCACCAGTGTTTCATACCCGACTGAATCACCAAAGCCGCAAACCATGGCGGCAATCTGCGTATCAAAGACCGGGTGAGGGAGTTCGCCATTTTCATGGAAGAATATTTCCAGGTCCTGCCGTGACGCATGGAATACCTTCAACACATCCCGGTTTGCCATTAACGCATAAAAAGAGGCCAGGTCGATGCCATCAACCAGTGGATCGATGATATAGGCTTCATCTGGCCCGGCAATCTGAATCAGGCAGAGAATCGGCCAATAGGTGTTGGTGCGTTTGAATTCTGTATCGACGGTGACATAGGTCGCGTTTTCCAGAGAGCCCATGGCTGCTTCTAGGCTCTTGGTGTCTGTAATGGTAATCATCAGGTGTCTTTTTTCCGGGCCAGCAGTAGTGTTGCGTCTGTCAGCCTTTTGGCATGAGTGTTTGATGCATCATGCAGATTTAACAGGGGCTTGACAAACAAAGCGTGGTATGTGCTTTACGCGCCCAGAAAAACTAAAGGAAAATCAGGCATGCACCCCTTTCGCACGCATACGTGTAACGACCTTCGAAAGGCCGATGTCGGCCAGTCTGTCAAAATTTCAGGTTGGGTTCACCGCAAGCGTGACCACGGTAATCTGATGTTCGTTGACCTGCGCGATCACTACGGCCTGACCCAGTGCATAATGGAAATCGATGCAGAAGGTTTTGCTGCTGTTGAATCTGTACGGTCTGAAAGTGTTGTTACCGTCGAAGGGCTGGTTGTGGCCCGGTCTGCCGACACGGTAAACCCGGACCTGCCGACAGGTGAGATCGAAGTACGGATCGAATCATTCACCGTGCAGTCTGCAGCGGATGAACTGCCGATGCCGGTCTTTGGGGATGTGGACTATCCGGAAGACATTCGCCTGAAGCACCGCTATCTTGATCTGCGGCGTGAGCAGATGCACAAGAACATCGTGCTGCGGTCTTCTATTGTCTCCAGCATTCGCCGTCGCATGGTCGATCAGGGCTTTCTGGAGTATCAGACGCCAATCTTGACCGCGAGTTCACCTGAGGGTGCGCGTGACTTCCTGGTGCCCAGCCGTATGCACCCCGGCAAATTCTACGCGCTGCCGCAAGCGCCGCAGCAGTTCAAGCAGTTGATCATGGTTGCCGGTTTCGACCGATACTTCCAGATTGCCCCTTGCTTCCGAGATGAAGACGCTCGTGCTGACCGTTCGCCAGGCGAGTTCTATCAACTGGATATGGAAATGTCGTTTGCCACGCAGGATGACGTTTTTGAGGCCATTGAGCCTGTCATGCACGGCGTGTTTGATGAATTCTCCGATTGGGAGATTACACCGGCGCCGTTCCCGCGCATTCCATTCAGGGAAGCCATGCTGAAATATGGTTCCGACAAGCCGGATCTCCGCAACCCGCTGGAAATTCTCGATGTAACTGAGATTTTCCGTGGCTCTGGCTTTGGTATTTTCGCCAAGGCTATTGAATCAGGCTCTGTTGTTCGTGGTGTCCCGGCGCCGAATACAGGCGACCAGCCGCGTAGCTTCTTTGACAAGATGAACGACTGGGCCCGAACACAGGGTGCTCCGGGTATGGGTTACATCATCTTTGAAAATGCTGGTGGCAAGGGCCCAATCGCCAAGAATCTGGGCGAAGAACGCGTAGCGCAGTTGCGCGAGCTGACAGGCCTGGGTGATGGCGACGGCATGTTCTTCGCCTGCGACAAGGAAAATGGTGCAGCGCATCTGGCAGGCCTTGCCCGCGACAAGGTTGGTCAGGACCTGGACTTGTTGGAAAAGAATGCCTTCCGCTTCTGCTGGATTGTTGATTTCCCGATGTATGAGTGGGACGAACGTGAAAAGTGTCTGGACTTCTCACACAACCCGTTCTCCATGCCACAGGGTGGCCTGGAAGCGCTGGAAAGCATGGATCCACTGGATGTGCTTGGCTACCAGTACGACATTGTTTGCAATGGTATTGAGCTGTCTTCAGGCGCCATCCGGAATCACAAGCCAGAGATTATGTACAAGGCCTTTGAGATTGCCGGTTACACGGCAGAAGACGTTGAAGAGCAGTTTGGCGGAATGCTGAATGCCTTCAAATTTGGCGCACCGCCCCATGGCGGTATCGCCCCGGGGATTGACCGTATCGTGATGCTGCTCGCTCATGAGCCCAACATTCGTGAGGTCATTATGTTCCCGATGAACCAGCAGGCGGAAGACTTGATGATGCAGGCGCCAGCGCCGGCAGCGCTGCGTCATCTGCGCGAACTGTCAATCCGGACGATTGAGCCAGAAGAATAGAGTTACGACGGATCAGTGTCGTCGCTGCACCAGCTGCGCCGCGCACCCCCATCATATCGATAGGCGAGGCCCTGGGAAACCAGGGTCTCTGCTATTTTGGCACCATTCTCGGCATAAACATCAGCCACCACGCGACCGGCATATTTCCCCAGGAAGATATTTCGTAGCAGGACCTTTTGGTCAGTCATCTCTTTGGTCAGCGTTCTTGCGTTTTGCGCCAGCACTTTTTCTTCTTCGCATTTACCCCTGATCTCAGGCGTATCAATGCCGTTTACCCGCACGCTGACCCGCATGGTGATTTGCGGCCAGGGGTGGGCATCGACAGTAAGCGTGTCACCAACGTAAACGCTGACGACGTCCGCAACGATGGGGCCGTCATAGTGCTGGGCTGCAAAGGCTGCGGTTCCCGTCAGGCCATGTAAACCGACGAGAAAAAGAGCAGCGGAAAACAATCTTAAGAAGATCATAAAGGTATAGATACACCAAATAAGGGTTTATGTCTCCAAGATTTCGTGAGGATTTTGTGGCATTTGTCCGGGCATGTCGCCAGAATTGCCCCGTATCAACAACCGAGTAGCGCTATGTCCCGCCACATTATTCCTGCCATCGCAATCAGTTTGACGACACTGCTATTTGCCTGTGATGCCGATGAGAAGGTCGACAGTCCAGTCACCGACAATGGCATGCTGGATTCTTCAGGGGCGCCAAGCAGTGCGACGGATTGGTGGCAGGTTGGTGCCCGTGGTCTTCAGGCTCGGCAGCAAGTTATAGCCAATCATGGAACCGCCAAGAATGTCATTCTCTTTGTCGGGGACGGTATGGGTGTCACCACAGTGACAGCAAGTCGCATCTATGATGGTCAAGTAAAAGGGCGCGGGGGTGAAGAAAACACCCTGTCTTTTGATGTATTTCCCCATACAGCGCTGATCAAAACCTATACCAACAATCTGCAGGTTTCCCAGTCTGCGGCGACGGCAACGGCCATGAACACCGGCATCAAAACCAGCTCTGGCGTTATCAACATCGCCCCAAATGCGCTACGGGGGAATTGTACAGCTGCCCTGGGCCAAGAGGTCAAAACTCTGGCTGAATATGCGGAAGAAAAAGGCATGTCTACAGGTGTTGTGACGACCGCGACGCTGACACATGCCACAGGCGCGGCCGTCTATGCCCACAGTGCCGAGCGCATGTGGGAAGGTGACTATATGATGCCGGATGAAGCGTTAGAGGCAGGTTGCAAAGACATTGCCCGGCAATTTGTAGAGTTTGACCATGGCGACGGTATTGATATTGCCCTTGGCGGCGGCGAGCGCAATTTTTTCGGTAGGCTGAAGAAAGGATACCGGAAGAACCCTGATGATGACCTCGTCCAGGAATGGGTCGATAGTGCCGACGGTCGGGTCTATGTGGATACAGCTGAAGCACTGGCGGAAGTTGGCCAGCAAAACACACAAATCCTCGGCCTGTTCAGCAGTGGACACATGCCCTACGAGTTGGACCACAACGAAGAGACGACAGTGCCAACAATTGTTGCGATGACACAGGCGGCCATCAATCATCTGTCAAAGAATGAGAAGGGCTACTACCTGATGGTAGAGAGCGGTCGTATCGACCATGGCCATCATCAGGGGCAGGCAGAATATGCGCTCAAAGAGACACAGGCCTTTTCGGATGCCATTGCAGCGGCGCTGGAAATGGTCGATTTGAACGAAACCTTGGTGTTGGTGACGGCAGACCACTCCCACACCATGACGATTGGTGGCTACCCGATGCGGGGGAACCCGATCTTGGGCAATGTGCGCGAGAACGATATGGCCGGTCTACCCAAGCAAGAAGATGCCGTGGCCATGGATGGGAAAACCTATTCCACACTGGGCTATTACAATGGACCGGGTGCCGTTGAAGGTCATCGTCATGATGCACCGCCAGTGCGGGATGCTGGCAATAAACCGGCCGTGCAGCAGGCAGTAGTGCCGACCTTTATGGATATGGGCCCGCACGGCAAACGCGTCAGCGAAACTCATGGGGGTGAAGATGTTGCACTCTATGCCATCGGCCCGAAGGCGCATTTGGTCGGTGGTACCATGGAGCAGAATGTCATCTTCCACCTGATGGTTCATGCCCTCGGTTGGGATGGCTTGGAACTGACGATAGCCGATAAAAAGCAGGATGATGCTGCACAATAGCCTTTTCTGACCGCGCCCAGTCGCCTACCTTGAGCCAAATTTTCTTATCGAGGGAGCGCACCAATGGGGCCGCTGGCAGGAGTTAAAGTCGTTGAAATTGCAAGTATTGGGCCGGGGCCGTTCTGCGCCATGATGCTTGCCGATATGGGCGCAGACGTTATCCGCGTTGACCGCAAGAACCAGGCTGGTCGGCCCGGTACCACAGTGGGTGCTAACCCGCGGCATGAAACGCTGAACCGTGGCAGGCGGTCCGTCGCCGTTGACCTCAAGAACCCGGCAGCAATTGAAACTGTCCTCAAGATGTGTGAAGGCGCTGATGTGATCCTCGAAGGCTTTCGCCCGGGTGTGATGGAGCGACTGGGTCTGGGACCGGAAGTCGTCCATGCGCGCAATGAAAAGATCGTCTACGGCCGTATGACTGGCTGGGGCCAGGATGGCCCCTATGCCTCTGTTGCGGGCCACGATATCAACTACATCGCCCTGTCTGGCGTGCTGCACGCGCTGGGTCGCAAGGGTGACAAGCCATTGCCACCGATGAACTTGGTGGGTGACTTTGGCGGCGGTGGCATGCTGTTGGCTTTTGGCATTGTGAGTGCCCTGTTTGAAGCGCAGCGCTCTGGTAAAGGGCAGGTGGTCGATGCGGCCATGGTCGATGGCGCTTCACTGCTGATGGCGCCGATCTATGGCTTACAGAAAATGGGTCGCTGGAATGGCGATGAACGCGGAGTCAATCTGCTGGACACGGGTGCTCATTTCTATGAGGTCTATGAAACCTCGGACGGCAAATATATTTCGCTCGGGTCTATCGAGCCGCAATTCTATGCGCTGTTGCTGGAGAAGGCCGGGCTCGACAAGGAAGAGTTTGCAGACCAACAGAACCGCGACAAATGGCCGGACTATAAGGACCAGCTGGAAGCCTTGTTCAAGACCAAGACGCGGGATGAATGGTGCGAGATCATGGAATATACGGATATCTGCTTCGCACCGGTTCTGTCCATGAACGAGGCCCACGCGCATCCGCATAATGCAGAGCGTGGCACCTTTATTGAGGTGGAAGGTGTCAAGCAACCGGGCCCAGCGCCGCGCTTTTCCCGCACGGCGCCCGAAGTGGCCCGGCCCAGCCCTATCCCCGGTGAGCACAATTATGAAGCGCTAGAAGACTGGGGCTTCACGGCTGATGAGATTGCGACCCTTCGGGATGAAGAGGCCATTTCTTAGGCCTTATGGCTACTGGTTGATATGCCAGGTATCCAGCGTGTAGCCGAACAGAGCGGTCGGTACCTTTGCTGGCGTTATCCGGCTCCAATAGGCGACACGGTCCGCCTGTAGGTGATAGAGCGGCACGACGTAGAAACCAGCGCGCAGGCGTCGGTCGATCAAACGTGTCGCCGTTACCAGATCTTCACGGGTTATGGCGCTGACCAGCGCGTCGATGGCGCCGTCAATAACAGGGTCTTCAACGCCCATGTAATTGCGCGTGCCAGGGTTCTTCGCGGCTGTAGACCCCCAATAGAATGATTGTTCGTTGCCGGGTGATAGGGATTGTCCCCATTCATAAAACATCATGTCGTAGTCATAGGTGTTGGCGCGCTCCTGATATTGTGCGCTGTCGACCAGCCGAACATTGACCTCAATGCCCAGGCGGGACAGGTCTCGGCCAAATTGCTGGGCAACCCGTTGCATGGTTGGGTCTGCCAACAGAATTTCAAAGGTGAAGGCTTCACCGGCAGCATTCTTAAGCGTGCCGCCCTGTACCTTCCAACCGGCTTGCGCCAGTAATTTGACGGCCTTCATCAATTGCTGTCGGTGCGAGACGGCGGGACCAACGCGAATATCTTCCAGCGGGATGCAGATGTCGCATGTCTTGGCTGTCGAGAGCTCTTCATCAAGTGCAATTTCGGCGGTACCGGGGGTAAGCGGGGCTTCCAGCTCGCTGCCACCAAAATAGTTCACAGTGCGCGTGTAGGCGCTGTGGAACAGGTTCTTGTTCAACCAGTTGAAATCAAAAGCTGCAACCAGTGCTTTGCGGACATTGATGTCCTGAAATTTCTTGCGTCTGGTGTTGAAAACAAAGGCTTTCATGCCGGAGGGCCTGCCATGGGCGATTGAGGCCTTTACGAGCTTGTAGGGGCCATTCTGGGTACGGTCATAGCCGGTTGCCCAACGCTGCGGGTTGGTTTCCAGCTGAAAGTCCACATCACCGGCCTTGAAGGCTTCATGGGCGGCGTTGCGATCCCGATAGTAGTCGTAGATGACCCTGTCGAAATTGTGACGACCTTTGCTGACAGGCAGATCCTTGCCCCAATAGTCAGGATTGCGGGAATAGATAACGCGGCGGCCGGGTTCGACGGTGCCAATCTGGTAGGCCCCGCTGCCAGGGATAGGCTGCAATCGAAGATCATTGAGGGCATGGCTCTCAAGGAAGTGTTTAGGCAGTACGGGCATGAGGCCCATGATCAGGGGTAATTCTCTGTTGTCGCCATTGGCGAAGGAAAAGCGGACGCCATGCTCACCCACACGATCTGTTTTAGTGACCTGGCTGTAATAGGCGTGATGGTTTGGCCGACCATGGTCCCGCAATGTCTCCATGGAATAGATGACATCATCAACAGTGACGGGCTTGCCATCACTGAATTTGGCCTTCGGGTTCAGGTAGAACGCCACCCAGGAGCGGTCGTCTGCAACCTCAACCCGCTCTGCCAGCAGGCCATAGAGTGTGAAGGGCTCATTGGCCGACCGGAACATCAGGCTTTCAAATACGTAATGGCGCCCCAGGGCAGCCACCCCATGGATGATGTAAGGGTTCAGGCTATCAAAGGTCCCGATATGCGAGAGCCGCAGATCGCCGCCTTTGGGGGCGTCCGCATCAGCATAGGGCAGGGCAGTAAATCCGGGTTGCAGGGCAGGTTTGCCATGCATGGCGATGGCCTCGGCAGCGCTGGCAGATTTGAGAGGTGACAGCACACAGGCCGCAACTACTATCAGAGAAAGAAGAAGGTAATGCATTGCCTGAATATGGCGCATACACCTGCTTTCGCAAAGGCATAAGGGGGAGAACATGAAGGAATTACCCGAAGGAGTACGGGTCTATAACAAAACCCAGACCTATACCGATAAAACAACCCCCGGCATGATGAAGAGTGACCACCAGACCCGTATTGGTGTTTGGGGAAAAATCATCGTCCTCAAGGGACAGGTGAATTACCTGATCCCGGCTGATGACGAAGAGGTTGTCCTGGAGCCCGGGCTGGACGGTATTATCGAGCCTACGACCCTGCACAAAGTCGACCCGCAGCCTGGCTCCAAATTCTACGTTGAGTTTTACCGAAAATAACTATGCTTACCGCGCCAGTTGCTGGCCAAAGAAGCGATCAACACGTTTACTGAACTGCTTGGCTAGTGGCCCACCAAAGGCCGGGAAGCCATGAGCGCCGCCGGGGAATATCTCCAGTTCAGCTTCATTGCCTGCTGCGGCCCAGCGGCCATACATGAACAGCGTGTCGTCTACCAGCGGGTCCATGGTGCCGACGGTAAAGAGGGCGGGCGGCAAGTCGTGTAGCTTGGCAAAGAGAGGCGAGACCTTGGGCAGGCGCTGAGCATGGGGGTCCGCCACAAAGCTGTTGGCCATGAACCGAATAGCTGTTGAGTCCAGCACGAGGCGCCCACCTTTCCAGTTCCGGGCGCTCGGCGTCAGAGACACGTCATAAACCCCAAAGACCAGATTAGCTGCCTTGAACCCCGTATAGTCGTGCTTGTCGCGCATTCGGATGAGGGTGAGAGCCGACAAGTGCGCCCCAGCGGATTCACCGCCAATGGCTAACCATTCGGTCCCGAACTCTTGCTTGCAGTTTTCAATGAGCCACAAGGCTGCCGTTTCGCAGTCATCCGGCGCGGCAGGAAAACGATGCTCCGGTGCCAGGCGATAATTTACACTGACAGCAGCCATATTGTGCTTGTCGGCAAAATGTTCCAGCAGCGGATCATTCTGGTCATTGGCGCCATTGATCCAGCCGCCACCATGAATGTGCAGGTAAACCCCTTGCGGGTTTTCCGGCGCAACGATCCGAATGCCGACTTCAGCACCTTTGCCGGGAATGTTGCGAACAATCGCTCTGTCGGATAAAGGGCGGGCAGGGAAGACGCCGGTTCCATTGGCTCGTGCTTCGCGCAGCTTTTCAACAGGCACACGGTCGATCCGCGGCGCGTCCTTCATGGCCGCCAGGATTTTCTCGTTGATAGCCCGTGTTTCAGGGTCAATAGCGTCGTCACTGAACAGGGCGTTCAGGTTAATGTTGTCTGTCATGATGGCTTTACCACGTGCTTCCCGTTTTTTCCTTGTCAGCCAATAGAGCAAAGGTCAGGCTATGGCGCAATATCAGTGCGCGAAACAGGACTAAAAATGCCGTTTATGCAGGCAGGCGACATCGAACTTTACTTCGAATCCAAAGGGGAAGGCCCGCCGCTACTGTTTATCAGTGGCTCCAATGGCGATTTGCGCATCAAGCCCAATATGTTGGATGGTCCGCTCCCTAATCACTTTGAAGTGGTCACCTATGACCAGCGCGGTTTGGGCCAGAGTGGCAAGCCGAACTGGCCCTATACCATGGCCAATTATGCCGAAGATGCTGCTAATCTGATGGACGCCGGCGGGTGGGAGAAAGCCCATATTGTCGGCTATTCATTTGGCGGCATGGTGGCGCAAGAACTGGCCCTGCGTTTTCCAGAAAAGGTAGACCGGCTTGTTCTATGTGCGACATCAGCGGGTGGCGACGGCGGGGCGTCGTACCCCCTGCACGAGTTGGAGATGATGCCGGTAAAGCAACGCATCCGCCTGGGCGCGGAGTTGCAGGATACCCGCCGAAACGAGGCTTGGCAGGCTGAGAATCAGGATGCCATGGTGGAATTTGCCCGGCAGGCAGGTGCCGTACGACATCAGTTCGGCAAGGAACCCAATTTCGACATTGGGCGGGAGCATTTGTTGGATGCTCGCCGATATCATGATTGTTGGGAGTATTTGCCAGAAATCACGGCGCCAACATTGGTGTGTGCTGGCAAGTATGATGGCATTGCCCCGCCGAAGAATGCAGAAGCCTTAGCCGGCCGTATTCCCGGCGCAGAACTGGCCTTCTTTGAAGGCGGGCATATCTTTATCGCCCAGGATAAGTCCGCCAATCAGGCAATTATTGAATTCTTGCAGCGCGAGGAGTGAGGCGGATCAGGAATATTCCTTGAGCCAGCGATCTGTCTTGTCACAGGCAGCATCAGCTTCTTTGTAGCGCTCCGTGATCAGATCACGGATATAGTCATGGGTGATGATGTAGAAATCACCATCCTTCATGCCTTCAACCGTTATTTTGCCGACCAGGTCAGGGTCCATCCCCATCTCAGCGACCGCATCGCCAGCGCCATCGCCGACAGCATTGCGTTCACCATATTGGGGTTGGCGGGCCCGTTCTGCATTCCAGATTTCCGTGGCGACCGGGCCTGGGCATACAAGGCTGACGGTCATGCCAGCGGGGGCAACATCGCGGCGCAGGGAATCCGTGAAGCCCAGCAGCGCGTGCTTGGAAGTATTATAGGCGATCATGCTGCCAAATTGTGGGTCGGCGAGCCCGAAGCACTGTTCTGAGCCCATAATGACGATGTGCGCTTTGGTGCCTTTTTCCAGAAAGCGGGGGACAAAGACGGCACAGCATTGGAAAACGCCCTTGACGTTTACATCGATGACCCAGTCCCAGTCCTGCTCACCGATTTTGTATACCTCGCCGCTATAGCCAACACCGGCATTGTTCACGAGGATATCGATGGTGCCGAATTCGTCGTAGACGCGGTCCGCCATGGCTTCAACAGCGGCGCGGTCTGTCACGTCGCAGCTTAGACCAATTGCGCGCACGCCAAGTTCTGCAAGGTCGGTTGCTGCTCTTTGTGCCTTGGCTTCATCCATGCCGACCAGCGCGAGATCGCAACCTTCATTGGCGAGATTGCGAGCAATGCCCAAGCCGATACCGCTATTGCCGCCTGTAATGACAGCGACTTTACCCGAATATGCACCCATGGTTTCCCCCTTTTTGGTCAGGCGTAAGAATAGGCCGCGCAAGACATTGAACAAAGACAGAATGCAGTACAGACCGGAAATTTTACAATTTGGCCCAATTACGGAATAATGATGCCGTGGTCCCGCCTAAGTGCATGTCGGGAGAAATGCCTTGGCAAAGCGATTAGCGGCCTTGGCGGCCTATATATGGATGGTCTCATCATACGGGGCTGCTAGCGCCGAAGAACCTGATCCAAAAGACGGCGCTGCGACTGAGAAGGCGCAGGATCCGTGGATTTTTACCCTACCACAACGCCGCGACAGTAAATTGCCTTGGGATGACACCTACGTTTCTCGAGAAGGTTTGGTGCTTATTGACGTTATTGACGCAAACAAGGGTTGCTCGGTTAGATTGCGCCGACCGTATGACGGCATCGATCAGAAACGAGATACGTATCTCGATACGCAGCGATTTTCAGGCTACGATTTGCATGAACAGATGATGGGCCGTGCTGGCCGCCATATTCGACTCGATGTAGGTAACTTGCTGAATGGGGGCTGCGACCTTGGGCGACTTTTCTGACATTCTGGCTCTTGCTGCAAGTCTGCATGAAGGCAAAGCCGCCGTACTGGCATCTCTGCCGGAAGGCAAGTCTGATGCTGAATTGTCGCAATTACCAGATAGTGTTTGGCTGGAAGCTATGGCCAAGGTGATTATGCGCACTGGGTTTTCCTGGAAGGTTGTCGACAACAAATGGCCGGGATTCGAGGCTGCGTTTGTTGGTTTTGATCCTAACAGGGTGGCCATGTTTTCAGACGAAGAATTTGACCGCTTGCTTTCAGACACGGCGATTATTCGCAATGGCCAAAAACTGCGCGCTATTTGTGACAACGCCATCATGATTGCAGACCTGCAGCGCTCTCATGGTTCGGCTTCGGCCTTTTTTGCCACCTGGCCGCATGGAGATTTCACGGGCCTGTGGGCTTTTCTCAAGAAGCGCGGCAGCCGCCTCGGCGGTAATACGGGCCCTTATATGTTGCGTGAAGTGAGCTGGGACACACCCGTCATGAGCAAGGACGTTGTTAAAGCCCTTATCAGGGAAGGGGTTATTGAAAAAGCGCCGACCTCCCAAAAGGCGCTAAAGGCGGTGCAAGACGCCTTCAATGAATGGCGTCTGGAAAATGGTCTGGCCTACGCGCAGATGTCGCGCATTCTGGCGCTCAGCGTGGGTTAGAAAGCTGTAAGGCTGGCAACTGCCATTTCCAGCGTGTATATACGGCTGCAAAGCTTTAACGGTCAGGAAAGAACGATGAGTGAACTGAAAGCAGTCGTCCAGCCAGTGACGCCCTTTGCGCAGAACTGTTCCATTATCTGGTGCACAGAAACCATGAAGGGGGCTGCCGTCGATCCCGGTGGCGATCTGGACAAGCTGGCTGCCATTCTTGAAGAAAATGGAGTTACGCTCGAAAAAATCCTGATCACTCACGGTCATCTGGACCACGCGGGGGGTACGGCCGACCTCGCTGCAAAATATGGCGTACCCATTGAAGGCCCACACAAGGCAGACCTGTTCCTGATCAATGACCTTGGCAAATCTGCTGAACGCTATGGTTTTGAAGGGGCGAAAGTCTTTACGCCCGATCGTTGGCTTGAAGGGGGTGACGAAGTCACCGTCGGCAACCAGACCCTGCAGGTAAAGCATTGCCCGGGTCATACGCCCGGCCACGTGGTGTTCTACCACAATGGTGCCAAGATCGCTTTTGTGGGTGACGTGCTGTTCCAGGGTTCAATTGGTCGTACCGACCTGCCGCAGGGCAATTATCAGCACTTGGTTGATGCCATTCGGGGCGAGCTATGGCCGCTTGGTGAAGATGTAGCCTTTGTGCCGGGCCATGGCGATATGTCGACCTTTGGTCAGGAACGGAAGTTCAACCCGTTTGTGGCAGATCACTTCTTTGATGACGGCCCGTTTGCAGGCAGTACATCGACTGCCTGATTTGGAGCACAGGAATCTGACAAAAGAAAAGGCCCCGCAAGGGGCCTTCTTTGGTGGCGGATGGGGTGTCTATAGAATTAGTGTCCTGTGGGGTCTTTGGACGTCATATAAATCAGTAAAAACAATGTATTATGGGGGGTATCGTCTATCTCTGTCCATGTGAATCTGTTAGAATCCGAATTTATTGTTAGGGTGGATAATGGGGTAATGCCTAGATGGCTAGAACTTTAGGGAAGCTGAAGGCGATCAATCTTCAACGATTAAACAAGCCAGGTCGTCACTCTGACGGCGGCAATCTCTATCTGGTCGTCGACAGGAGCGGTGCCAAGCGCTGGGTTTTTCTTTTCCGCAAAGATGGCAAGTTGCGCGAAATGGGTCTGGGCGGCTTAACGCGCGTCCCTTTGGCAGAGGCACGTAAGAAGGCAGAAGAGTGTCGCCATGCACTGGGTCGGGGCGAAAACCCACTGGACTTGCGCCGCATGACAACACAAGTTCCGAATTTCGCTGAGATGGTCGACGAATACATTGCGGTCCGGAAGAGCGAATGGCGAAACGAGAAGCATATCGGCCAGTG
>JAURPT010000011.1 GCA_030836535.1 Alphaproteobacteria bacterium
AGGAGACGGATTGCGTGGCCTACTTCTGCGCCGAATTCGGCTTCCACGAGAGTCTGCCCCTTTACTCGGGCGGTCTCGGCATCCTGGCGGGAGACATTGCTGCCGCGACTATCCACATAGTCCGCGCCAACACTCAGGCTCACCTTGTCTGTCCCGCCAGACAGACCGCCACCCAGACGATAGGTATCGAAGCTGCCATATTCACCGTGCAGGCGACCGGAGATGCCTTCTTCACCCTGCCGCGTGACAATATTGACGACGCCAGCCATCGCATCGCTGCCCCACAGGGCACTTTGCGGGCCACGAATAATCTCAATACGCTCAACTTCTGTGGCCATGAGGTGTTCCCACAGCAACTCATCGGCACCAGCCGGGTCATTAGCGCGCACACCATTGATCAACACCAGCGTGTGGTTGGCTTCACCACCGCGCATCCGCAACTGCGACTGGCCGCCAACCCCGCCAGACCGCGCAATGGCAACCCCCGCCTGGTCCTTGATCAGGTCGACCAACCGCAGGGAGCCATGGGCTTCAATCCGTGCACGGTCGAGCACGGTGGCAGCACTGGGCAATTGCGCCAGCGGCTGCGGCGTGCGCAGGGCTGTTACGATAATGCTGTCTTCTCTGTTTTCTTCCTTGGTGTCTGGCGCTGCCACGACACTGGCAGGCAACAACAAAGCAAGAGCCGAAAGCCCCCCCAGGAGGAGCGACAGGCTTTTATTGGCTTGGGTATTGTTCATTTTTCGTCCTTTCTGACCACACCCGGGCACTGAAGGCCGATACTGTGGTTGAAGGACGAATGGCGGGTATAACAAGGCGAGGGACCCACGATCCACCCGTACACCCACCGTGTACCGACAAATAAACTGCAGGCCGGTCTCCGGACTCACAAGACGTGGCCTAAACCACCGGTCATGCCGCCTTCCCATGTGCGAAGCACACAGTGGCATATGGCATGCCTGATCTTGCCTACCGTTGCGGGGGCAGTGCTGGATTTGCCGTTGACCCCAGTTGCCTGGGTGGCGCACCAGCTTCCCGTTTCATCCCTCCACACCCTGTGGGAGGACACCTGCGGCAGGTGCGCCTTGACTAACGACTTGGCCCCGCAAGGTCAATGGCCAATAAGTAACCACCCGGTAACAAACACTTGCCAAGATCGGCATGCCCCGCCATATTGAGGCCTACCAGCACTGATTATTGGGTAGAAAACGTCGACACTGAATGAAGACAATCTGCAACGCAGCAATGAAGATTCACTGGCAAAATGGGCCATTGATGTGGAACAGGACCCTTATGACCTGCCGATTGAAGAGCTGAACCCTGCCCACCCGGACCTTTTTGCCGCCCGCAAGGCAGCAAGAATCTTCACCCGGCTGCGGGAAGAAGACCCGGTGCATTTCCACGAAGGTGACCAGTTTGGCCCCTACTGGTCGATCACGAAATATGAAGACATCCAGTTCGTTGACCGTAATCACGAAATCTTTTCGTCCGACATCCTGAATGGGGGCATGAGCCTGGGAGGCCGCCCTATCGAGGGCGAGCCGAACCCCATGACCCACCTGCCCATGTTTATCATGTAGGACCCGCCGGTGCACGACGAACAATGCGCCGTGCTAGCGTCCAAGTTCCGGCCCCGCAGCCTGAGCAGGCTGGAATCCCTGATCCGCGAACGGGCCTGCACCATTCTGGATAGCTTGCCTATCGGCGAGGAGTTCAACTGGGTACGAAGTGTCTCGGTTGAACTCACCGGGCAGATGCTGGCAACTCTCTTTGGTATTCCCCATGAAGACAGGCACCTGTTGATCCACTGGTCCGACACGGTCGAGCGCCTCGGCAATCCGGACTATTTCGAGACCATGGAAGATGGCTTTAAGGAATTGTGGAAATGCCATGAATATTTCGCCGCTGTCTGGCAGGACTGCCTGAAACAGAACGAGCCGGGCGACGACCTGATCTCCATGCTGGTGCATGGCGAATCCACCCGCAACATGACGCCCAATGAATATCTCGGCAATATTCTGCTGCTGATTGTTGGTGGCAATGACACAACGCGCAATTCCATCTCTGGCGGCGTGCTGGCACTGAACCAGTTCCCCGAGGAATATGACAAGCTAATGGCCAACCCGGACCTCATCCCTAGCATGGTCAACGAGATCATCCGCTTCCATACGCCACTGGCCCATATGTGTCGTACCGCCATGCAGGATATCGAGCTCAACGGACATCTGATCAAGAAGTGGGACAAGGTGGTAATGTGGTATGCCTCTGACAACCGCGACCCGGACATCTTTGAAGACCCGGACGCCTTCCGCATCCACCGCCCCAAAATTCCCCGCCATCTATCTTTTGGCCAGGGGCTACATGTCTGCCTCGGCCAGCGGCTGGGCGAGATGCAACTGCGTGTTATCTGGGAAGAAATCATGAAGCGCTTCGACCGCATCGAGGTGGTTGGCGAACCCCGCTGGGTGCGCTCCAGCTTCGTGCAGGGGATCAGCGACCTCCCGGTCGTGCTACACCGCAAGTAAACGTACTTTTAGGGTAATCGAAACCGGTCTGTAGACAGGCTTGGTGCGTATGCTATGACATGACGCATATTTGACCGGGCCTCCGCTAGCCCGGCAACCCCAATCTTAGGAGAGACAACAGTGAGCCACCCCCAACTCGACCTGACCAATGACCAATTGCTCAGCACCACCCGCGCCGTCCGCAAACGGCTGGATATGGACCGCGAGGTACCCCTGGATGTTATCAAGGAGTGCATGAAACTTGCCGTTCAGGCACCCACCGGCTCCAACGCTCAGAGCTGGCAGTTTGTTTTCGTGACCGACCCGGAAAAGAAGGCCAAAATCGGTGAATTTTATCGCCAGGCCTACGAGGTCTACAAAACCCTGCCGATGTCGATCCATCATCTGAACCAGGATACAGGCGACAACAAGATGACGAACAGCCAGAACCGTTCCGCGTCATCTGCTGACTATCTGGGCGAAAACATGGGTAAAGTACCCGCCATGATGATCCCCTGCATTACGGGTCGTACCGACCTGCCGGTACCCGAAGGCATGCCTGCCGTTGTTGGCCAGGCCTCGCAGCTTGGCTCGGTCATTCCCGCAGCCTGGAACTTCATGCTGGCCGCCCGTGCGCGTGGCATCGGCACGGCCTGGTCTACCCTGCACCTGTTCTATGAGCGGGAAATCGCAGACCTGCTGGGCATTCCTTATGACCAGATTATGCAGGTCGCCCTGATCCCCATCGCCTATACGATCGGGACAGAGTTCAAACCTGCCTACCGCCCACCACTGGAAACAGTGATGCATGTGAATGAGTGGTAAAAAAACACACTGACTCATCAAATAAGGGGCCGGCTTGCTGGCCCCTTTTCTTTTGCCCGGTGTGATCCGGGAACCGATTGCATTGGATTTGGTGGCGCAGGCGCGCTATCACATCTGCAATCAGGATTGACTTTTGGGAAGTATGACCATGCTCGACATAGCCATTCGCGGCGGCACCATCGTTGATGGTACCGGTGTGCCATCCTACCAGGGGGACCTGGGCATCAAAGACGGCAAAATCGCTGCTATCAGCGATAATGTTGGTCAAGCGACGCGCGAAATCGACGCCAAGGGCGCGATTGTCACACCGGGGTTTGTCGACATTCACACCCATTATGACGGCCAGGTATCCTGGGACAGCCTGTTGGCCCCCTCCTCGATCAATGGGGTGACCTCTGTTGTCATGGGCAATTGCGGCGTTGGCTTTGCCCCCGCCAAGCCAGACAAACACGACTGGCTGATCGCCCTGCTGGAAGGGGTGGAAGACATCCCCGGCACCGCCCTGGCAGAAGGGCTGACCTGGAACTGGCAGACCTTCCCCGAATATATGGACGCCATTGAAGCGCGTGATTTTGCCGTCGATATCGGCGCTCATGTGCCCCATGCAGCCCTGCGCGCATTTGTGATGGGCGACCGCGGCGGCGACCATAATGAAGAGCCCACGACAGAAGAAATCGCCCAGTTGGAAGCGCTGATTGAAGAAGCGTTGGAAGCCGGCGCCGTTGGCTTCTCCACGTCACGCACCTATCTGCACCGGTCCCGCGATGGCGGCACCATCGGCACGTTGAAGTCACCGGCTGAAGAATTGATGGCCGCAGCCCGCGCCATCAACAAACACGGCAAAGGGGTGATCCAGCTGATCTCTGACGCTTACCTGACCGCCGATGATGATTTTGCCTCACGCGAACTAGACCTCATTGAGATGTTGGCCAACCAGTCCGGCGGGCGCCTTTCTTTCACGATCCAGCAGACAGATGACGCCCCAGACCGCTGGCGCATGATCTTCAACCGGATTGAGCAAATGGTCGACAAAGGCCTTGAGGTTCGCGGCCAGGTTGGCCCGCGCCCCATCGGCCTGATCATGAGTTTTGCCACCACGGTAAACCCCTTCTACCTGACGCCTACATGGCGTAGGCTGGCAAGAGGCCCGCTGGAAGACCGACTTGCTGCCCTGGCCACGCCGGAAATTCGTGCCCAGGTGCTCGAAGAACACCGTGCTGACCGCCGCACCGGGCTGATCGACACCATCACCAAGGGTTTTGACCGCATGTTCCGCATGACGGACCCGGTCGACTACGAACCAACACCTGACTCTTCGCTCGAAGCAGAGGCCAAGCGCCTGGGCAAAGAGCTGGACGAACACGCCTATGATGTGCTGCTTGAAGAAGGCGGCAAACGGCTGCTCTATGCCCCCGCCATCAATTTCAGCCACGGCAATCTGGAGGATGTGCATGGCATGATCAGCGAGGAAAACGCGCTTTATGCCTTGTCTGATGCTGGCGCCCATTGCGCCACCATCTGCGACGGCAGCTTCCCCACTACATCGCTGGGCCTTTGGTCGAAAGGCAATAAGAGCGGGCTGAGCCTGTCTGTCGAGAAGCTTGTTCACGGCTATACCCAACGCAATGCCCGCCATGTTGGCTGGTACGACCGTGGAGTTTTGGCTGAAGGCTATCTGGCAGATGTGAACATCATCGACCTCGACAGCCTGGACCTGAGCCCACCTGAAATCGTTGCCGACCTGCCCGCTGGCGGCACCCGCCTGCTGCAGACATCGCGCGGCTACCGGGCAACCATCAAAAATGGTGAAGTCACCTTTGAGAACGGTGAGTCAACAGGCGTCCTACCGGGCAGGCTATTGCGCGGCGAACAGCATCTGGAAAAACTTGCCGCCGAATAAAGGCCAAGATTGATCAGAAAAGACGAAGGTCCTCAAAGAGTCGGCGTCTAATTCGTGCTCAGTCTTGTTGTCTTACCGCGACCAGGTGGCTTTGATGATGTCGGAGCATGACCTTTGACCGAAGCTGCTCTCTCATTCAACCCGATGTCTGACGTCAGCGCCTATGGGACAGGTTGAGTGACTTGAACAACGGAGGATTTCTGGTTCATCGTAACTATCACGGAGTGAAGATGAGACAGAAATCCGGAACGATTAAAGAGTCG
>JAURPT010000012.1 GCA_030836535.1 Alphaproteobacteria bacterium
AGTGCGGAACGCACATTCTGCATGAAGGCAGCGGCGATGGTTATCGGTATCCAGAGGGGCATCAGGCCGGTACTCCGGCGAAATAGTGCCACAAAAATAATGCGTCGACGGTTCTATGCGGTCGCCAGTTTTCGACCAACTCTTCAGATATCTTGCGGTCGGGGCGCTCTTCAAGCTGTTGCAGGCGGCGGAGTGCTTCCTGAATAGCGAGGTCTTCAGCAGGCCAGACGTCACGACGCCCCAAGGCAAACATCAGGTAAATTTCGGCACTCCAACGTCCCAGACCACGAATTTTGGTGATCTCCTTGATGGCATCTGAATCACTCATCGATGACAAGAGTGTATCTGATAGCGCTCCTGCCAGCATGGCCTCAGCGAGCTCCAGGCCATATTCGACCTTGCGACCGGAAAGTCCTGCCGCGCGCAGGTCTTCAATGGAGGTTGCCAGGAAAATCTCAGGTGCCATTGGCTGGACGGTGGCCGCCAGTTTGGCGCGGATGGAAGCTCCCGCCGCTACGGATACTTGTTGACCCACAATAATATCTACCAGCGTCCCAAAGCCTGTTGGCCGGTTTCGAGGAGCTGGATAGCCGACTTCTTCCAAAGCGTTGGCGACGGCCTGGTCTGCCTGCGCGATCTCGCCAAGTGCGGTTTCTATTTCCTCTGGTGTCATGGCCGCTATCATACGCGTCTAACAGCCTGGAGCGAGAATGAACATGGCAGATATATCCGAAATTTCCCTGGTCGCAGGCGCCACCGGCCTGGTTGGCCGCCATGTGGTTTCTCACCTGGGTGCCATGGGTAAGCCAGCGATTGCTCTGGCACGCCGTGAAATGGATGACCTGCCTGAGTCCATCAGCCAACATATTGTTGACTATGAGGACGTGGTAAACGGGGCGCCGCTGCCAGAGGCCGGGCGCGCGTTCATCTGCCTGGGGTCTACCATCAAGAAAGCTGGTACGTGGGACGCCTTCAGCCGGGTTGACCATGACTATGTGATCGCAGCGGCCCAAGCCGCCTGGGAGGCAGGCGCGCGACGGTTGGCGGTGGTGTCTTCCATCAATGCAACAGCGTCTTCCGGCAATCGCTACATCAAGTTGAAGGGTGAGGTCGAAGAGGCACTGGAACAGTTCCCGTTCAAGCATCTCAGCATCATGCAGCCTGGACTGATCTTGGGCGATCGCATCAATGATTGGCGGCTTGGTGAGCAGATAGCCGTCTTTCTGACGCCGGTCTTCAACCCACTGCTGCGCGGTAGCAGCATGAAATATCGGTCGATCCATGCATCCAACATTGCTTCGGCCATGATTGCCCAGGTCGAACAGGGTGCGCCAGGCACGCACCGCCTGACCTATGAACAGATGATGGCTCTTGCTGGCTAAGTGCCAACAACAAACTAATCGTCATTTACAGCGTCAGATTTGCATTCCATCCCGCCAAGGTGCTGGCTACAGTTGACGCAACAGATTTTGGGAGGAGGATGCGTTGCAGGGCGTATTGAACGGTATTCGAGTATTGGATTTTGGCCGGTTTATCGCCGGGCCTTATTGCGGTATGTTGCTGGCGGATTTCGGGGCGGAGGTTATCCGTGTCGACAAGATTGGCGGTAGTGAAGACCGCTTTATCCTGCCACTCGCTGAAACCGGCGAGGGCGGCATGTTCATGCAGATCAACCGCAACAAACGGGACATCACCTTGAACCCGTCTGTCCCCGAAGGGCGTGAAATTCTCGAAAAACTAGTGGCCGGTACAGATGTGGTAATCGCCAACCTGCCTTGGGAAGTGCTGCCTGCACTGGGCATCGACTATGACAGCCTGAAAGCCATTAAGCCGGATATCATCCTGGCAACCATGTCGACCTTTGGGCGGGAAGGGCCTTACAAGGACCGTGTTGGGTTTGACGGCATTGCCCAGGCCATGTCCGGCAATATGCATATGACTGGCACCGAAGACGAAAAATACAAAAGCATGGCCCCCTATTGCGACTTTGGCACCGCGCTGTCTGCCGCCTTCGGCATCATGGTAGCGCTGCGTCATCGCGACCAGACGGGTGAAGGCCAGGTCGTAGAAGGCACACTGATGCGCACGGCGGTGACCATGACCAACTCTTACCTGATTGAGCAGGCCATCACGGCACCGAACCGCGAGCCAACCGGCAATCTCGGCCAGACGGCGGGCCCCGCTGACCTCTACAAGGCCAAGGACGGCCAGGTATTGGTGCAGGTTGTCTCGAATAATCTGTTCCGCCGTTGGGCGCGGCTGATGGATGACCCGGACAAGTGGATCAATGACCCCCGCTTCAAGGACGATATTTCTCGCGGTGATAATGGCCACATTTTGTCGGAAGCCATGAGCGCCTGGTGTGCCGAGCGCACCGTGGAAGAATGCCTGGAGGCGCTGGAATCGGTGCGTATTCCTGCCGGGCCGGTGCTGTCCGGCCAGCAGGTGCTGGATAACGAGCATGTCAATGAAACCGACATGCTGAAGTATATGTCCTTTCCAACCTTGCCGAAGGACGCGCCCATCATGGGCCCGCCGGTTGAACTGACGGCTTCACCGGGTGAGATTCGCCATCGTGCACCAACGGTTGGCGAGCATACCGAGGACGTGCTGGCGGAGCTTGGTTACGACGCGCAGGCTATTGCTGCCATGCAGGAGAAGGGTGCCGTATAGTGACGAATTCTGTTGAAGTGGACGCCTATATAGCGGCGTTGCCCGAGGAGCGGGCCACAGTTCTGGCGACACTTCGACAATTTATTCACGACACCGTCCCGGGCCTGACGGAAACCATGTCATACCGGATGCCGACATTTGAGAGCACGGACAACGTCTTCTCCATGGCATCACAGAAGAATTACATGGCGCTCTATGTTTGCGGTATCGATGTGCTGTAGCCGTTGGCGGCAGACTTTGCGCATCTCAATTGTGGTAAAAGCTGCATCCGTTTCAAGAAATGGGAAGATCTCCCGCTGGATGCAGTCAGGAAAGTCCTGACAGCATCCGCAGAAAACCCTGGATACAGGCGTTAAAAACTGAGCTGGATATGGCTCAGAAAAGCGATGGCCCCTTTTGCCTGGGCGTTATGGTCCGGGTTGATCCGATAGGCGAAATTTGTTGCCAGGCTCAGGCCGTTCTGACCCTGGAACAAATGTCCGATCTCAATATCGAATTCCCTGCCCGATGGGCTGAGTGGCAGGGCCGCCTGAGAGAATGAGAAGGCCTCTGTCGACAAATTCCGCCCCGTGGGTGCATTCACCATGACATGCCCGTTTTCAATCCTGAGCGGTTGGCTGATGCCGAAACTCAGGAAGTGGCCTGGCATTTTTGTCTGCCAGCGTGCGCTCAGACTGAAGGCGGTGCTGTGCAGTGTGCTGACATCGGTGAAGAAATCTCCCTTGCTTTTCCCCGTCTGGGTGCTGCCAAAGCTCGCACTGATTTCGAGGGACAGACGTTGCCTAACATAGGCCAGGTTTATCGTTGCAAATAGTGTATCGGCCTTGCCAAAAGCGTCATACGCGCCATCTGCAACCATGTTGAGCGTACTTCCATCTTCATGGATTGAGCCAAGCCTGACGGCTGCAGCGAAGCGTTCTGACAATTGGTGGTCCAACTGGAAGGCGGCCATGCTGCGGGACAGGCGCCGGGCATTTTCTACCGGCTGATAATCGGCATAGGTTGCCAGAACTGAGAGGCGCGTTTTCGCCGTCAAGCTTCGGCTAAGGCTCATGCCGGTGCCATCTTCCGAGAAACGCATAAAAGCGTTGTTCCTGGCGAAGAGGGCGGCACCCTTCTGCTGGTTCAGGTTGACGAAACCGTCGCGCAAGGCAGCGCCATGATGAACAGACATCACGGTATGGTCATCAAGCTGGTAGTGCAGGCTGAGTGAGACATTGTCGACCAGCCTTCCTGGGTCCCGGTTTAGATGGGGGAACAGGTCTGCCTCGTCAAATACACCCCAATTGTCTGTGTAGCCAAATTGGACCAGCCCAAGGCCGTCAATCTGAACGGCGGTGTGATGACCATAGACCCTGCTGCGCGCACGGGACGACAAGTCGAAACGCCCGTTTGGCAGGTTGGCATTCATGGCACCGAGATGAAGCGCATATGTTCTGTCATAAGCATCGGTCGCCAATATGTTGCCGAAGGCAGCCGCCGCCTTAGGGCTGGTTGTAAGGGCATCGCCAAAGGCGGCGCTGACCATGATACCGCCGTCTGAGACAGTGATTTTGTCACCACCCCGGGTGGTGATGCTCATCGGCCCTATCGGCTCCAAAGCGGCCTCAATATCAATCAGCCCCATGCCATAAACGGCGTCCGGTCCGGCTGCCCCCAGATCCTGAGCTGATGACAAGAGAATGTCCACAACTTCACGGGCTGAAAGATTGGGGAATTCCTCCAGCAGCAGGGCGGCTGCGCCTGCAACGTGAGGCGCGGCCATGGAGGTGCCGCTTGCAACCCAGCAGGCGTTGGCTTCACACCCTGCGCTGATTTCAGAACCCGGGGCGACAACAAATACTCCCTGGGCATTTGGGCCGGCCTTATTGCTGCCGCCGTCGGGGCCCAGTGTGTCCGGGTCATCATAAACCCAGATATTGTCATTTTCGTCGGTCGCACCGACGATCAATGCCTGGCCGTTGGCTTCATTGCGCAGGGCATAGAAGGTGCTTGCATCCGGGTCATCTTCAGCGTCATTGCCCGCGGCCAAAACAATGATCATGCCTGCATCAACGGCACGGTCCAGTGCCGCATTCAGGCCTGCCGTGTTGGGTGCATCACCCGCCAGACTAAGATTGATGATGTCGGCATCATTGGCGATCGCATAGTCGACTGCTCTTGCAATATCCGGGTCCAGAAAGGCGCAGCCGTCATCGTCACAGTGATCAGGACTGTCTGCGCGGATCGCCAGAATTTCTGCTTCATAGGCAACACCGTGCGTGCCGAAATTGTTTTTCTCAGCGGCAACAATACTTGCCACAATTGTGCCGTGAGGGTCGTCGTTGGAGAGGCTGTTTCTGCTGGCAATGATGTCAGTGCTGTCGGGTGACAGATTTCCTGTCAGGTCAGCGTCACTTGACTGGTCTATGCCGTTGTCGATAACCGCAACGACAATACCATCACCACTCAGACCATCTTCATAGGCCGCGATGGTATTGATCGCGCCTAGGCCATAATTCTGGCGATATTCCGTTGTATTGAAGTTGGGAGGCGGCGGCTCGGGGTTTGGGGCCGGTACAGGATCCGAGTTTGGTGCTGGAGGTGGCGCGACGACGGGGGGCGGATTAGGGTTGTTATTGCCACCACCGCCGCCACAAGCCGACAACACCAGGGCAACAAGCAATGCAGATGCCAGTAAGGGTAGTTTTCGAATAATACGTAACGTGTTCACCGTGATTAGACCTCTTGTGATAATAAAGTGATTAGTAGCCCGAGTAAAATGTACTGCGCCCTCGGTTTTTGCTCAACATGTTCGGGGCCTATTTGACCTGACCTCTGTTACGCAGCCACCTTCTATGTAAC
>JAURPT010000013.1 GCA_030836535.1 Alphaproteobacteria bacterium
ATGAACTGGCCCCCCTTCAAGCTGAGGAAAAGGCGCTGACGGCGCTTCTGGCCGAATCAGAGCCCACAGGTTCCCCTGTTCTGGATGATATCAAGAGCGACCGCGGCTTCGAGGCAGCACTCGCCGCCGCCCTGGGTGATGATCTTTCCCTGGGTACAGATGATGAAGCAACCGCCTTCTGGCGCGGGCTTCAGCCTCTGGACAGCACACCTGACCTGCCCGCCGGTGCCACACCACTTGCGCAGCACATCAAGGCCCCTGCCGCCCTGAACCGCATCATGAGCTATATCGGCGTTATAGACGCGGATCTTGGTGATGCCCTGCATCATACCTTGCAGGCCGGACAGGTCCTGGTCAGTAAAGAAGGCGATGTGTGGCGCTGGGATGGCAAAGTGACCCGCGCAGGGGCACCGTCCACCGCCGCCGTACGACTGGAACAGCGCAACCGCCTTGAAGCTCTGGCCGGTGAAATCGAATCCCTGCAGTCTGACGTGAACAGCCGTGAAGCTGAGTGGACGGAAGCCGGGGAACGCGCCGCAGAAACCGCTGCCATGGAGAAACAGGCCAAGGCCGACCTGCAGAGCGCACAGGACGCCTTGATTGCGGCGCGCAATAAGGAAGCGGACATTGCGCAGGAAAACGCACGAAATAGTAGCCGTCTGCAAGCCATGGCCGAAACCATGGAGCGCCTGCATGCTGACAGAGAAACACTGACGAGCCGAAAAGGCGAGCTTCTATCCAACCTGGAAGAGCTGCCGGACATTGATGCCTATCAGCGTTCGCTGGAAGAGGCGCGGTCGACCCTCGCCTCCAGTCAGGAGCAATTGGCCGAAACACGCCAAAGCCGCGACTTCCTGGTCCGTGAAGATCAACAGCGCCAGCACAGATTAGCCAATATCGAGCGCGAGTTAGATAATTGGCGCAGCCGCAAGGCCGGAGCCGTTCGCCAGGTCGAGCAACTGGCAGAACGCACAACCGCCACGGCCAATGAATTGTCTCAATTAGAAGCCCGCCCGGACGAGTTGCAGGTGAAACGCCGAGCACTGGAAGGTGAAATGGCGGAAGCCAGTGCGGCGCGCCAGAAAACGGCCAACGCCCTGGCAGAGGCAGAATCTGACCTGGCCGGTTTTGACAAAGCACTGGAAGAAGCCCAACGCGAAATGGCAGATGCCCGTGAAGAGCGGGTACGCGCCGAAGGCCAGTTAGAACAGGCACGCGAACGCATCACAGACCTGACCCAACGGATTGAAGAAGATCTGGAGTGCCGCCCGCAGGACACCCTGGAAATTTCGGGCCACAAAGAAGGCGCACCCCTACCGGATATGGAAGATACCCATAAGCGACTGGAACGCCTGAAGCGGGAACGCGATACGATGGGTCCTGTCAATTTGCGGGCGGATCAGGAATCCGAGGAAATCCAGGCCGAATTGGATGGCATGGAAAAAGAAAAGGAAGACCTGGAAGCAGCCATTGAAAAGCTGCGCCGCGCCATCAACAGCCTGAATCGCGAAGGCCGCGAACGCCTGGCAACCGCCTTTACCGAAGTGAATGAACACTTCACGGACCTGTTCAAACGCCTGTTCGGTGGTGGCTCGGCCCATCTGGAACTGACCGAATCTGACGATCCGCTTGAAGCCGGACTTGAAATTATGGCTAGTCCGCCGGGCAAACGCTTGCAGGCGATGTCGTTGCTGTCTGGTGGCGAGCAGGCATTGACCGCCTTGTCGCTGATCTTTGCGGTCTTCATGACCAACCCGGCGCCCATTTGCGTGCTCGATGAGGTTGATGCACCGCTTGACGACGCCAATGTCGAACGATTCTGTAATTTGCTGCACGAAATTTCGGCAAAAACGGGGACCCGCTTCCTGATCGTGTCGCATCACCCAATCACCATGTCACACCTGCATCGTTTGTTCGGTGTCACCATGGGTGAGCGGGGTGTATCGCAACTGGTTTCGGTTGACCTTGACCAAGCGGAAGAATTGATTGCCGCCGAGTAATCAAAAAACTTAAATACCCATAATTATCAATAGGTTAGCAACCCCCTATACGGTCTTGACAGCATTGGGGGGCACCCACTATGGTGCACGCGCCTTCAAGGTGCCGATTCCCGGCATTGGACAGGAGGTCGGCTTGGACGAACGTGACCCGGATGGGGCATTAAGTGAGATCGAAACACGCATCCAACAGGCGCGTGCGGAGAACGAGCCGAAGACCGAACAGAATTACAGCTCAGCGGGAGTAGCTTTTCGAATAGGTGTTGATCTGATATCGGGTGTGGCCTTTGGCGTCGTAGTAGGTTTGGCGCTGGATAGTTGGCTGGATACAACACCCTGGATGATGATCCTTCTCATCCTCCTTGGCACAGCAGCCGGTATCAGGAATGTCATTCGTACAGCAGCACTGGAAACCGAACGACAGAACCGTCAGAACAAGCAACGCGACAACCGCTAATCACGCTCCAAGGACCTAACCGTGGCTCAAAATCCCCTAGATCAGTTCAAGATCAACCGCATCGTCGAAATTCAGGCCGGTGGCATTGACGCCTCTTTCACGAATTCCGCTGCATGGATGGTTGTTGCCCTGGTTGTTATCAGCGCGTTTATGATCATGGGCATGCGCCAGAAGTCACTGGTCCCCGGTCGTTGGCAGTCAATGGTGGAGATGAGTTATGAACTTGTCGCCAACATGATAAAGGACACTGCGGGCAGCGAAGCTCAGCGGTACTTCCCCTTTATCTTCTCGCTGTTCACCTTCATTCTGGCCTGTAACCTGCTGGGTATGATCCCCTACAGCTTTACGGTTACCAGCCATATCGCCGTAACCTTTGCCATGTCGGCCTTTGTGTTCATTGGCGTTACCATTATCGGCTTTGCGCGCCATGGTCTGGGCTACACCAAGCTCTTCGCCCCCGAAGGCGCCTCGCCGATTCTTCTCGTTATCCTTATCCCGATCGAGATCATTTCCTACTTCATCCGGCCCATCAGCCTGTCCGTTCGTCTGTTTGCCAATATGATGGCAGGCCATACGATGCTGAAAGTGTTTGCCGGCTTTGTGATCTCACTCGGCATGGCAGGTATTGTGCCGCTCGCCTTTATGGTCGCGCTGACCGGCCTTGAAGTGATTGTGGCCATTCTTCAGGCCTACATCTTCTCGATCCTGGCTTGCATCTATCTCAATGATGCAATTCATCTTCACTAATCCACTAATCGGAAAACTCTTCCTCTAAAACCTGGAGAACTAAAAATGGAAACTGAAGCAGCTCGCATGATTGGTGCCGGTATTGCAGCAACAGCCCTTATCGGGGCTGGTGTTGGTATTGGTCTCGTGTTCGGTAACTTCCTGGCCGGTGCTCTGCGTAACCCTGCAGCAGCAGCCTCCCAGACCACCAACATGTACATTGGCTTCGCCCTCTGCGAAGCAACCGGTCTGTTCGGCTTTGTGGTCTCTATGATCATTCTGTTCGGCTAATACTGACCTTCGGGCCTCTTTGGGCCCGATAGCAAGACTGGAAGTTCCGCATGCCTCAGCTCGAATTTGCTGATTTCGCGCCTCAATTGGTCTGGCTGGCCATTACTTTTGGCCTGCTCTGGATTTTGATGGCACGTGTTGCCCTGCCCCGCGTCTCCGACGTGCTGTTGTCTCGTGAACAGCGCATCACCAACGACCTGGACGCTGCAGAGCGCCTGAATAATGAGGCCCAGGAAGCCCTGAAGGCCTATGAAACAGCGCTGGCTGAAGCCCGTGCCAAGGCCAACGCCCTTGCCGTGGAAACGCGCGCCAAGGTGCAGACCGAAGCTGAAGCAGCACAGGCAGAAGCGGAGGCCCGCCTTGCCGAACGTGCTGCCGAAGCTGAAGCGCAGATTCAGGCTGCCCGTAACGAAGCCATGGGCAATGTTCGTGAAATTGCAAGCGCTGCGGCCACTGGCGTTGTTACACAGCTGTTGGGTGACGTACCCGATGATGCAGCCCTCAACGCTGTACTGGATGCAGAACTCGCCAATGCAGGGGTGAACTAAGATGGCTCATCACGAAGAAACCACTGCACAGCAGGAATTCGAAACGTCAATGGAAGTGGCCATTGACGGCCCCGTCCCCGGCGTTTCCACACCCTTCTACGCTGACACAACCTTCTGGGTTGCAATTTCCTTCACAATCTTTGTGTTGGCCATCATCTTCGTGAAGGTCCCGGCCATGATTGGTCGTGCGCTGGATGCCCGCGGCGAATCAATTGCTACCCAGCTGGAGGAAGCTCGCAAGCTGCGTGAGGATGCACAGGCTCTTCTTGCTTCTTATGAGCGCCAGCAGCGCGAAGCAGAGGACGAAGCACAGGGTATTCTCGACCAGGCACAGGCAGAGGCAGAACGCGCAACGAAAGAAGCGCAGGAAGCACTGGCGGCCAGCATCGCCCGCCGCGAAGCCCAGGCGCAGGACAAGATTGCCCAGGCTGAGGCCAACGCGGTCAAGGAAGTGCGTGATGTTGCTGTTGAAGTTGCAGTTGCAACTTCCCGCAAGATGATTGCTGAAAACCTGTCGACCGCCCAGGCGGATGCTTTGGTCGACAAGGCCATTGGCGACCTGCGCCAGCAGCTGAACTAAGCTTCAGCTTCTAGCCCGAAATTATGGCCGTGCCTGGTGGGATGCCTCCCAACCAAGCATGGCCATTTTTCTTTGGGCACCCCAACGATACGCACCAAACAACCCACTGCGCCGTATCACCCGATGGCAGGGAATCAACCAGCCTATCCGGTTCGCACCCACCGCATTGCCAATGGCTCGCGATGCCCTGCGGTCTCGGCCAATGGCTTCGGCAACACTGCCATAAGTTGATACCTGGCCTTGTGGGATGGATAACAACGCCTTCCAGACCTGCACCTGGAATCGGGTCCCTTTGACGTGCAGAGCCAACGGCTTCTCCGGCACAAGCTTGCTGGTCTGGAAAATCTGCTCTGACAAGCTCTGGCCGCTTTCAGGATCAGTGACGAAGTCTGCATTTGGCCAGCGCTGTTGCACCTGCTCAAGCGCATGTGACATGGACAAAAATTCCAGGGCACAGATACCCCGATATGTTCGGAAGATTGTAGCCATACCAAACGGCGTCGAAAGTTCACCGAATCTGATCTGCAGTCCTGCACCACCATCCTTGTATTCCCCGGGTGACATGGCCTCCAGACTGACCATCAGGTCGTGCAAACGACCTGGGCCAGAAAGCCCAGCATCCAGACTGGTATCGAGTACACTCTCAGAAGCCTGAAGACGCTCTTTGGCCGCCTCAAGGGTCAGAAATTATTGAAACTTCTTAGGGCTAACACCTGCCCATTCGGTAAACAGGCGTTGAAAGTACCCCTCACTAAAGCCTAGATCACTTGCCAACACGCTCAGACTCACCGAGGGGTCTGATGAGGCCATCAGGCGCTCCAGAACCTGCTCAATCTGGTTGTAAGCGTCGCGAGTCATAAGGCGACTCTATGCCGCCCATTGCCATGCAGCCACCCGGTTCTTGCTATCAGCCCACGGCTATTCCGCGGCGTCGACTTCTGGTGGCTGGTAAGACAGAACCGGTTTGCGTGCCGCCTGTGTTTCATCCAGCCGCGTAACCGGCGCATATTGTGGGGCTGCAACGAAACTGTTGCTCTTGCCAGACGAAGCCGATTGCGCGAGATGCCTAAGCGCATGGATAAATTCATCCAGGCTTTCCCGGCTTTCCGTTTCCGTGGGTTCAATCAGCATCGCCCCCTGTACAACCAAGGGGAAATACATGGTCATGGGGTGGAAGCCTTCATCGATCAACGCCTTGGAGAAGTCGAGCGTGGAAACGCCGGTATCTTTCAGGAACTTGTCGTCGAACAGTGCCTCGTGCATGCACGGCCCCGCAAAGGAGGGCGACATGACATCCTGCAGCGAGGACAGTATGTAATTGGCATTCAACACCGCGTCTTCCGCCACCTGTTTGAGGCCATCACCGCCATGGCTGAGCATGTAAGTCAGCGCACGGATGAACATGCCCATCTGCCCGTGGAAGGCCGCCATACGGCCAATAGCCTCTGGCTCAAAGCCTTCATCCAACGTCAACGCGTCGCCCGCCTGTTTGACGAAGGGTCCCGGTGCATACGGTACCAACGCCTCAGAGAACGTGACAGGGCCTGAGCCCGGCCCACCACCGCCATGTGGCGTAGAGAAGGTTTTGTGCAAATTGATATGCATGGCATCGATACCCAGGTCACCGGGCCGCACCTTGCCGACAATGGCGTTGAAATTCGCCCCATCACAGTAAAAGAAGGCGCCGGCAGCATGGGTTAGCTCGGCAATTTCGACAATATCGCGCTCGAACAACCCACATGTATTGGGGTTTGTCAGCATGATCGCCGCGACATCGTCATCCAGCTTTTCTTTCAGGGCTTCCAGGTCAACACGACCTTCATCATTGGCCGGTATCGAATCAACCTTATAGCCACACAGCGCCGCTGTAGCGGGGTTCGTCCCGTGGGCGGACTCGGGCACCAAAACACGCGAACGGGCATCTCCTCGGGCTTCCAGCGCCGCTCGAATGGTCATAAGGCCGCACAGTTCGCCATGAGCCCCTGCTTTCGGTGCCAAGGACACACCGGGCATACCTGTTAGTTCAATCAACCAGTCACCCAACTGGTCCATAACGGCCAATGCACCCTGAATGGTCGAGGTGGGTTGCAGCGGGTGAATGTCGGCAAAACCGGGCAGGCCTGCCATGGCCTCATTGAGCCGCGGATTATGTTTCATGGTGCACGAGCCAAGCGGGAACATGCCCATATCAATAGCGTAGTTCTTGCGGCTCAACCGTGTGTAGTGCCGCACGACCTGGGATTCGGTTAAACCCGGCAGACCAATAGATTGGTCACGGTCCAACCCGCCGAGACGACTTCTGGACAACGGAACATCCTCAAAATCGACACCGGTTTGGCCGGGGCGGTCCTGCTCAAAAATTAACGGTTCTGAAAGGTCCAGCGCCTTGTGACCTGTCGAGGTGGGCCCTGTGGTTCTGGACGTGTTTTCTGCCGCCTGTGACGGCCTGCCCTGACGGTTCATCATGACAAAGCCTCCTGCAGGGCGTCGCAGAGTTGATCTATGTCCTCCTCGGTATTGGTTTCCGTCGCCGCCAATAAAATCAGATCATCCACCCCTGTTCCTTCTCCAAACAGACGAGATGCAGGAACACCGGCCAGAATATTCTGATCGGCAAGCCTCTGAACAAGGCCGGCGGCATCACTCGGTACACGAAGCGTCAGCTCGTTAAACAGGCTCTCATTAACAACGGAAACACCCTCTACAGCTTCCAGCTTTTCAGCGAGGTGCACCGCGCGGGCATGGTTGATACTCGCCAACTGTCGCAGCCCCGTTTCCCCCAACAACGACAGGTGAATGGAAAAAGCCAGTGCGCAGAGACCCGAATTCGTACAGATGTTACTGGTGGCCTTTTCGCGGCGAATATGCTGTTCGCGCGTAGACAGTGTCAGGACGAAGCCTCGCTGGCCATCACTGTCGACCGTCTCACCACACAAGCGCCCCGGCATCTGGCGCACATAGCGCAGGCGCGTGGCAAACAGCCCTAGATAGGGCCCGCCGAAATTCATGGAATTGCCAATGGACTGCCCCTCAACCACCACAATATCCGCCCCCATTTCACCAGGGGAGCGAATGGCACCTAGCGATACAGCCTCCGTAACCACAACAATCAGCAGCGCGCCGGCCTCGTGTAGCTTTTCTGCCAATGGCGCCAGGTCATGCACATGGCCAAAAACATCCGGGTTTTGAATGACCACACAGGACAGATCATCTATAATTTCAACGTCCGGCAAGCCGCCTTCAGGGGCCGCAGGCAGGCGTATTACATCGTCATCCATGTAGCGGGTAACCGTCTCGACGACATCCGCATAGTGCGGGTGCAGATTGCCCGACAAAATCACCTTCTTGTTCTTGGTGATGCGCCGCGCCATCAGCACAGCCTCACCACAGGCGGTGGAACCGTCATACATCGAGGCATTGGCCACTTCCATACCCGTCAGCCGCGCGACCTGTGTCTGGAATTCAAACAGGACCTGAAGGGTCCCCTGACTGATCTCTGGCTGATAAGGCGTATAGGCCGTCAGAAACTCGCCGCGCGACATCAGATGCTTTACCGTTGCTGGCACATGGTGCCGATAGGCCCCCGCCCCCAAAAACGAGGGGCCGCTACCAGCCGCATGATTCTGTGCCGCCAGGGCAGACATATGCCGCTCAATGGCCATTTCGCTCTGATGATCCGGCAGGTTCAGCGGCTCGCCCAGCAATTTGTCTGCGGGCACATCGACAAACAAATCATCGATGTCGCCCGCGCCAATACTGGCAAGCATGTCCTGGCGGTCATCCGCCGTGAGCGGCAAATAACGCATTAGTCGAGCCCTTCGAGGAATTTGTCATAGGCTTCCTGATTGGCCAGGCCATCCAACTCGTCAGCATTGGACAGTTTGACCTGGAACAACCAGCCTTCACCCAGCGGGTCCGTATTGACCAGCGACGGGTCACCATCGACGGCGTCATTCACCGCAACAACTTCACCGGATACTGGCGTGTAGATCTCACTGGCAGCCTTAACCGACTCGATGACACCGACTTCGGCGTTCTGATCCAGGTTGGTGCCGACCTCCGGCATCTCAACAAATACGACATCACCCAGGGCGCCCTGGGCATAGTCGGAAATACCGACCGTGCCGACATCACCATCCACGCGAATCCATTCATGTTCCTCTGAATAACGAATATCACTCATCCCTGTTTCCTCTCCTGTCAGGACTGCCAGCCCTTTTTGATAAATGGGAGTGGCGCCACCCTTGCCGGGTGCACCTTGTTTCGAATCATCAAACCGATTTCAGTGCCGTCTTCGGCCGTGTCGGCCCGCACATAGCCCATAGCAACCGGACCACCGACGGACGGCCCAAACCCGCCTGAGGTGATTTCACCAATAACGTTACCATCAGCATCCACAATGGGCGTATGCGCCCGCGCGGGTGCACGCCCTTCCGGCTGAATACCAACCCGCAGTCGGTCAGTTCCCTCAAACAACTGGTTCATGATGGGCTCAGCCCCCAGAAAATCGGCTTCGATCTTGCGACGTTTACCAATGGTCCAGGTAAGCCCCGCCTCAATCGGTGTTGTGTCCTCGTCGATATCATTGCCATAGAGGCAAAGCCCTGCCTCTAGCCGCAGTGTATCTCGTGCGCCCAGCCCTGCCGGTTCAACATCATCATGCGCAAGCAGACTCTTGGCCAGGGCTTCCGCATCACTGACAGAAACGGAGATTTCAAAACCGTCTTCGCCCGTATAACCGCAACGCCCGACAAAACAGTCAACGCCAAACAGGCTGGCTTGCGCGCCCGCCATAAAGGGTAATTCAGCCAAAGCAGGTGCTTCTGCCGACAAAACATTAACTGCTGCCGGCCCCTGCAAGGCCAAGAGCGCCAGATCATCATGCCGGTGAAGCGCGACACCCTCTGGCAGATGGGCGCGGAGATGGATTTCGTCTGTATCCTTGCAGCCGGCATTGAGCACGATGAAAAGGTCATCTTCCCGTTTTGTAACCATTAGATCATCAAGAATGCCGCCGGTCTCGCTGGTTAACAGTGTATAGCGCATCCGGCCCAGTTTCAGACTCTGGATATCACCGGGCACTAAGGCCTCAAGTGCTGCAATACGGTTCTCACCCGTTAAGGTAAATTGCCCCATATGGGAGACATCGAACAGCGCTGCTTTTTCCCGACAGTGAAGGTGCTCCTTCATAATGCCCGCAGGATATTGAACCGGCATGTCATAACCCGCGAAAGGAACCATTTTCGCCCCCAACGACAGGTGAAAATCGTTGAGCGGTGTCTGCTTGAGCGGCTGTTGTTTTGTCTCTGTCATCCGGTTCCCGATTCACTAAAAGTGTCGCTGAACATGCAGCGAGCCCCCTCTGTCGCGGAACCTGAGAGATTGACCAAATACGGCACCTAAATGCCCTGGCTTACCCCTTCGGTGAGGCGCTGTGACGCCTGCTTTCCAGAGTGTCGAAACCCTTGCGGTCCTTGATGCCTGAAAGATTCCGGGGTGGTTGCTTCTTCGGCGCCTACAGCTTCACCGAACGATAAAACTGCAAGTCTCTCCCGCAAGGGCACGAGACAGATTTCAAGATAGCAAGGCGCTATGCAGAGTCAACGTATAACTAGATATTGTGGTCTGATTCGAACGAACGACCAGTTATTGCGTCCAAATTGAAAGAAAGAAGACTAGCGATGAACGTTATAAGTGAGTTCATCCCGCGTCAGTTGGAAGCCAATCATGACTTCCTGATCAACCAGACGTTCACCGCCACCATCAAACGGAACCTGAACACCGACATGCTGACGAACAGTGCCCGCGCCGCCGGAGGTCGGAACACTGATGCTGTAGATATCGCGCTCAAGCGGCTTGTCTTCGTCATCGATCATAACGACGAAATAGTCGAGATTGACCGTATCACTCGTCGCAGCAGGTCCCGTTGATGCACTGACATCGAAGGACACGGTTGCATCAACACCACTCGCGGTATTGAAGCAGGACACTTTCAGTTCACTGATTGTGCCACGGTTAATGACATCCTGCGTTGTACGGCCTTCACCCCGAAATCGTGTGATCTCACCCGTATAGGCGACGATACCCACTGCAGGGCAACGCTGTTTGTCTTCATCTGTCAGTTCCAGGCTGACCTGATTACCAAAGATGCCGCAACCTGCCAGAAGTGGCAGGCCCATAAGTGACAGGGTCAGAAAAGCACGGCGATAAGATGTCATCAAAAAGGCGTCCTGCTAGGTTGAAAGCTCAGAGCTTGGCGTGTGTGCCGTCGCACAGTGCATTTTTGGAAGAGTGCTTGCAACCACAGAAATAGACTGTGCTATCTTTGGTCGCCTTATATTCTTCTGGCACGAAATCTGTGTCTTTGTGGCTGCCGTCACAGAATGGCTGTTTGCTGCTTTGTCCGCACGAACACCACCAATAGCTTTTGCCTTCTTTAACGTCGACGGCAAAGGGTTCTTTCTGGGCGATAACAGGTTCTGACATGTGTGGTGTTCCTTCCGCTTATCAGTGTATATAACGGCTGCGTAGGGCGCATTCTAGTGAACGGCTTCAAATTGAACAAGAAAAGCGAACAATCAGTGGCAAATGAAGTAGCCAGACCAGCACTCAACATCCTGCTGGCCGGGCCGCGCGGATTCTGTGCGGGTGTTGACCGCGCGATCCAGATTGTCGATTCGGCGCTGGAGAAATTCGGTACGCCCGTCTATGTGCGCCACGAAATTGTTCACAACCGCTATGTCGTAGAGGGTCTGCAAGCAAAAGGGGCCATCTTTGTCGATGAGTTGGATGAGGTCCCCGATGATGCACCGGTTGTGTTCTCGGCTCATGGGGTTCCAAAGTCTGTCCCAGCTGAGGCTGAAAGCCGTCAGATGCTCTATGTGGATGCCACCTGCCCACTTGTCAGCAAGGTGCATCGCGAGGCGGAACGCCATTTTGAAAGTAGCCACCATATCCTGTTGATCGGCCATGCTGGGCACCCGGAAGTCATCGGCAGTATGGGTCAGTTGCCCGACGGTGCGATTACGCTGATTGAAACCACCGACGACGCTTTGGCTTTTGAGACGGACCAGCCGGATCAACTGGCTTACATCACCCAGACGACCTTGTCGGTCGACGACACGGCGGACATTCTGGATGTGCTGATGGAACGTTTTCCATCTATCGCTGCACCCAAAAAGGAAGACATCTGCTATGCCACGACCAACCGGCAGGAATCGACCAAAGCCATCGCTAGTCGCTGTGACTATGTGCTGGTGATCGGCGCCCCCAATTCTTCCAATTCCCGCCGTCTGGCAGAGGTAGCCGAACGCTGTGGCGCGCAATCTGCACTGATCCAGCGCGCCACGGATATCGACTGGGATAGCCTCAGAGGCATAAAGACCCTGGGCATCACTGCAGGCGCTTCTGCTCCCGAAATTCTGGTGGAAGAGGTGTTGGTTGCGCTGTCTGAGCACTTCGACACGACCCTTGAAGATGTCATGACCCGTACCGAGGATGTCAGCTTCAAGCTGCCACCCATATTGGCGAACTAAAGCCATGGCTGTTTATACCCACGTCGAAGAAGAAGAGTTGGAAGCCTTTCTGGCTGACTATGATGTCGGTGGCGTTCGCTCCTTCAAGGGCATTGCTGAGGGCATAGAGAACACCAATTACCTGCTGGACGCCGAAAAAGGCCGCTATATCCTCACGCTCTACGAAAAGCGTGTCGACCAGAACGACCTGCCCTTCTTCCTCTCGCTGATGGACCATTTGGCCCATAAAGGCATTGCCTGCCCGGTTCCCATCCGCAATAGCGAGGGTAACCAACTGGGTGAGCTCAATGGCCGCCCGGCGGCCATGGTCTCTTTTTTGGAGGGGGTCTCGGTCGGTCGCCCCACGGCGAAACATTGTGCTGAGGTCGGCGCTGGGCTAGCCCGCATGCATGTAGCGGTGGCAGACTTTGATATGAAGCGCCCCAACAGCCTGGCGCATGAAGGCTGGCGTACCCTTGCACAAGACTGCCTGCACGCAGCAGATGACGTTGAAGACGGCCTTGCTGCCATGATTGAAGATGAATTGGCCTATCTGGATGACCATTGGCCTGCAAACCTGCCGGAAGGTGTTATCCACGCCGATTTATTCCCGGACAATGTCTTCTTTCTGAATGATTCCTTATCTGGCCTCATCGACTTCTACTTCGCCTGTACGGACACCTTCATGTACGACCTGGCCATTTGCATGAATGCCTGGTGCTTTGAACGCGATGGCTCGTTCAATGCCACCAAGGCACGGCGCCTAACCGCCGCCTATGGGCAGGAACGCCCCTATGCAGATGCAGAAATTGCCGCTTTGCCTATTCTGGCAAGGGGTGCCGCCTTACGCTTTCTGCTGACTCGGCTATACGACTCGATCAACACCGTCGAGGGAGCCGTCGTCCAGACCAAGGACCCGATGGAATATGTCCGCAAACTGCGTTTCCACCGCCGCGTCAAGGGCGCCGGTGAATATGGACTGGGTTAGATTATGCCACCGATTACGATCTACACAGACGGCGCATGTTCTGGGAACCCCGGCCCTGGGGGTTGGGGGGCCTGGCTGCAATCTGGTGACCACGAAAAAGAACTATTCGGCGGCGAGCCGGAGACCACCAATAACAGAATGGAGCTGATGGCTGCCATCAAGGCGCTGGAAGCCCTGAAGCGCAAGCCCAGCAAGGTGGAGCTATATACAGACAGCGTTTATGTGCGCGACGGCATCACCAAATGGATCCACAACTGGAAGAAAAATGGCTGGCGTACGGCCGCCAAAAAGCCAGTGAAAAACGATGATCTGTGGAAGGAACTGGATGCCCAGATCAGCCAGCACAATATCAGCTGGCATTGGGTGAAGGGCCATGCGGGCATCGAAGGGAACGAAAAGGCTGACGCGCTCGCGAACCGGGGCATGGCCGCCTATAAATAGGCACCCTGCCCCACCAACTAGGCTTCTTCAACTTCCAGTACAGTGGCAGACGTCCCTGTCACGCGCACGCGCGTTCCTTCGGGAAGGTCTGGCCCAACGACTTTCCAGATTGAATCATCAACCTTTACCTTGCCATGGCCATCCACAATGGCCTCAACCAGCGTGAACGTACGGCCGACATATTGGTCGGCACGACGATTGAGTGACTGTTCGTCACTCCCGACCGGATTCCTCTTCAGATAGGCCCGGCCAACGACAAGGCTGGCAAGCGACATCACAGAGAAGATACCCAGCTGAATCGCCCAACCCATACCGGGAAAGAAGCCGACAATCAGGGCCATCACGAGCGCAGAGGCACCAAACCAGACAACGATCAGACCTGGGGCCAGCATCTCGATCAGGATCAACGCCATGCCGATCGACAGCCAGCTCCAGGCGGTGAAGAAGTCAAAGGAGAAATCCATTATTTACTCCTGGTCATTGCCGACATTGGGAATGGCCGCGGAACCACTACCGGATTCCTTGATGTCCTTGAACAACTCACCAATGCCACCGATAGAACCAATGACGCTGGAGGCTTCAAGCGGCATGAAGACAAGCTTCTGGTTCGGCGAAATAGCGAATTCCTTCATGGTCTTGATATATTCCTGCGCCACGAAGTAATTGATCGCGTTCTGATTGCCTGAGGCAATCGCCTCCGACACCATCTGCGTTGCAGCGGCCTCTGCCTGGGCTTCACGCTCACGGGCCTCAGCATCCTTAAACGCGGCTTCACGACGACCTTCAGCCTCCAGAATAGCCGCCTGCTTGTCACCTTCTGCACGCAGAATTTCTGACTGACGGATACCTTCTGATTCCAGAATAGCGGCACGTTTGTCGCGCTCCGCCTTCATCTGGCGGGCCATGGCCTCTACGATGTCTGCCGGTGGTTCAATGTCCTTGATTTCAACACGCGTGATCTTAACGCCCCACGGGGTCGTTGCGTCGTCGACAATGGTCAATAGCCGGACATTGATTTCGTCACGCTTCGACAACAATTCATCAAGGTCCATGGACCCCATGACCGTACGAATGTTTGTTTGAACAAGGTTCAGAATGGCCAAAGTGAGGTTGTTAACTTCATAGGCAGCCATAGCGGCATCAATAATCTGGAAGAAGACCACACCATCGGCCCGCACCATGGCGTTATCCTTGGTGATCACTTCCTGTGAGGGAATGTCCATCACCTGTTCGCGCATATTGAGTTTGGCCCCAATCTGGTCGAAGACGGGCATAATGACGTGGAAACCGGGCTGTAACGTACGGGTATATTTACCGAAACGCTCAACGGTATATTCATTACCCTGGCTGACGGTTTTGACCCCAAGAAACAGACCGCCCAAGACAACTGCAAAAATCACCAAAACAAAAAATTCCATCTATCTCTTCCTTTCCATCATGCTTACTACCCACCCCATATAGTGATTATTCCACCAAAAAAAAGGGAGGGCAATGCCCTCCCTTTGATTTAGCACTGCAATTACAGCAACTTAAAGCTGATCAAGCGCAACTTCAGCAGCAGAGTTTTTGAACCCCCCGCCACCTTCTTCAAGGTTCAGATGGGTGACAACACCATCTTCAGCAATCAGCGAAAAGCGCTGCGAACGCTGGCCAAGGCCGAAACCGGAACCGTCCAGTTCCAGGCCAAGGGCGGATGTGAAATCACCATTGCCGTCTGCAACCATGGAAACCTTGTCGTCTGCGCCCTGGGCTTTACCCCAGGCATCCATCACAAAAACGTCGTTCACAGCCATGCAAACGATGCTGTCCGCACCTTTGGCTGAAAGGGCGTCGGCATTTTCAATATAGCCCGGCAGGTGCTGGGCAGAACATGTCGGCGTGAAAGCGCCAGGTACGGCGAACAGCACAACCTTTTTGCCTGCGAACAGGTCGGCGGTGCTGACAGGTGCCGGGCCGTCGCCGGTCATCTGCATAAGGGTTGATTCGGGGATCTTGTCACCAACTGCGATAGTCATGGTATTTACTCTCTCCAGTAATCCAAATAGATGGCCATAAGGCCGTTCTCATAGGAGGGAATACTACCACGTCTGCTATAAATACAAGACTAATCGGCTTCTGCTGCGACGACAGGCAGGGCGCGCTCTACAATCCGGCCTGCACCATCCCATACAATCACGTTCAATGTGCGGCCGCTCAACGGTGGCGCATCGGGATCGGCGACAACCGGAACGGCAATTGTCGCCGCATCAGGCATACCGTCAACAATGGACGCCTCCCCCAGCCTATAGGGGCCGGCCAGTTCGATGATGGCACTGGCACCTTCCAGCATTCCTCTACTTTCCAAGAAAACTTGCAGCTGCTGATTATCGCCATCGCCAAGCAGCTTCAGGGACGATATGCGCAGGCTGCTCCCTTCATGGGACCGGGGTACTTTTGCTTCGAACCGGGATATATCCCGCGCTGATCGTGCCAATGCTGCAGATGATGCCTGCATTGGGAAGTCGAGTTGAAAGGCCGCCTGCGCTGGTACGCAAATGTCACTGCAAACGGCATAATCCAACGCCAAGGAGATAGAGACAACCTCACTCGGCGAGGCAACTTTCACATCAATTGGCAAGATCACCTCGCGGCTATAACCCAGTGAGTAGCCCTCTCCGTCTCTAAACTGTTTGGGCAAGGGCCATTTAACAGTCACGGCCCTCAGGTTGGAAGAATCCGACCAGTCGAAAGAAGGCGCGATACCATTTTCACCGGGTGTGCGCCAATAAGTCTTCCAACCCTTATAGAGCCTGAACTGCAGACCCAGCTTTATCTGGCCACTACCATCTGGTTCAGACTGAGCCGCAATTAGTCGCACCTGGCCGTGTCGGGCATAGGTCCAATCTGAGGCGACACCATCTGCCAACGTGAGGCCCGGCATCAACAGTATCAGGCCAACCAACACTATCACGCTGATAACACGGGGGAAAAACCCACAAAGGTTAAACCTGTTACATCTGATCATGGGCATTTGTCCTCTAGCGGTATAATATAGGCACTCACATTGCGTTATGCATTGCTGAAAGCCAGGGGACCCCTAAGTTGCGAGTAGCAAAACTTTGAATACAACATCGACCATCAGGACGAGTCACTTACGAGGCAAGCTGTTGCTGGCCATGCCCAATATGGGCGACCCCAGGTTCGAACGCGCCGTTATCTGTATGTGCGAACACAATGAAGAAGGCGCGATGGGCATTGTGGTTAACCAGCCCAGTTTCGACATCGAGTTTTCAGAGCTGATGGAGCAGCTGGAAATCGACCTGCCCACCCAACACGAAGACATATCCGTTTTTACCGGCGGGCCTGTTGAACCCAATAGAGGCTTCGTCCTGCATTCAGCCGACTTCACCCAGGAAAGCACACTGGTTGTCTCTGAAATTGTAGCCCTCACCGCCACCGTGGAAATCCTGCGCACTATGGCAATGGGCACCGGACCAAACAATAGCCTGTTAGCGCTGGGTTATGCCGGTTGGGGACCCGGACAATTGGAGAGCGAAATCCAGCAGAATGCCTGGCTGCACACGGAAATTGATACGGACCTGCTATTCAGCACGGAGGCCGATATGAAATGGCCACTGGCGATGGCCAAACTTGGTGTTGATGTGTCCATGCTGTCTTCAACGCCAGGACACGCCTAAACCACCAGAAGTTTTCGGCTAGAGCCTGAAGTGGCCCGAGACGGTCTCATAGTCATGCAGCCCTGATGACGGGCCTACGCGCGCTAGTGAGAGCCCACCCGCAGTCAACAGACTGGCTGCGGCCTGCTTGACTTGCTCAACCGTTACAATTTCAAGGCGTTCAACCAGTTCATCCATGCTGACCAAATGCCCGAAGACAAAAAGCTGTCGGGCAAACTGTTCTACCCGCGTGCCGGAACTTTCCAGCGCCATCAAAGTCGATGCCTTGAGCTGTGCGCGGGCACGGGCAAATTCTGCCTCGCCAATATGGTCGCTGGCGCGTTTGACTTCATCAGCAATCACCTGGCCAAGCTCATTGGCCAAGTCAGGGCTGGTACCGGCATAAATGCCGAACATGCCGCTATCCATCAGCGAACCAGAGAATGAATAGACCGAATAGGCCAGGCCGCGCTTTTCCCGTACTTCCTGAAACAGGCGAGAGGACATGCCCCCACCCAGGATGGTCGATAAAATTTGCCCCGCGTAGAACTGCTCATCCGCGTAGGAGAAGCCTGGGAAGCCTACCGTCAGGTGGACTTGTTCCAGTGGGCGATCAACGCCCCGCTCGCCCCCCGCAT
>JAURPT010000014.1 GCA_030836535.1 Alphaproteobacteria bacterium
CATCGGGAAGATAGAGCCGTCTTTGCGCATGCCCCGTCGGGGGCTGGGACGGCTGCCGACGAAATCATTTTCACCCGTCATCAGATATTGGTGGAAGCCGGCCAGGGTGTCCTGCCGGTCTTCATACGGCATCAGGATGGCAAGGTTGCATCCCATCACTTCATTGGCGCGGAACCCGAAAATCCGTTCCGCTTCTGCATTATAGCTTTCAATATTGGCCATCTCATCGACGGTGATGATGCCAACGGCAGCATTCTCTACAATGCCCTTGAGCCGCATTTCGCTGCGGACGAGCTCTCTTTCCCGTTCAGGGCTGTTGGATATGTCGCGCAGCACAAGGCTGTAACCCCGAAATTCACAGTCACTGTCAAAGCGCGGCGTGCCGCTGCGCAGCCAGATATGGGTGCGGCCATTGGCCTCGGTAATTTCGCTGCGCAGGTTGGCAAAGGGTTCATGGGCCCGAAACAGGCTGCAATCTTCATCCCAGGCGATTTGTGTGTCGGGACGCTGACTGAATTCCTTGATCTGGCTGAAATAATTACAGCCGGCGGACAGGGAAAAAGGCAGGCTTTTGGCCATGTTCTCGGTTACAGAAGAAAACGTAATGTTGCCTGATTCATCCAGTTCCAGCACATGATCGGATACGGCCTCAGTCACGGCCTTAAAGCGTTCTTCGCTATATCGCAGGGCTTCAAGCACATCTTCATGGGTGGCGCTTTCCATGACGGAGAAAAAACGCAGCTCGGGGAAGGCGTCAGCCTCGCGGATAATGCGGTGGGACAGGCGTACCATCATGTCCTGGCCGCTAGGCCGGTTTATGGTCATTTCCAAAGCGCCCGCCCTGGTGCGAAGAAAGCTGGCGAGTGCCGGGCGATCTTCCACCTGGCAGGGCCAATGGTCCAGCAAGCGTTGGCCCAAGGGCAGCTTATGTTCTTCCATCCCCAGCAGGGAGCAAAAAAGGCTGTTCGCTGCTACCAGCTGGCCCTCGGAATCGATTGCCATAACAGCCTCAGGAATTGCCGAACAAATGGCATTGATTGGTAAAATATCTGTCGTCTCGGCGTGTCTAATCATCACGCTTTAACCCCCCAAAAAAACCTGGCCCGCTGCAGTCAGGGCCAGGTTTTATAATGAAGGTCGAATTGGCAAATTTGACCTACCTGATCAGGTAGGTTTTTTCAAATTTGCATCGAATTGGCCGATTTCCCGGCCTGAATCCTAACGAACGACGATGGAGTCTTCGTTCCAGGGCGCAATGGGAGCGCTCTTGTCCTGGAACTTCTCGGGCAGTTCTTCCGTCATGTCCCAGGTGGCGGCCAGGCGACCAAAGCCAACGAAAAAGGCAACGGTCATGCCCAGTTCGACAATCTGTGCTTCGCTAAAGTGTTCGCGCAGACGGTCGTAGAACTCTTCATCGATCGATAGATGGTTGGTGGCGAAGCGTTCACCATATTCAATGGCGATCTTTTCTGCCTCTGTCAGGTTCTCGGCTTCCATCGGTTTTTCAAGCGAACAGACGAGGTCTTCCGTGACACCGTCATTCAATGCGTCGGTATAGCGAATGGCCATGCAGCTGCGGCACTGGTTGTGGAAGGCGACCCGCAGGCGTACCAGTTCAACCAGTCGTTCGGGCAGCTCGCGGCTCATCTTCAGGCTGCCGCCGAAAGCGGCCAGCCCTTTGGCGGTCTGGGGCTTGTGGGCAAAAATGCGCATAAGGCCTAATTCAAGTTCAGTGGCTTCGTCCACGCGGTTAATTTCGCGCAGTTCATCATCCCATTCAGATGGGTCCAGTTTCTGGATCCGTGTCATGGTGGTAACTCCTCTCCAAAGAATTTGCATGACACGATACGGTCTTTGCGGCCATCTTACCAGCACAAGTGAATGCAAAAGATTGGGGGGAATCATGGTTCAGGCAACAGCAGCGGTGGCGCGCGAAGCAGGCGCGGATTTTGTCTTGGAGCCGGTCGATGTCGACGAACCACGGGCAGACGAAGTTTTGGTGCGCATTGTTGCCAGCGGCATCTGCCATACGGATGTGGCGATCCGAAACCAGGATGTCAAATTACCCCTGCCGCAAGTGTTGGGGCATGAAGGCTCTGGAATTGTCGAGGCTGTCGGTTCGGCCGTAAACCACGTCTCAGTCGGGGATCATGTGGTGCTGTCGGGCGACAGTTGCGGCCACTGCCGTCACTGTCATGAAGGCCTGCCCACCTATTGCGACGACTTTGTAGAGCGCAATCTTTCTGGTGCGCGGCTCGATGGCTCATCACCCTTAAAGCAAAACGGGGTGGAGTTGCTGGGGCGTTTTAACGGCCAGTCATCCTTTGCGACCTATTCATTGGCTGCATCGCGTTCTGTTATCCGCATCGACAAAGACCTGCCACTGGAGCTGATGGGCCCGCTGGGCTGTGGGCTGACGACAGGGCTGGGCACAGTGGTCAATGCCATGAAGCCGCCTGCGGGCTCTTCTATCGTTGTTTTCGGCGTCGGTACCGTTGGGTTGGCCGCCATTATGGGCGCGCGCCTGGCAGGCTGTGCGCAGATTATTGCTGTCGACCCAAAGCCGGCTCGTTTGGCGATGGCGGAAGAACTGGGCGCGACCCATTGTATTGATGCCGCCAAAGAAGATGTGGTGGCCCGTGTGGTTGAGATCACCAAACGCGGGGCAGACTTTTCGGTGGAATGCTCTGGCGTGCCCGTGGCGGTGCGCCAGGCGGTTGACTGTCTGGGTCGGCCTGGCTGGGCGGCCCAGGTTGGTGCAACGCCGGGAGGCATCGAAATTCCGTTCTCCATGGACCATATGGGCTTTGGCCGGGGTATCAAAGGCGTGGTGCTGGGCGACGCTGCTCCACAGACTTTTGTCCCCTATCTGGCGACGTTGTACCGCGATGGCCGCCTGCCATTTGATCGCTTCGTGAAGTATTACGACTTTGCAGATATCAACCAGGCAGTGCACGACTCGGCTATTACCGGCGAGGTGATCAAGCCCATTCTGCTGATGGAAAGCTGACACACTCCCACAAAATGAGATTTCACTAAGTCATCTGTCTTATTGACGACACAAATTTACCCTAAATGTGATGTTTCTGTTTGAGAATGGTTGAGGCGCATCGTCCCAACCGTTAAGAAACAGGCGGCTGCTCCCGGGGGGGCAGCTATTTTGGTGGAGAGGTCATCACCCATGGCGGTGGAGAATTCAGTGGCAGGCCGGTCTGGTATGCCAGCATTATGGATTGTGCTTTTTGTCAGTGCCTTTGTGGCTGGTACCGCCACGATTCAGACGGCCTATGCGCAGACGTCTGGCGATGCTGGTGACCAGCGTCCAGCCAATGGCGTGGTGGAGCTGGAAGATGGCGCCCTGACGCAATATCTGCCCGAATATTTCGCTCAATATAGCGCGATTAATGCCCGCGATATGCTGCGCTGGGTGCCCGGCATTGGTGACCTCGCGCGTGATACCCAAGGCATGCAGACTGACGATAAACGTGGCTTCGGCTCCGGCGGCGACCAGGTGCTGATCAACGGCAAGCGCATGTCCGGCAAGTCCAACACCGTGTGGGATGCGCTGGACCGTATCCAGGCGTCGCAGGTGGCCCGCATTGAGGTGATCCGCGGTCCCATTTCCGGGCTCGATGTGCGCTCGGAAGGCCTCATCTTCAATGTTGTGCTCAAGGAAGGGGCCGAGGCCTCGGGTTCCTGGCAGATCCATGCCTGGACGGATGGGCGCGGTATCTGGAAGGCCGATGGCATGGTCTCTTACAGCGACACCATTGGCAATGTGTCCTATCAGGCCAGTGCGAAGTTCCGCCCCTATAACCCCAATAATGTGCTGTGGCGCGAAGATACCCTCTCGACCCCTCAGGGCGTGCCTTATGAATATCGTCTCGACCGCCGGTTCGATGACAATGATGAGATTGAGTTTACCGGCAAGATTTCCATGCCGGTCAAGACGACGGGCCTTGCCAATCTGAATGTGCGTTTTGCCGAAGTGGGCTTCCGCAGTCCGCGCACCATCGACCGGTTTGCTATCGACCCCCTTGGCGCGCAGAGCTTCATCGGCACCATTGTGACCGACAGCGTGCGCGACGGCTTTGAGATGGAAGTCGGGGGCGATATCGAAATTCCCTGGGGTAAGGGCAAAACCAATGGGCGGTTCATCTATACGCGCAAGAGCTTCGACGAACTGGAGTTCAATATTTTCGAGCCGGTGGATGCAGACCCCTATGACACCTCCTCTGAACTGACGGACCAGGTCGCGGAAGAACTGATCTTCCGGGCTGGCTATCAGTGGCCGCTGGCTGAAGGGCACAATCTGGATGTCGGTGGTGAGGTTGCCTTCAATTCGCTCGACAAAACAGTGGCGCTGGCCACCAATGTCGATGGCGAATTGCAGCCGGTCGACCTGGGCACGCCGGACTCTCGCGTAAAGGAAAAACGCGGCGAGCTGTATGCAACGCATTTCTGGTCTGTCAGCCCCACCATCGCGCTCGAGACGGCGCTGAACATGGAATATTCCAATATCGGCCAGAAGGGCACGACGGTGAGTGAAAGCCGCAGTTTCTTCTATGCCAAGCCGCGGGTTGAGCTACGCTATACCGCCAGCCCGTCGGGCCAGTTGCGGGTTTCGCTGGAACGCACCGTTGGCCAGCTGGACTTTGAAGACTTCGTGACGAATTTCGTGAACGACGACGACCGGCTGGATGCGGGCAACCCGGACCTGGTGCCGGAAAAGTCTTGGTTGGTCGAGGCCACCTATGAACATCGCCTGGCCGATGATGCGGGGCTGATCTCGCTCAAGGGTTTCTACGAACGTTTTGACGACTTTATCGCCTGGATTGCCGTCACCGATATTAGCCAGGGTGTTGGTAATGTTGGGGATGCCCGCAAATTTGGGTTGGAGCTGACCACCAGCAACCGCCTTGGTTTTGTCGGGCTCGACAATGCAGTGCTGGACGTTACCTATACCTTCCAGAAAACTCGTATGAATGAGCCATTCCTGGGCGGGCGCACCTATATGCCCGGCGAGCCGAACCATCGGATCAAAGGCACATTCCGGCATGACATATCAAGCATTGGGCTGTCTTACTGGGTGGACTTTGAATGGTATACCAATACCCGTATCACCTTTATCAACCTGACGGGTGAAGCCTCTCGCCACGCAGGCTTCCGTTTCTTTGCGCAGAAAAAGCTGTTTGGTGGCGTGTCGCTTTGGCTGAATATCCGCTCGATCAACGAAACAACATTGCGCTGGCGCGATTATTACGCCGGCAACGTGGCTTCAAGCGACGTCGCCTATAGCGAATTCCGCAAACAGTGGTGGAACAAGGAATTCATCTTCGGCCTGCGCGGGGTGTTTTAAAAGGGCCGCTTTGTAAGTAGCGTTCGACCCTTCGATACAAATTCTCGTTACACTCGAATTCACTCAGGGTGAACGGGAATAAGAAAGAGCCGTTCTCACTGAGTGATTGCGCAGCAATTGTATCGAAGTGGAACGGCTTGGTAGCGGCAAGAAGCCTATGGGTTTACAAGCCCCATTGTCTAAAATTCCAGGTCGAGGTCTTCCTGCAGGATCGACATGTTCACCGCATAGGACACTTCGCCTTCATCTTCATCGCGGAAGATGGTGCCAATGAATTCGCCATTGATCAGGATTTCAATGGAATTATGCGTCGTACGGGGGCGAACGATTTCAATATCGTCATTGCTAAACAGGCGGCGCAGATAGTCCTGTACCTTCTTGATTTCCGTACCGTTCATTCTTCAATCCTTCAGCCACGCGGTGGAGGCGCCATACTAGGGGCACGCGCCCCGACAGGCAATCACGCTCTTGTAATTTGTGGTGCTTGCGCTGGCATTTTGTGCCGCGCACACTGGTATTTTGTGGCACTTCCGATAAGCTGTCGCCAATAAGGGGGGAGAAGCATTCCATGATCGGTATCATTGCCAAAATTCGCGTCAAGCCAGAGGCAGCAGAAGCCTTCAAGGCCCAGGCAGTTGCGCTCACAAAGACTGTGGCCAAAAAGGAACCGGGCTGCGTGTTCTACGACCTCTACAGCACCGAAGACCCAACCCTGTTCGTGGCACTCGAGTTGTATCACAGCCAAGCTGATGTGGACGCCCATGGGGCCTCTGACCATGTGGCCGAGACCATGAAGACCGTCCCCGGCATGCTGGACGGCGACATGGAAAGTGCCATGCAGGTCGATATCATCACCCCTACATCGGGCGTGCGCGAAGACCGCCAGGAGAACACGGCAGGCAGCGACCTGTTGGGCTGCGTTGTCTATTTCGACATCAAGCCGGGGCAGGAAGAAGCGTTTGAAGCCGCCGGTGCAGACATGATGGCCGGGGTTCATGCCAACGAGCCGGGCGCCTTGTTCTACCGGTTGTTCAAGTCATCCCAGCCTGGCAAATATGTGTTTATGGAACGCTGGGCAAGCCAGGCAGCGCTTGATGAACACATGGCCGGCCCACCCCACGTTGCGGCTGTCGCCGAACGCTTCATGGCCTGTGTTGAGGGCGACCCTGACATGCAGGTTTATCCGATTGTGGTTTGAAGCGATGAGGGGTAGGTCCTCTCCGTTCGTGCCGAGTGATTTGACGCCTTAGTGTCAAATCGTATCGAGGTGCGAACACATGGCCTAAATCTTGCGCTGCATCAACCCGTTCATACCGCGATACAATCCTTCACTATGTTCAGGTCCACTCGGCACGAACGGGTCCTTTTGCGCAATATATTCCTCAAACCCTTCCAACCCATGCCTCAAACCATGTATGCTGCGGCAAATTCAATAGGGGAGAACCAATCATGATTGGTATTATCGCAAAACTTCGCACCAAGGACGGCCAGGCAGAGGCCTTTGCCGCCCAGTCGGCTGAAATGGCCATGAAAGTTGCGGCTGCAGAGCCGGAAAACGTCTTCTACAACACCTATCGCGACCAGAACGACCCGAATGTGTTCGTCGCGCTGGAACTCTATGAAAATATGGGTGCGGTTGAAGCGCACCGTGCCTCAGCACATGTGGCGGAAAGCATGAAGACCGTGCCCGACATGCTCGAAGGTGACATCGACGCCTATGTCGTCGAGATGGTCTATGGCGGCACCAACGAGCGTATTCTCGGTGGCCGTGGGGCCGATGTGGATATCGGCGTTACCGCCTTCTGCACCATCAAGCCAGGCACCGAGGCCGAATGGGAGGCGATCATGCGTGAAATGGTCGACGCCACCCACGCCAACGAGCCGGGCAATGTGTTCTATGGCTGCTTCAAGACAGAAAACGAAGGCGAATATGTGTTCATGGAGCGCTGGGCCAGCCGTGAGGCTGTCGACGCCCATGGCAAAACCGCCCATGTGGCTGAAATCGCCCCGCGCTTCGGCCCCTATAACGCCAGCGCCCCGGAAATCACTGAATATGTGATGGTGAAGTAGGGGGCTAGGGTGAAACCCACTAATCTCGTCGAGCAGTTTTATAATCAGGTTTGGAATAATGCCGACGAGAAGCTGGCTAAAGAGATACTTCATCCTGAGTTAAGGTTTCGGGGTTCGTAGGGTGATGAACACAGTGGCCCCGAGGGTTTCATCAGCTATATGCGAGGTGTCCATCGGGCCCTCGGCGACTATACCTGTAAAATTGACGTTC
>JAURPT010000015.1 GCA_030836535.1 Alphaproteobacteria bacterium
CCGCGTAGGCGCTTGTAGAGGCCGACGCGCTGGTGAATTGGGGCGGCCGTCTGCCCTCGATTAGATCTTTGTGCGGGGCGACCGCATCTGCCATGAAATTCATGAAGGCGCGCACCCGCGCGGTTTTGCGCAAATCAGCATGCGTCAAAATCCAACAGTCGAACAGGGATTCCAGCCTATAGGGTGGCAGGCGCTTCAGGTCCGGGTCTGTATCGCCCATAAAGCAAGGTAACATGCCAATACCAATGCCAGCCTTGATCGCCTTCAGGATCGTCTCAGGCGACTGCGTCTTCAGCCTGCCCGCGGCATGCGGATACATATCCTTGAACCAGCCCTGATCCTGCCAATTTCGAATGCCGGTTGAATAGTCAATCGTCACAGGTGCCAGCGCCGCCTGGCCCGCCCCTGGCTCACCTGGCACAATAAAGTCCTTGGGGCCATAAAGAGCTGCTGTCAGCCTACCAATACGGCGACCGACCAATGTTTCGGGTGGGTTTTCCGTTGCACGCATGGCCACATCAACTTCACGCGCATGCAGGTTCGCCATGTCATTGGAAACGTCGATATCCAGGTTAATACCCGGATATTGTGCAATGAAATTCTTGATCTGCTCCATGAAAAAGCTATCTGCGAAGGGGCCCGCGATGGAAACCTTAAGCGTCCCTTCCAGTTCTTCATCACGACCAAAGAGCTGGCGATCCAGCGAAAGCGCTTCTTCTTCCATCCGCTGGGCGGAAGGCACCATATCCTGGCCAGAAGGCGTCAACACATAGCCTGATGAGACCCGGTCAAACAAACGAACGCCCATGGATTCTTCAAAAGCCGCAATCCGCCGGGAAACGGTGGAATGGTTAACGCCAAGATCCCGCGCAGCAGCGGTTATGGAGCCTTTGCGCGCCACGGCGAGGAAGAAGCGAATGTCATCCCAATCAATCATATGTGCGATTATGCACGGGAGTGTTGCAAAAGTCGATAATTTTCGCACAAGGGGTGTATGGCTATATTGGCCTCACCAAACGACAGGAAGCCGGCTCTTCTTTCCCCTCCCAATCTGGAAGGTGGAGCCACAGCAAGGAGCAGAAAGATGAATTCAGCACTTAATGGCGGCATAGGCACCATCATCATGAATGTGTTTGTTGGCGTGCTTGTTCTTGAAACCGTCATCTACAGCATCGCCAGCATTTAGGCGCCGCAGAAATAGAAACTCCCTCCCTTACATCCCTAGCGTTTCCCTCCCAGGAAGAACGCAAACTGGCCAGCCCTCCCCGACGGGCTGGCCTTTTTTTGGCCGCTTAGGTAGCTGGCGGGAACGGATACTGGATCAGCTCAATCTTGTAGCCATCCGGATCTTCAATGAAGGCGATTTCAATTTCGGTAACGCCGTCAGGGTTCTTCATGGGGCCAGGGGCACGCGTCACATTAACGCCGGCGTCCTCCAGCTTCTTGCACAGGGCATAAATGTCGTCAGAGCCGATGGCGATATGGCCATAGCCGGAGCCATGGGAATAGGGCTCGGTGTCGTCCCAATTATCCGTCAGTTCCAGGACAGCGCCTTCAGTTTCATCATTGTAGCCCAGGTAAATAAGCGAGAAGCGGCCATCTTCATAATCAGCGCGGCGACGCACTTTCATGTTGAGCAGATTGCAATAGAAATCCAGGGATGCGTCGACGTCGCGGACGCGGACCATGGTGTGAAGGAGACGAAGATTATCTGGCTGGCTCATGAGTTTTCCCTGTGTCAAAGGTGTTGATCAGTGTGGCGCACAAGCTAGCCGAGTGCTAAGGACAGAAACAAGCATTCTTTACCCAACGGACCGTCCGACAAACCATCATGACCTTGCCAAAACTGAGACTGAGTGTCCTCGACCAATCCCCCATAGCCGAAGGCAGCACGCCGCGCGATGCGTTCGCGAACACATTGGAGCTCGCACAGGCCACTGATGCCTGGGGTTTTTCTCGCTACTGGGTGGCAGAACATCACGGATCAACTGGCTTTGCCGGCAGTTCACCAGAAATCCTGATCAGCCATCTGGCCGCCCAGACAGATCACATCCGTGTAGGGTCCGGCGGTGTGATGCTGAGCCATTACAGCCCCCTGAAAGTGGCAGAAAACTTCAACATCCTGCAGACGCTGCACCCTGACCGTATCGATTTGGGCATCGGTCGTGCGCCGGGCAGCGACCAGGTGACAGCTGCCGCCCTCGCCTATGGCTCTCAAATCGGCATGGAATATTTCGGTGCCCGCGTTGCCGACACGCTCGCCTTCATGAGTGATGACAAACCCATGACGGAAGCCTTGCACCAGGTAAAGGCAACCCCGCACCCTAACATCCCGCCACAGGTATGGCTTCTGGGCTCCTCCGATCAGAGTGCCGCACTCGCCGCCCGGTTTGGGCTTGCCTTTGCATTTGCGCATTTTATTGAGCCTGACATGGGCTTCGACATCGTACGGCAATATCGCGAAGCCTTCCGGCCATCGAAATATTATGGCGTACCGAAAGTCAGCATCGGCGTCAGCGTTATCTGTGCGGAAACGCAGGAAGAAGTCGACTATATATCCGCCAGCCACAAATTGTGGCGCCTGCGGTTTGAACAGGGCCGCCTTGGCCCCTTCCCGTCGCCGGATGATGCCCTGGCCTATCCGTTCTCCGAAGTTGATGAAGCCATGATCAACCGCCGCCCGCGTCATGGCATCATGGGGACGCCCGACCAGGTAAAGCGCGAACTCGAAGAGTTTGCCATGCAATATCAGGCAAACGAATTGGTGATCCTGACCATCACCTACGACCAAAAAGCACGCCTGCGGTCCTACGAATTGCTGTCGGAAGCTTTTGAGCTGGATCGACCCTAGCCGCTGCCCCCATTAGCCGCTAACATCTCCACCCATACGTCCAGGGGGGAAACATTATGGAAAAACGGCACGCAACAATCATTCTGGTGCTCATCGCGCTGGGTGTGGTGGCGGGTTTTGCTGCAGGTCTGATCTTTGGCGAATCCATGACATCCGTAAAATGGATTGGTGAGCTGTTCCTGAATGCGCTGAAGATGATGATCATTCCGCTGATCATCGCCGCGGTCATATCCGGCGTCACAGCGCTGGGTGACGTCCGCAAATTGGGCCGCATCGGCGGCATGACCATCACCTACTATTTGGCAACGACGGGCATTGCCGTGTTGATCGGCCTGATCGTGGTAAATATTTTCCAGCCAGGCGTCGGCGTTGATGCTGTTGCCGTTGACGACCATGGCGAAAAGATCACCCGCGTCACCGAGCGCGCCGAAGGCGGCTTTATCGCCATTATCGAATCCCTGGTGACCTCCAATCTCTTCGCTTCAGCCGCCAATATGCAGGTGTTGCCACTGATTGTATTCTCGATCCTGTTTGGCGCGGCGCTGACAACAGTCCCGCGTGTCGGCGAACATGTGATCACCTTCTTCAACGGCGTGAATGAAGCCATGATGAAGCTGGTCATCTGGCTGATGTATTTCGCCCCCATTGGCATATTTGCCCTCGTCGCAGCGCGACTGGGCCAGGCGGAAGCAGATGGCGGCTTCTGGAATGAAGTCACAGCCATCGGTCTCCATGTGGTCACGGTGCTAACCGGGCTCGGCATTCACTTTGTGGTGCTGTTCCTGATTCTTGTCTTCCTGGCCGGCAGAGGCCTCCCTTACCTGATCAACTTGGCACGCGCGCTGCTGACGGCCTTTGGCACCGCCAGCTCCAGCGCCACGTTGCCGTTGACCATGGAATGCGCCCGTGAAAGCGGCATCGACCCACGCGCCACGCGCTTCGTGATCCCGCTGGGTAGTACCGTGAATATGAACGGCACTGCGCTCTATGAAGCCTGTGCGGCCATGTTTATTGCCCAGGCCTATGGCATCAATCTCGGCATTGAAGGGCAAATTATCGTGTTCATCACGGCCACCCTTGCCGCCATTGGCGCTGCGGGTATTCCCGAAGCGGGGTTGGTGACGATGGTGATTGTACTGAACGCGGCGGGCCTGCCGACAGAAGGTATTGCGATGATCCTGACCGTTGACTGGTTCCTCGACCGCTTCCGCACGTCGGTAAATGTTTGGGGTGACGCCGTCGGCGCTGCTGTTGTGGACCGCCACCTGCCAGACATTGGCATCGATGAATCCGTCGATAATCTGAAGGAGCCTGCCCAATGAAAATCTGGGTTATTCTCGGCGCACTAAACGGCTTTCTCGCGGTCGCATTGGGCGCCATCGGCGCCCATGCCATCAAGGGCCCCGCTGATCAGATCATGGACATGAAAGAGACCTTCCAGTCTGCCAATCGGTTCCACTTCTATACGGCATTGGGGCTCATTCTTGTGGGCCTGTTGGCCGACAAATTGCCGGACTGGGGCACGCTGGCTGCGGGCGGCTGCCTGGCGCTGGGCATGCTGATGTTCTGCGTACCCGTCTACTTCATGGGTATGACAGGGAACAGGCTCGCCCCGTTCCCCGTCGCCCCTGTTGGCGGCACACTGATGATGATTGGCTGGATTGCCCTGGCCGTCGCTGCATGGGTCGGGCGCTAACACGCAGATAGAGACGCAGCCGGGGGGATATCAGCTGCGTCTCTGGGGCTGGCCGGGTCTGGAGTAGGATGACCAGGCGCAGCCTTGGCAATTAGGCTTCGCGATGCAATTAGGCTGGGCAATTGATCGTGAGTTTGGTCGGGTCCTTACTGGATCTGCCAGCTACCGTCGGGCTGGCGACACGCGGTGCCATAGGCTTTCTGTTCTTCACCATTGATCACCACCGTCTCAATGAATTCTCGGCAATACTGGCCGTTATTCGCCTGATAGGAGTTCTGCGGGGTCACATAGCCGCTATTACCAGAGTCAGGGTTGTACCAACCGGCGGTGTCGTAATTGCGGCCCTGTTCCAACGACTGCTGACGCAGCTGGTCACGCTTGATACGGTCTGCTTCATCGAGCTTACGACCGATGGCATTACCGGCTGCACCGCCAACAATGGCCCCCATCATCATAGTCGCCGGTCGGGCGTCGCCCCCTGCCAAGGCACCAAGGCCAAGTCCGACAAGGCCACCAATTACCGTACCAGCGGCTTCATTGTCACTGCCGGTGCTCTGGCAGCTTGCAAGCAGCGAGACAGACATAACAGCCACAATCAGTGATTTGACAACAGGTACTTTGGTCATTTTGCTCTCCCGGGTCTTCACAACCCATGATGTCGTCCAACATCATATATGGGTCAAAACTCTATGGTTCAGTTTGTATACCCTAATGCAGTGAAACTGAACGCCTGCTGAACGAAAATTCAGCTTCAATGCCTAGATGGGCACAATGTCAGCACTGGCAGGCAAGCAAAGAGTCGCCAAAAGCCCGCCCGCCTCCGCCCGGCCAAGCTCCACTTCACCGCCATAAAGGCGCGCAATATCGCGGGTGATATGCAGCCCCAGCCCTGTGCCAGGCACCGCTTCATCCAGCCGCTTGCCACGATTAAAGGCTTCTTCGCGTTCTTCTTCGCTCAATCCAGGGCCGTTGTCGCCAACCGCGAAAATCACCATCCCATTCTCTTTAGTAATTTCCACCGTCACGTCGCTTTTTGCCCATTTGCAGGCGTTGTCCATCAGGTTGCCCAGCATTTCCTCAAGGTCCTGCCGCTCCCCCCGGAAGGTATAGTAAGCGGCGCCGCTAACGGTAATTTTGATCTGCCGTTCTTCGTGGATTTTCTCCAGCGTGGTGCGCAAACCTTCAACCGCAACACCGACACCTGTGCGGCTGGCAATGTTACCACCAGAGGCAGAAGCACGCGCCCGCGTTAAGTAATGGTCGACATATTTACGCATCTCGCCAACTTGCCGGTCGACTGAACTGGCCAGTTCACCCTTGTTCTTGGCATCGTCTTTGGTTTCGTTAACCAGCACACTCAGGGGCGTTTTAAGTGCATGGGCAAGGTTGCCGACATGGGTGCGAGCGCGTTCCACCACTTCCTGGTTATGGTCCAGCAGCTCGTTCAATTCGCCAACTACGGGGGAAATCTCGCGCGGATATGCCCCTTCCAGGCGATCAGAATCGCCAGACCGTACCTTGGTCAGGGCGTTTTCCAAATGATGCAAAGGCCGCAACCCAAAACGTACCTGGATGATGGTTGCACCCACCAAACCAAGCCCCAAGATGCCAAGCGCCCACATCAGCGCGAAAATAAAGGAATCAACCTCTTCCCTGTTTTCGGTAGTTTCTGCAGCAACAGAAAAGCGTACAGGCTCCTGCACGCCGGGAAACATGATGTCCCGTTCGGCCACACGGATTTCCTGCTCATCCGGCCCCATGGCGTCGTACCGAATAGGTTGGGAAGCTGCCACACTCAAATTTGGCTCCAATTGCCAATCCCACAGGGAACGAGAGATCATGGCTTCACCCTCTCGAGGCGTGATCTGCCAGTACCAACCGGCATAGGGTTGATCGAAGCGGGGCTCCGCCAATGGGCCGATGATCGAGACGCCTTCTTCGGCATCGTAGTTGGAGACAACAATCAGGTTTTCCAGCAACACTTCTAAGCGTGCATCGAAGCTACGCTCGATGGATGCCTGAAACAGGAGGACGAGCACGATGCCACCAGCCAGCAGTGACACCAGCGTCCATAGCCCGGCGCTGATGACCAGCCGGGCTGTCAGTGACGTTGTCTTAGGCTGACTCAATGGCATGTTCCATGCGGTAGCCCAAGCCGCGCACGGTTTTGATGACATCTACACCCAGCTTTTTGCGCAGGCGCCCGACAAACACCTCAATAGTGTTCGAATCCCGATCAAAGTCCTGATCGTAGATATGCTCGGTCAGCTCGGTCCGCGAGACAATGCTGTTGGCGTGATGAATCAGGTAGGACAGCAGCTTGTATTCGTGCCCTGTCAGGCTGATGGCTTTGCCGTCCACCGTCACTGTCGCAGCACTCGTATCAACTCGCACCGGGCCGCATTCCAGCACCGGCGACGCGTGGCCCGCCGCCCGGCGGATCAGCGCCTTGATGCGTGCCTGTAATTCTTCCATCTGGAAGGGCTTGGTCAAATAATCGTCTGCACCGGCGTCAAACCCGGCGACCTTTTCGCTCCACTGATCGCGGGCTGTCAGGATCAATACCGGCTTATTTATGCCGCCGGCGCGCCAGGCCTTCAGGACAGAAACCCCATCCTTGATCGGCAGGCCAAGGTCGAGCACAACAGCGTCATAAGGCTCTACTTCACCGAGATATTCAGCTTCTTCGCCGTCTTCGGCCTCATCAACCGCATAGCCGTCACCCCGCAGGGTTGTCACCAACTGCCGGCGCAAATCGGGATCATCTTCAACTACAAGAAGGCGCATTACTTTGCTCCCTTAACCCTGATGATATTAGCATTGCGCGCATCCACATGCACCACCATGACCTGTCCATCCTTACCGAGCACCCTGAATGTATACAGGTAAGGCACAGGCGCCTTGCGGCGTTCGACATATTGGGTGCTGATGATGCGACCGTTATAGGTGGTGATGACATTCCGACGAATGACTGCCAGGGATTTAATCTCACCCCTTTTATAGGCTTCGCGCGCCTGATTCTGTTGTCGGGTGGTCATGCGCATCTGCATATCCGCTCGAACCTGCCCGGCTGGTGCCATGCGCGCATGCGGCGCAGCAGGACCGGGCTGGGCGAATGCATCAGCCAACCCACTGGTGAACAGCAGGAAACCGGCAATCAGGAATGTAAATGTCCAACGCATAGACGCACTTTAGCCCGACTTACCTAAACCTGAAATGAACAAATAGCCTTGCAGGTTGGTATACACGCATTCCGTCCTATATATTTGAGGAGAAACTCGAAAGGAGTGCATGCCATGGAACCATTAAGTGCCAAGGTCGTGATTGCCTTTTTCTACCTGATGCATGGCGACATGGTCAGTTATACCGTTAGCGACTATGAGAGCTTTGCAAAGGAAGAAAACATTCCAGCCACAATGACTTGCGAGACATTGGTTCGCAATGTTGGCTTTATGGAATCGGTACGGGCGGGACTGGAGCCAGGTGAGGCGATGCGAGCTTCATGTCACCTGACAGATGACATTATGCTATTGGGCGACCCAACAGCTTCTGCGTACGTAGACGCCCACTAGACTGAAACCCCAAGCGGTACTGTTGCCGCGGCAAGCCATGCCAAATCATCGTCATTCAACGCGTCTTCATGGGCCTCATAGACACGCTGGTGATAGGCATTCAGCCAGTCCAGTTCGCTCTGGGTCATCATATCCGGGTTAATGGCACGTCGATCAAAGGGCGCTAGCGTTAGCGCTTCGAACGTGTAGTACTCACCATCATCGCCAACATGGGCAGGCACCACCAGAATCAGATTCTCACAGCGAATGCCATACTCACCGGCTTTGTAGAAACCCGGCTCGTTGGAAATGACCACACCAGCCTCAAGCGGCACGCTGCCTGCGCGCGGCGAAATGTTATGCGGGCCTTCGTGCACACCCAGATAGGCTCCAACCCCATGACCGGTACCATGAGCGAAATTCAGGCCGGCTTCCCACAACGGCGCGCGAGCCAAAACATCCAGCTGATGGCCCGTTGTGCCTTTCGGGAATACGGCGCTTGCCAGGGCAATATGACAACGCATAACGCGGGTAAAACGGTCAATCTGCTCGTCGCTGATCTTGCCAATGGGATAAGTGCGTGTGGCATCCGTCGTTCCATCCAGATATTGCGCACCGGAATCGACTAACAGGAACTCTCCGTCCCTCAGATGGCGGTTTGTCTCATCCGTTGCGCCATAGTGAACAATCGCCCCATTGGGGCCGGAACCTGCGATGGTCGGGAAGCTGAGGTCGCGAAAGTAGTCTCCTTCAGCGCGCAGAGCCCGCAATTGGTCAGCAACGGCGAATTCGTCGACAGTGGTTGGGTCCTGCCGGTCGAGCCAGGCCATAAAGCGCACCATGGCCAAACCATCACGAATGTGGGCCGCACGCATCCCATCCATCTCAACATCGTTCTTGATGGCTTTGGCCGCCTGGCACGGGTCTGCCTTTTCAATAGTTGCGGCCCCTGCCCCGCTGAGCATATCCGCAATTGCACTGGGGCAACGGGCCGGGTCAATCATCACGCTAGCACCCTCGGCACCTAGCTGCATCAAGCGGGCATCGAGGTCTTCCATAGAGGACAGACGCACGTCCGACCCCAGATGATCGATAAGTGCGTCATCGCCTTTACGTTGGTCGCAGAACAGCTCGACAGCCCCATTCATGCCCAAAAGGGCGTAGGACAAAGGCAATGGTGTGTGGGCGACATCGGCCCCACGAATATTGAGCAACCAGGCAATCGAATCCGGGCTTGTCAGCACGGCAAGTTGCGCGCCTTCTTCGGCAATAGCCGCACCAATGCGATGGCGTTTGGATGCAGCGTCTTCACCCGCGAAAATCTCACTCTGCGGCACAAACCGAGAAAGTGGTGCCGGCGGCTGGCCTTCCCAGACAGCGTCAACAGGATTGGTCGCAAAAGACACCAACATTGCCTCTACAGACTCACACGCATTGCGGAGCGCGCCAACGCCATTGCCCGTGTGAAGCCATGGGTCATAGGCCAGCACATCACCGGCTTGCAGGTTGTCTTTAAGCCACTCACCAACCTTGTCATGGCCCAGAGTCTCGAAAACTTCAGTGTCGACCTGGTCACCCACCTGCAGGGTGTAGCGACCATCAACAAATATGGCGGCCGTATCGTCCAACACCACAATAGTGCCGGCAGAGCCACTAAAGCCACTGAGCCAGGCCAGGCGCTGCGCGGGTATGGGTACATATTCATTCTGGAATTCATCGGCCATGGGCACGACGCAACCCCGCACGCCTTCTTTGGCCAAAAGGTCCCGCAGTAACGCCACGCGGGCCTTGCCGTTCTCCGTGCCTATATCTGCCTTATAGGCAATTGTCTGTGCGCGGATTGCGTTTGCCACAGCTTCCGAAACTGCCGCCAACTGATCGCCGGTAGCACCGGGCAGTACAAGGCCCACATCTGGCCCATCCACCAGGCTCTCCGGCGCGGAGGCCACAGCCCGCAGTCGCTCCCAGGCATCTGCGTTATTTGCCTCTATACTGTGTTCTTCAATAAGGGCTTTCAGGCTACTTTGGTCCATGGGTCTCGTCTACTTAACCTAATTGTTCCGCACGATGCGCCAACACGTCGCATATTGCGCTGGTGAGAATACGCAGATCATCCGCCTCAATAATAAAGGGTGGCGTCAGGTAAACAATATTCCCAAGCGGACGCAGAAACACGCCTTCCTCCAGAAAGGCCTGTTTCAGCCATTCACTATCAACCGGTTCTTCAAGCTCTACCGCGCCCATGGCACCCTTGATACGTACCTCTGCAACACCAGCTATCTCCCGGCACGGCATAAGCTCTGCCTTCAACTGCGCTTCAATGGCTGCAACTTGTGCGAGGCGAGGCTCGCTTTCAAACAGGTCGAGCGACGCATTGGCTGCCGCACAGGCCAAAGGGTTAGCCATAAAGGTTGGGCCATGCATCAAGGCATGGTCGGGGTTCCCGTCGGCAAAGACATCACGAATATGGGTGCGGGCAATGGTGGCAGACAGGCTGACAACACCGCCCGTCATGGCTTTGCCCAGACAGATGATATCCGGGACAATGCCCGCTTCCTCACAGGCGAACAGGCGGCCTGTGCGGCCAAAGCCGGTGAAGATTTCATCGGCAATCAGCAACACGCCCGTGCGGTCGCAGGCTTGGCGAATCTCCTGCAAGACCGAGGCCTCATGCACCAGCATACCCCCGGCACCCTGCACCAGTGGCTCAGCAACTAAGGCAGCCAGCGTCGGGCCATGCTTGTCCATCAAATCATGGAACAACTGTGAGGCCTCTTTGTCTGTTGGCAACGGCAGGGGCACAGACCTTGGCCCTACCGTGCCGAAACCCTGATGCATACCGTCATCCGGGTCTCCCACCGCCATGGCGGCAAAAGTGTCACCATGATAGGCGCCGGTGAAGCTGCCGAGTTTGGTCCGCCCGCTGACGCCTTGATTCGTGAAATATTGCAGCGCCATCTTCAGGGCGATTTCAACCGCTACAGAACCACCATCGGCAAAGAAAACATGGTCCAGATCGCCCGGTGTCAGGCTGGCCAGTCTTGTTGCCAATTCATAGGCGCTTTCATGGGCCAACCCACCAAACATAACGTGGGGCATCTCTTCGGCTTGCTTATGCATGGCCTTGGCAATATGCGGGTGGTTATAGCCATGGCAAGCCGTCCACCAGGAGGCTATGCCATCGACCAATTCGCGGCCATCTTCCAGATAGAGTCGGACGCCGTCCGTTCGTTTGACCGGTAAAGGCGGCGGTGCCTGCGGGTCCACCGCATAAGGGTGCCAGACATGGTCGTGCCCATCCCGCTGCCAGGCGGGGGCGGAGTTCGGTAGTCTCGGAGGCTGGGCGCCAGCGCCCATCTATTCAGCCGCGTTCAGGGTCGCCAAATCCGCGCCTTCAAGCGGCATAATGCCGAGGCGGTCGAACAGGGCGGCGTCCTTGTTATTCTGCGGGTTTGGCGTGGTCAGCAGTTTTTCGCCATAGAAGATGGAGTTCGCACCCGCCAGGAAGCAAAGCGCCTGGGCTTCTTCCGGCATGGTTTCACGACCAGCCGACAGGCGCACAAAGCTGCCAGGCATCATGATACGGGCAACAGCAATGGTGCGGATAAATTCAAAATTATCGATACCCTGGGTGCTGTCGCTCATGCCAAAGACCGGCGTGCCCTCTACTTCCACGAGCATGTTGATGGGCACACTTTCGGGGTGCTTCGGCAAATTGGCCAGGGTCATCAGCATTTTGGCGCGGTCAGCACGAGTTTCGCCCATGCCGACAATACCGCCACTGCAAACATTGATGCCGGCGTCGCGGACATTTTCCAGCGTGTTCAGGCGGTCGTCATAGGTACGGGTGCTGATGATTTCGGGATAGAAATCTTCCGACGTATCAACATTGTGATTGTAGTAGTCCAGGCCGCCATCTTTTAGGCGTGTAGCCTGAGCAGCGTTGAGCATGCCGAGGGTCACACAGGTTTCCATGCCCATGGCGCGGACGCCCTGGATCATCTCGATCACCTGGTCGAGTTCCTTGTCCTTCGGCGTGCGCCAGGCAGCGCCCATGCAATACCGGGTCGCACCAGCTTCCTTGGCCATGCGCGCATCGGCCAACACGTCTTCAACCGGCATCAGCTTTTCAACCTGCACGCCCGTTTCATATTGGGCCGCTTGCGGACAATATTTGCAGTCTTCGGGGCAGCCACCGGTCTTGATCGACAACAATGTGCTGAGCTGCACTTTGTTGGGGTCGAAATTCTGACGATGAACCGTCTGGGCCTTGAACATCAATTCATTGAACGGCAAATCGAACAGGGCTTCAATTTCACCCTGTGTCCAGTCGTGGCTTAGTTCAGCTGCGGTCATGATGATCCTTCCGGCCTCTGGTCTCTTACCCCTTGGGGGCAGTACGTATCCTCTGCGCTCAAGGATCATATGGCGGGGGTTCATGTCAAGGATAACCGAGTGTGCCGATTGTGATTTTGCCGCACGAAAAACCGTGCTAACACCCCGGCCATGACGACAATTGACGAGTTCGCCAGCACCAAGCTGGCCAGCCTGGAAGACAAAGGCCTGCGGCGTGCCCTCAAGGGTACGGACCGCTATGACGACACTGCCGTGCGCCGCAACCGGCGGGAGATGATCTCCTTCTGCTGTAATGATTACCTCAACCTGTCTCACCACCCGGATGTGATTGCCGCCGCCCATACGGCAACAGATCGTTATGGGACGGGCTCTGGCGGGTCGCGGCTGATCAGCGGCAACACGCCACTTTATGAGTTTCTGGAGTCAGGGCTGGCCGCCTTCAAGGGCACCGAGGCCGCACTCGTTTTTGGCAGCGGCTATTTGACCAATATCGGTGTGATCCCCTGTTTTGCCGGTCCGGAAGACTTGATTATTGCTGATGAGCTGAACCACGCCTGCCTGTTCGCCGGTTCCCGCCTTAGCGGCGCAACAATGCTAACCTACAAGCATGGCGATGCAGCTGCCTGCGAAGCGTTGTTGCAGGAACACCGCGCAAAGGCTCGCCATTGCCTGATCATCACCGATGGTCTGTTCAGCATGGATGGCGATTTCGCGCCTTTAAA
>JAURPT010000016.1 GCA_030836535.1 Alphaproteobacteria bacterium
CCGTTGAAGGGCGTGCAACGATTGAACACGACAATCTGGTTGAAGAGACGCGCAAAGTTTTTGCCAATATTGCCGATACAGGCTGGGAAGAACCGGCCGACCTGGAGGGCTGGCTGCGTGACCAGGAACGGGTGATCATTCGCATTCATCCCGAGCGGGTCAGCGGCGTTATCCGCTAGGTATTTCCTTTCATGGCGATTGATCCTTCCCGTATATCAGAGGTCGGGCCCCAGGGGGGCTATGCCGGTCGGCTGGCGCATATTGGTGGCCGCGCCAAGCACCATTATGGACGGGTGCCGGACCTGGTGAAGGCTGTGGCCATCATGGCAGTAGCCTCTCTGCTGTTTAACGTTATGAATGCCATTATCCGCCACGTCTCCGCAGATATTCACACCTTCGAAGTGGCCTTCTTTCGCAATGTCTTTGGTATTATCGCGCTCATGCCCATCTTTCTGCGGGAAGGGCTGGCACCGCTGAAAACCAATCAGTTTGGCAAGCACCTCACACGGGCGGCGATCAATGTCGTCTCCATGATGTGTTTCTTTGGCGCCATTGCCATCACACCGCTTGCAGAGGTCGCCTCGCTCGGGTTTACGTTACCGCTTTTTGTGACGGTCTATGCGGCGCTGTTTATGGGGGAACGCTTGCGGGCACGGCGCATCGGGGCGTTGATTGTGGGGGCCATTGGCGCGTCCATCATTGTGCGGCCATGGTTGGGGACGGTTGACCTGGGGGCCATGCTGGTGCTGGCAGGCAGTGCCATATGGGGCGTTGCCCTGTTGCTGACAAAGGTGATGGCCCGCGAGGATTCTTCCGTCACCATCACCAGTTGGGCAGCTATTCTATTGGCGATATTGGCGTTTCCACCGGCGCTGACGGTGTGGACATGGCCGACGATGGAGCACTATCTGTGGTTTGCGGCTATGGGTGTCCTCGGCACATTGGGGGCAATCGGCATTGTTGAATCCCTGAAATTGGCAGAGGCCAATGCCATTATGCCGTTTGATTTTATCAAGCTGATCTGGGCGGCCATGATGGGCTTTATATTTTTCGGTGAAGTCCCGGACATTTGGGTCTGGGTTGGCGGTTTTGTCATTCTGGGTAGTACGGTTTATTTGACTTACCGTGAAACGCAGGTACACAAAGAACAACAACAGAACAATGCGGACGCAACGTCCTGATAGGGGAGATTATGGAAAACCTGGATTTGGAAACGGTGAAGTGCGAAGTGGTGGAAGATCACATCGCGATTGTGAAAATGGACAACCCGCCAGTGAATGCCCATTCGCTACAGATGCTGGTCGATATGCAACTAATGTTCGACCGGATTAGTGACATCGACGAAATTCGGTCGGTCGTCCTGACCGGTGAAGGCAAGGTTTTCTGCGCTGGTGCCGACATCAAGGGTCGTGCAGGTGCGGAACGCAAACCGGGCGACCACTGGCAGTCCAGCCGCAACGCGCGCGAGTGCTACCATTCTGTACGCGAATGCGCCAAGCCGGTGATCGGCGCCATTAATGGCGCCGCGCTTGGTGGCGGCCTGGCCATTGCAGCGTCCTGCGACATTCTGATCGCCTCCGAAAAAGGCAATCTGGGCCTGCCGGAAATTGACGTGGGATTGCTGGGTGGCCAGCGCCACGCGATGCGTCTGTTCAGCCATTCACGCTTGCGCACCATGGCGCTTACGGGCCAGCGCATCTTTGGGCCAGAACTATACCGCACCGGTGTTGTTGAAGCCTGCGTCGCTCCGGAAGACCTGATGGATACAGCCATGAATATGGCTCGCACTCTGGCTGCCAAAAGCCCTATCGCCATGACCATGGCCAAGGGCTCGTTGAATGCCATTGAGGAAATGAGCCTACGCGACGGTTACCGGTATGAGCAGAATCTGACTGGTCAGCTCGGCAAGACGGAAGACTCCAAGGAGGCCATGATGGCCTTTGCCGAAAAACGCAAGCCGGTCTTCAAAGGCCGCTAGGCTACCTCAAATTCGCTGAGATGGGCCATCGCCAATGGCGGTGGCCCATTTTTGTTGAACTCTCTGTGTTTGGGGAAAAGACAGGGTGTTTTGGGAATATACAGATCCCTACTAGCACTCTGTTGCTATGAGTGCCAAATTTCTTTATATACCCCCCTTGAAATCCGGTTTCGCGACCATAAATGGGGTAGCGTTGGAGGGCTGCATAGTCAGTTCCTCGCTGGGAGAGTACTCAACACAGGTGTTAAGGAGACCACTCAATGAGTTTCAGACCTTTGCATGACCGTGTTGTCGTTCGTCGTATCGAAGAAGACGAAAAGACAGCCGGTGGCATCATCATTCCCGATTCCGCCAAGGAAAAGCCTTCTGAAGGCGAAATCGTTTCCATCGGCGCTGGCGCACGCGACGAACGCGGTGAACTGGTTCCCATGGAAGTTAAAGCAGGTGACCGTGTCCTGTTTGGCAAGTGGTCGGGTACGGAAATCAAGATCAATGGTGAAGACCTGTTGATCATGAAAGAATCTGACATCATGGGCATTCTGGACTAAGGAAAAAGAACAATGGCTGCCAAGGAAATTACATTTTCAACTGACGCCCGCACGCGCATGCTCAGGGGTGTCGACCTTCTCGCCGACGCTGTAAAAGTGACGCTTGGCCCGAAAGGCCGCAACGTTCTGATCGAAAAGAGCTTCGGTGCTCCCAAGATCACCAAGGACGGCGTTTCTGTTGCCAAGGAAATCGAACTATCTGACAAGTTCGAAAACATGGGCGCACAGATGGTCCGCGAAGTTGCCTCCAAGACCAACGACCTCGCCGGTGACGGCACCACCACTGCAACGGTTCTGGCCCAGGCCATCGTTCGCGAAGGTGTCAAGTCCGTCGCTGCTGGTTACAACCCGATGGACCTGCGCCGCGGTATCGACCTCGCTGTTGAATCCGTGATCAAGGACCTGACCAAGCGTTCACGCGACGTTGCCTCCAACGCTGAAATTGCCCAGGTTGGTACTATTTCAGCCAATGGCGATGCAGAAGTCGGCAAGATGCTGGCTGAAGCCATGGACAAGGTTGGCAATGAAGGCGTTATCACCGTTGAAGAAGCCAAGAGCCTGGAAACCGAACTCGACGTCGTAGAAGGCATGCAGTTCGACCGTGGTTACCTGTCTCCGTACTTCATCACCAACGCTGAAAAGATGCTGACCGAGCTGGAAGACCCGTTCATCCTGCTGCACGAAAGCAAGCTGACCAGCCTGCAGGCGATGCTGCCGATCCTGGAAACAGTTGTTCAGTCCGGCAAGCCGCTGCTGATCATTGCTGAAGACATTGAAGGCGAAGCCCTGGCTACCCTCGTTGTTAACAAGCTGCGCGGTGGTCTGAAGGTTGCTGCTGTTAAGGCGCCGGGCTTTGGCGACCGTCGCAAGGCGATGCTGGAAGACATTGCAATCCTGACCAATGGCCAGGTGATCTCTGAAGACCTCGGCATCAAGCTGGAAAACGTCACCATCGACATGCTGGGTACGGCCAAGCGCGTTTCCATCTCCAAGGATGAAAGCACGATCGTACACGGCGCTGGTAACAAGGATGCTATCGAAGCGCGTTGTAGCCAGATCCGCGCTCAGATCGAAGAAACCTCTTCTGAATATGACCGTGAAAAGCTGCAGGAACGCCTGGCCAAGCTGGCTGGCGGTGTTGCCGTGATCAAGGTTGGCGGTGCGACCGAAGTTGAAGTGAAAGAACGCAAAGACCGCGTTGAAGATGCCCTGAATGCAACCCGCGCTGCGGTTGAAGAAGGCATCGTCGCCGGTGGTGGCTGTGGCCTGCTGTATGGCATCCGCGCTATCGAGCGTGTTCGCACCAGCAATGACGACCAGAAGGTCGGTGTCGACATCATCCGCCGTGCCCTGCAAGCCCCGGTTCGCCAGATCGCCGAAAATGCCGGTGTTGACGGTGCCGTGGTTGCTGGCAAGCTGCTGGAAAGCGATGATACGAACTTCGGCTTCAACGCTCAGAAGGAAGAATACACCGATATGGTTTCCGCCGGTATTATCGATCCGACAAAGGTTGTTCGTACCGCACTGCAGGATGCAGCCTCTGTTGCTTCCTTGCTGATCACGACCGAAGCCATGGTTGCTGACAAGCCGGAACCCAAGGGTGCTGCACCTGCAATGCCTGACATGGGTGGCATGGACCCGATGGGCGGCATGGGTGGCATGGGCTTCTAAGCCAGCCAAACAGCCGAACCTTTTGGTTCAAAAAGTTAAGGGTCGCGCAGTTACTGCGCGGCCCTTTTTCTTTGGGATTTATCGAGGTGCGCGGGCGATGATCAGATAGACATGAAATGTCGTATCCAGCGCGTAGCCTTGTTCCTGGGCTTGTCGGTGGAGTGACAGCAGAACCTCTGCATAGGCATTAATCGAAAAGTCGGGCACTTCCCAGGGCACCGCTTTTAGATAGTAGGCGAGAGCGCCCACATCCATATAGCGGGTGGTGATGTGCTGTTCCTGCAGGTCTTCGATAAGCAGGCTTTCTTCGGCGAAGACTTGCCTGGCATCTCCTGCATTGTGTGGCCATTCGTCGCTTGAGGTGGAACCCGACCCGAAAATTTCATGTAGTTCCTGGTTGGTGCGGTCACCGATCTGTTCGGAAATGAACCGCCCGCCTGGTTTTAGTCGCTGGGCAATGTTTGCTGGTGAAAGGGAACCGCCATGTCGGCTGATCATCAGATCAAATTTCTGATCGCCTAATTCAGCTGCATCGGCTGAGTTGTCGATGACCTTTACTGACAAGGGGGTAAGGGTTTCGCGGGCTACTGTCACATTGGGCGGGTAGGGCTCTATGGCGCGGGCTTTACCCTTGAATTGCGCGCGGTCCAGCAATGAGCGGAATATCTCTCCGCCGCCCGTGTCGATATCGAGAACACTCTGCGCCTGTTTCAGGTAGGGCAGGACCGTTTCAGCATAATCCCAGGCATGTTCTTGCAGGAAGACTCGTCGGTCCTTCAGGTAGGAGAAGTCCCAGCCTCCAAAAGGTTGGTCATGTTCTTGTTTAAGCCAGTCCAGAACATCTTCATCATTGTGTGGAAGATTGTTGGACATGGTGCGTAGTCTCTAGGTGGTCAGACCACCGGCAGGCCCTCGATATTATCATCCAGCTGCACGCGCATGGCTTTGAGCAGCATGGAAACAAGTGTGTAATTGCCACTGCCGAGGATTACATCCACCTTTTGCTGGTCGGAATAGTATTTATCCAACGCGGCCCAGGTTTCGTCACTGATGTCGGTTTCGGTGAACATTTCGTCCACCGCCTGCATCAGTACCCGTTCCTCGTCGCACCAGGCGTCAACGCCGGGCCCACGGGCGATGTTGAGCAGTTCTTCCTCGCTTAGCCCGGCTTTCTGGCCCAGCAGATAGTGCTGGCCCCATTCATAGTCGGACTTGTGGTTCCACCCCGTGCGCAGGAAGACGATTTCCCGCTGGCGGAAAGACAGTGTGCTTTCATTGAAGACGTAGGCCGCAAAGCGGTTCCAAGCGATATAGGCATCCGGGTGGTGCGCCAGCGTGGCAACCACATTGATTTTGTCGAGATTGTCGACAATTTCCGTCAGCTTCCGCAGGGCTTCATCCTGGCCAATGCTCTTCTGGATGTCTTCAGCGCTCAGGGGCAGGATGCGGGCATCGCCTGCCAGCCGGTCATAGTGCCGGCTTGTCGGGATGGTGCCATCTGCAATGTCCGGCAGGCCGTCGATATTGTCATCCAGCTGCACGCGTACGCTCTTCAGCAACATACACACGAGTGTGTATTGGGCGACGGCGATAATGACGTCGACCTTTTGCTGGTCGCTGAAATGCGCGTCCAGCCTAGCCCAGGTTGTGTCGCTGATGTCACTGGTGCTGTACAGATCGTCGGCTGCCTGCAGCAGGGCGCGTTCATTATCGGCCCAACCGCCAGCGTTTGGGCCACGGCAGATGTTGAGGATTTCCTCATCACTCAGCCCGGCCCGCTGGCCGATGATGCGATGTTGACCGAACTCATAGTCCGATTGGTGATTCCAGCCCGTGCGCAGAAACAGAATTTCCCGCTGCCGCGCCACCAGCGTGCTTTTGTTCAGCACATAATTGGCAAAACGGTTCCAGGGGATAAAGGCATCCGGGTGTCCCGCAAGGGTGCGGATGACATTAACCTTGGGCAGGTCGTTGTTCTTAGCCACGCGGGGCGGCAACTGCTCATCTGTCAGCGGCAGAATGCGCGCCGGGCCGGGAATCGTCATGGTCTTAGGCCATCATGTCGACGACGCTGGACACTTCATATTTGTTGGCAATGGTGCCCTTGGGCGACAGTGCCACCATGCCCTGCTGGAAAGCGGCCATGTGTGGTGTGGCGAAATGGGCGTCCAGGCCTTCCTGGCTTTTCCAGACTTCAAAAATACGCACAAGGCCAGGTTCGGAAAAGTCCTGGCTGAAGGCGTAGGTCACGCATTCTTCTTCTTTCATGGTCTCGATGACCATGGTGCGGGCCAGTTCGGCCATGGCGTCCATATTTTCTTCCGGAATGCGAATTTCAGCGCCGATTACGAGCATGATGTCTCCCCTGTTTGAGTATCGGTGTTTTTCGGTGGCTCAGAGTGGTGCGCCCGACAGGCGCTGTCAATCCCCGGCATCGACATTCCCCAGAGTTTCGTTAGAATACCCGCGAATTTGGATTCGCTTACCAATGGGTAACAATAGAAATCGGAGAGAACGATGAATCTTGAAGGAACATCAGCCATCATCACCGGCGGTGCATCCGGCCTGGGTGCAGCCACTGCCCGCGAACTGACGGCCAATGGCGTTAAGGTTACCCTGTGGGACCTGAATGAAGACCTCGGCAACGAAGTCGCCAAGGAAATTGGCGGTGCTTTCGCCAAGGTGAATGTAGCATCTGAAGAAGATGCCATTGCAGGCCTGGAAGTTGCCAAGGCTGCTCATGGCTCACCGCGGATTCTGATCAACTGCGCTGGCTTGGGCCGTGCGCATAAGATCGTTGGCAAAGAAGGCCCGATGCCGCTTGATGACTTCAAATTTGTCATCGACACCAACCTGATCGGTACGTTCAACTGCTCGCGCATTGTTGCGGATGAAATCTGCAAGACCGAGCCGATGGAAGATGGCGAACGTGGCGCTATCGTCAACACCGCATCTGTCGCAGCCTTTGATGGCCAGATCGGTCAAATCGCCTATACCGCCTCCAAGGCTGGCATCGTCGGCATGACGCTGGTGATGGCTCGCGACCTGTCCAACATGGGTGTTCGTGCCAATACGATTGCCCCGGGTATCTTCCATACCCCGCTCTTTGCCCGCGCACCGCAGAACGTCATCGACAGCCTGGCTGCCAGCGTGCCGTTCCCGAAGCGTCTTGGCGTTCCCGAAGAGTTTGCCTCCATGGCGCGTGAGCTGTGCCAGAACAGCTACATGAATGGTGAAACCATTCGCCTTGACGGTGCCATCCGCATGGCCCCGCGCTAGGTTGCATCGCATATGTACAGAAAGGGCCGCCTCTTGGGTGGCCCTTTTTTTGTTGAGACTACTCTCGGTGGCTTAACGCAGGGGCAGGGGGCTTTTTGAGTTCCTGTTCACGCCACCACATATAAAGCCCGCTGAGTACGATGATGCCGGCACCGGCCCAGGTCCAAACATTCGGCAAATTGCCGAAGAGCAAGAAGCCAAACAGCGTGGCCCATAGAAGCTGCGAATAACCGATAGGGGCCAACAGGCTCGGGCTGGCATGGCGCAGGGCCCCGATCATAAAGGCCTGGCCCAAGATGCTGAAAATACCCATGCCGACCACATAGAACCAGGCTTCCAGCGTCAGCGGCATCCAGAAGAACGGCACCATGAAGGATGTCAGGGTTACGCCGATGACTGCAGTGTAGAACATGGTCAGCGTGCCGCTGTCTTCATCTTGCACCAGACGGGTGGCGATCACACTGATTGCCCAGCAGGCAGCGGCTGCAATGGCGAAGAGGCCTGCCGGGTGGAAGCTATCGGTGCCGGGGCGGATAATCACCAGCGCGCCAAAGAAGCCAATCGCAATAGCAATCCAGCGATGCGGCCCAACCACTTCCTTGAGGATCCAGACGGAGAGCATGGTGATCATGAACGGGCTGACAAAGTTGATCGCTGTCATGGTCGCCAATGGCAGATAGGCGAGGCCGGAGACGAAGAATATCCCGGCAAAGGTCATCACGAAGCCACGGACAAATTGCGTTTTGGGATGGCGTGTAACAAAGGCGCCCAGGCCACCCGCACGCAGCATGAACGGTAGCAACATCAGTACTTGCATGGCGGTCCGGCCCCAGGTGATCATCACCGGGTGATAGCCCTGTTCCCCTAAGCCTTTGGCCAGAATATCGATACCGGAATACATCAGGAAGGCCCCCAGCATCAGGAAGACGCCGCGGGCTGTTGTTTCCGGTTTGGTGATGGGGGCGCTGTCCGCCATAATGGGCTTCTTGTCTTGTTTCGGTTATTGTCCTTACAGGCTTATGAGGGGATAGGGAAGCCATGTCATTGTTTCGTTGGGCTGCGGGCCTGTTCATCACGGCGCTGCTGATCGTCTTTCTGGTGATTGGTCAGGCGTTGCTGATCCCTTTGGCGATTGCTGTGATGACCTGGTTCCTCATAGACGCGCTGTCCAAGGGCTTTTCCCTCATCAATTTTGGTACTGTGCATCTGCCCGGCTGGGTGGCCAAGACGGCCTCTATTGTGACGGTGTTGGCAGCCATTGGCGGTATTCTGGCCTATACGGGTGATGCGCTGTTCAAGGTGGCGCAGGACGCCCCGCAATATCAGGCCAATCTGGAACGTCTGTTGGGGCAGATTGGTGGTTTTATCGGTATTGCGGAAATCCCCAGCATTCGCCAGCTGATTGACCAGATTGAATTTGGACCCTTTGTGGCGACCATTGCGGGCGAGCTGGCAAACGGCGTTGCCAATGCCGGGCTGGTACTGATCTACCTGCTGTTCCTGCTGCTGGAGCATGACAGTTTCGACAGGAAAATCGCGGGCATGTTCCCGGATGAAAACCGCCAAAAGACAGTCCAGAATATTCTGGTGCAGATCGGACAGGACATTCGTCAATATACCTGGATCAAAACGCTGATGAGTTTGTTGACCGGCGTGCTCAGTCTGATCGTTCTGATGGCGGTGGGTGTCGACTATGCACCCTTCTGGGCGTTGTTGATCTTTTTGCTGAATTACATCCCCACGGTGGGGTCATTGGTGGGGGTTCTGTTCCCGGCATTGATGGCGCTGGTACAATTCGACTCCCTTACCGAGTTCGCCATTCTTGTGCCGTTACTGGCTGTTATTCAGTTCAGCATCGGTAATGTTCTGGAGCCCAAAATGATGGGCAGCTCGCTCAATCTCAGTGCCATTGTCGTGCTGCTGTCATTGGCCATCTGGGGGTCGATCTGGGGTATTGCAGGCATGTTCCTCAGTGTGCCGATCACGGTGCTGCTGATGATTATCTTCTCGAACGTCCCGCAGACGCGTGGTATCGCTATCCTTCTTTCCGCAGACGGCGATATCAAGACCATCAGCCATGAATGAAGCCAGCCCGCTGGTGACCCAGCCAGTACGAGAGACAATTGAAGCGCCCGGGCGCGGCAGCTTTTCTGTGCTGCGCTGGGGAGATGATGCCAGCAAGCCACTTCTGGTTTATTGCCACGCCACTGGCTTTAATGCGCAGACTTACACGTCTCTGCTAACGCCACTGACGGACCAATTCCGTGTCATCGCCATCGATCAGCGTGGGCATGGTTTTTCTGAGGCAGATAAGAATCCGGATGTCCTGACAGGCTGGGATACCTATGCTGACGACCTGGTGGCCATTCTCGAGGTGCTGGATGAACCGGTTTACCTGTCGGGTCATTCCATGGGCTCAACGGTTTCGATGATCGCAGCAGCTAAGCGTCCCGGGCTTGTGAAGGCGATGCTGCTCGTTGAACCGGTGATGATGCCGCCGATTTTCACGCTGATTGCCATGGTGCGAAAGCTGATCGGCAAGCGGTTAACCTCGCAGCTGTCTCAAGGGGCTGCGCGCCGACGGGCAGAATTTACGGACCGGGAAACAATGTTCAAGTCCTACAAGGGCAGGGGGGCTTTCAAGACATGGCCGGACCATTACATCCGCGACTATGTTGAAGGCGGTTCTATCGTCGTTTCGCCGGAAAAAACAATTCTGGCCTGTGCCCCGGCTTGGGAAGGTAAGACCTTCACTATGGGCTCCAGCAATGTCTGGGGCCGGGTTGGTAAGGTTAAGTGCCCGGTGAAGGTGCTCCATGCGGAGACAAATTCGACTCTGCGGCCGCAGTCAGAAAAGATTGTGCGGCGTAAGCAACGGAACTGGCAAATCGAGCAAGTAATGGGTGCCAGCCATTTCCTGCCGATGGAATTCACCGAGCTGGTGCAGCAAAACCTGCGGGCTTTGCCAAAACTTTGATGAGCGCTAATCTTCTCAACGACAAATCGAACAGCCTATAGGGCCGATTTGTCGAAGGCCGCGAATTGCGGCCCGCGAATCGTTTGGCGCGCTCGCGCAGGCGCAAGCCGAAGGTTTGCTGACGGTAGCGCCTTTATGCCGTCTGCGTGTTATCCAGCACCAGCTCGCTGCCATTGGCAAAGCTGGCCTCATCAGACGCTAGAAACAAAATGCCATTGGCAATCTCATCTGCCTGCCCCAGGCGGCCTTGGGTGCGCACAAAAGCCTTGTCTAATGAGCGCGTGCCATC
>JAURPT010000017.1 GCA_030836535.1 Alphaproteobacteria bacterium
GCCCATAGCTGGGAAGGGAAGCCCCTTAGTCGCCAGCATGGTGGGCCGGTGCGGGCCATCATTCCGCAATATTATTTGTGGAAGAGTGCCAAGTGGATTTCACGGATCGAATTTGTGGACGCGGACCAACCGGGCTTTTGGGAAGTGCGCGGCTATCACAATGTGGGTGATCCGTGGAAGGAAGAACGCTACGGCTTCTAGGCCGCTCTCTAATAGGTTGGTCTACAGTCCCGCGTGGACTTTTGCCTTTGCCATGGCGTCTTCAAACATGGCTTCTGTCAGTCGGCCTGTACTCGTGTTGTAACGCGAACAATGATAGCTATCGACAAGTATCAGGTCCCCGATCTGATGCTCTGCTGCATGACCAAAGGGATGATCTTTCAACTTGGCGCCCAAGCCCCGAACGACGCTGTCATGGGCGATTTTACCCAGTGCCAGAACGGACTTGATATGGGGTGACTGTTCCAAGAGGGTGGTCAGGAATGGGCGGCAATTGTTGATTTCCGCACCAACAGGCTTGTTCTGCGGTGGCAGGCAACGGACCGCATTGGTGATCAGGCAGCCCTTCAATTCCAGCCCGTCATCCGGGCGGCAATCATAGGTGCCGGTGGAAAAACCCAGTTTTTCGAGCGTGGCGTAGAGCAAATCACCGGCATAGTCGCCGGTAAATGGTCGACCGGTCCTGTTGGCCCCCTGCAAGCCTGGGGCCAGACCAACGATGACAAGTTTTGCCTTGGTGTCGCCGAAAGAAGGGACGGGCTTGTTGAACCATGTCGGCTGGTCCTTCTGCAGACTGTGCCGCAGATCAACCAGCCGTTCACACTTGCTGCAATCGGCATCCGGCTCGCGGATGCCAGTTGGGTCGTCTGTCATGGTTGCCTGATGAGGCTAGACGGTTTGGTCGTCGAATTCTTCGGCGTCGTCATAGCCGCCAGCCGGTGCCGGGCGCTGGGCGCGGGCAATTGCGGGGGCTAGATCGTTCAGTTCCATGAAAGTGTCAGCCTGGCGGCGCAGTTCATCAGCAACCATGGAGGGCTGGGTCTTCATGGTGCTGACCACGGTGACGCGCTTGCCACGACGCTGGACAGCTTCAATCAACCGGCGGAAATCGCCATCGCCTGAGAACAGCACCACATGGTCGACATTTTCAGACAGGGTCATCACGTCAACCGCGATTTCAATGTCCATATTGCCCTTGATCTTGCGGCGACCGGTGGAATCTACATATTCCTTGGCGGGCTTGGTGATGACAGTAAAGCCGTTATAGTCGAGCCAGTCGACCAGAGGACGCAAAGGCGAAAAGTCCTGATCTTCGATCAGTGCTGTATAATACAGCGCACGAACGAGCACGCCCTTGGACGCGAATTCGTTCAGCAGTGCCTTGTAGTCGATGTCGAAGCCCAGGGTGCGCGCGGCTGCGAACAGGTTGGAGCCATCGACAAATAGGGCGATGCGCTCGCTTGGATAAAAGGCCATGTTGTATTCCTACTCCAAATTTTTTATCTGCTTGTATCCCAACGTTGAATACGACGTTGTGTGTTGTATGGACCAATGTTCAAAACAAGGCCAATGTACTCGGCCAATCTATAGGTTACACCTTTTTTCTCTGGGAAGTGAGGAAAACCAATGATTTTTATCGCCTTGGGGGCGAATTTGCCTTCTGTAGAGCACGGTTCTCCCCGCCAGACGCTTGAGAAAGCCATAGAAGCATTGGAAGGCAAAGGGATCACTTGCTTTACAAGGTCGCATTGGTATGAAAGCGCCCCGGTGCCACCTTCGGGCCAACCAAATTATATCAATGGCGTTATATCGATACGGACCAAGGCAAAACCCGCAGAATTGTTGGCTATTCTACACGAGGTAGAGGCTGAATTTGGCAGGGTGCGGCAGGTGCGCAATGAAGCGCGAGTGCTTGACCTGGACCTTATCGATTATGCCGGGGAGGTGTTGCGGGGACAGGCGGGGCCCGAACTTCCTCATCCTAGAATGCAAGATCGATCATTCGTGTTATTACCCTTGCAGGACATTGCGCCAGACTGGTGCCACCCGGAAACGGGTCAAACACTTGCAGAATTGGTGGCAGGGCTGTCCGGCACAGATGACATTAAGGTGGTTGTTTAGCCGTTCTGTCAGCTTGCAATTATGTGGGCGAGGCTTTATGTATACCGCCACTTTTTCGGCGAATTGCTCATAGGAGTTGGCTTTATGGCCCGCGTAACCGTAGAGGACTGCGTAGAAGTTGTCCCCAGCCGCTTTGATCTTGTTCTTCTGGCCGCCCAGCGCGCCCGTGAACTGGCCTCTGGCGCAGAAATGACTGTTGACCGTGACAATGACAAAGACCCTGTCGTTGCCCTGCGTGAAATTGCGGACGAAACCATAGAAATTGACGAAGTTCGTGAATCCAAGATTCGGGGCCTGCAGCGCTATGTTGAGCGCGACGAGCCTGAAGATGATGATTTGAGCATGGAATTTGCCAGCCGCCAGTTGGCTGCTGCCAATGAGGAAGTAACGCCTGAAAACCTGAACAAGGTGCTCAGCGAAATGGTGAATGCCGAAGTTGAAGACAATATGGAAATCGCCAAAGAACAGCCTGACTTGCCGGAAGACTTTGACGGCGTTTCCTAGAAACGCCAAAGGCGTATAATGAAGGCCGGAGGACGGAAAAGTGATCCGGCAATATGAACTCGTAGAACGAGTCCGGGCGTATGATCCGGAAATTGATGAAAACCTGTTAGACCGGGCTTATGTGTTTTCCATGAAAGCACATGGCAACCAGAAGCGTGCGTCTGGTGACCCCTATTTTTCTCATCCGCTGGAAGTGGCTGGCATCCTGACCGACATGAAAATGGACGGGTCAACGGTTGCCACGGGCCTGTTGCACGACACAATCGAAGACACGCTGGCGACACATGAAGAAATCGAAGGCTTGTTCGGGGGTGAAGTTGCGCGCCTTGTTGATGGGGTAACAAAGCTTTCATTGCTGGAATTGAATTCCGAAAGCACAAAACAGGCAGAGAATTTCAGAAAATTCTTCCTGGCGCTGTCCGACGATATACGCGTGTTGATCGTGAAATTGGCAGACCGCCTGCACAATATGCGGACCCTGCATCATATCAAGAAGCCAGAGAAGCGCCGCACCATTGCCTTGGAAACCATGGAGCTATACGCGCCATTGGCTGAGCGAATTGGTATGCAGGAAATCAAGACGGAACTTGAGGACCTGTCGTTCCTGCATATGAACCCGGATGCAAGGGCGTCAATTGCAGCGCGCTTGTCATTCCTGAATGATGAGGCGGGTGACCTTCGCGGGCGGATTGCCCAGGCGTTGAAGGACACGTTGTCGGCTCACAATATTGAGGCTAATATCTTTGGCCGCCAGAAGCAGCCTTACTCGATTTGGCGGAAAATGCAGCGTCAGAATGTTGGTTTTGAGCAATTGGGCGATGTCATGGGTTTCCGCATACTGGTTGACGATGTGCCCACCTGCTACCAGGCGCTCGGGGTGGTCCACGGCGCGTGGAGCAGTGTACCGGGTCGCTTTAAAGACTATATTTCGACGCCAAAGCGAAATAACTACCAGTCTATCCACACGACGGTGATTGGCCCGGAGCGTCAGCGGATCGAGATCCAGATCCGCACACATGAAATGCACGCCCTGGCCACTTACGGTGTTGCCGCCCATTGGCAATACAAATTGTATGACGCCTCAGATTCTGATCAGCATCAGAAATGGTTTGGAGAATTGAAGGAAATTCTCGACCAGGCAGAAAGCCCGGAAGAGTTTCTCGAGCACACCAAGATATCGCTCTATACGGACCAGGTGTTCTGCTTCACCCCGAGAGGCGACCTTGTTCCCTTACCACGCGGGGCAACACCGATCGATTTTGCCTATGCTGTGCACACGGATGTCGGCAATACCTGCGTTGGGTCCAAAGTAAATGGCACATTGATGCCGCTGCATACCGAGTTGATCAATGGCGACCAGGTCGAAATTGTTCGCTCCAAAACGCAAACGCCGCCGGCATCCTGGGAAGATATCGCCGTTACTGGGCGGGCACGTGCGGCCATTCGGCGGTTCCACCGTGAACATGGCCGGGAAGAATATGTTGCGCTCGGCAAGCGATTGTTGGACCGGGCCTTTACTCGCGCTGGCTATGATCTGGCCGAACAAACCTTGGAACCCGCCTGTGACAGCCTGCTAATAGACAGCGAAAACGATCTGTATCTGGCTGTTGGCAGGGGGAATGTAACGGCGGGCCGTGTTTTGGAAGCCCTGTTCCCCGGCGAGCGCAATAAGGATGAAAATCGGATCAATTTGCCGCTTGCTGACTCAGGCGGGGAAGAAGAGCCTATCGTTATCAAAGGTGTTCAGGATGGTACGGCCATTCGCCTTGCCTCGTGCTGTCATCCGCTACCGGGTGACCGTATTGTCGGCCTGGTAACCCCGGGTACGGGGATTCAAGTGCACACAATTGATTGCGCAGAACTTGCCAAGGTTAGCGAGGACCCGGATTTGTGGGTCGATGCGTCATGGGACGAGGATGCGCGAGACCACTTCTTCCATCTATCGTCGGTCGAAGTGCGTATGAGCAATGAACCAGGCGTATTGGGTAAGTTGGCAACGCTGGTGGGCAAGAACCAGGGGAATATCACCAACTTGAAGATGACGGATCGCAGCCAGCAATTGTTCACATTGCGCATTGATATTGAAGTGCAGGATGTTAAACACCTCACCGACATTATTGCCGCCCTTCGGGCCTTGGCAGTGGTAGAATCGGTGGAACGTATTCGCGGCTGACCGCAGACAAAAACTAAAGGAAACAGACCATGGACCAGGAACAGGTGCTCAACGAATTTCGCGCGGCCGAGGCATTGCTCGAAGGGCACTTTATCCTGTCTTCGGGGCTACATAGCCCGGTCTTCCTGCAATGCGCACGGGTGGTGATGGACCCAGCCCGTGGCGCGCGCCTGTGTGGTGCCCTTGCAGATAAAATCAAGACCACGCTGGACACAGAAATTGACGTGGTTGTCTCCCCGGCCATGGGGGGCGTGATCGTGGGTTATGAGGTGGCTCGCCAACTGGGTGTGCCCTCCATGTTTGTTGAGCGGGTGGAAGGGACTTTTACATTCCGTCGCGGGTTCGGCCTTGATGAAGGGGCACGCGTGCTCATGGTGGAAGATGTGGTTACCACCGGGTTGTCTTCTCGTGAGTGCATCAAGGAAATCACGGCACAAGGCGGTAATGTTGTTGCCGGTGCCAGTCTGATAGACCGAAGCAATGGCACCGCTGATATCGGTGTGCCGTTGGTCTCCCTCGCGGTTCTCGACGCACCAAGCTATGAAGCAGATAAGCTGCCGCCCGAGCTGGCAGATACCCCGGGTGTCAAACCCGGTTCGCGTGACGTGAAATAGGCGGTTTTGGGATGGTCGAGAAGCTCCGGCTTGGGGTCAATGTTGACCATGTTGCTACTCTTCGCAATGCGAGGGGTGGTGTGCACCCCGATCCGGTGCGGGCGGCGCTGCTGGCGGTAGAAGCGGGTGCTGATGGCATTACAGCCCATCTGCGGGAGGACCGCCGTCATATTCTTGATGCTGATATGGTGCGCATCAAAGAGGAAGTAGACGCGCCGTTGAATTTTGAAATGGCGGCTACCGATGAAATGGTGGAAATTGCCTGTGACGTGCTGCCCAACGCTTGCTGTCTGGTGCCGGAAAAGCGCCAGGAACTGACAACAGAAGGCGGTTTGGCGGTTTCCGCGGGTCACAACACACTGGCACCACGAATTGAACAGCTGCAGGATGCTGGCATTCGGGTGTCTCTGTTCATTGACTCGGACGCTCGGGAAATAGAGGCAGCGCGATCATTGGGCGCCGACATTATTGAGCTGCATGCCGGGCCGTACACAGAAGCAACCGGTGCTGAACGGGGAAAAGAACTGCAGCGTCTAATTGAAGGCGCGCGTTTGGCTGAAAGCCTCGGCCTGGAGTGCCACGCCGGTCATGGCTTGAATTATGAAACGGTTGCGGGGGTTTCATTGATCCCCAATATTGTGGAGTTGAATATTGGGCATTTTCTGGTGGGTGAGGCTGTGTTTGCTGGCTTGGCTGAAACCATCCGGGAAATGCGCCGTTTGATGGATGCAGCGAGGGAGAGCCTGACATGAAACTGATTGGTCTGGGCAATGACCTGATCGACATCCGCCGTATCGAACGGACGCTGGAGCGTTTTGGCGATCGATTTATCAATCGTGTATATACCGTCGTTGAAATCACCAAGTCGGAACGTCGTGCCAACAGAGCTGAAAGCTATGCCAAGCGTTTTGCCGCTAAAGAAGCCTGCTCCAAGGCGCTGGGGACAGGCATTCGCCGCGGGGTGCACTGGCGCACCATGGGGGTGGTGAATCTGCCCTCGGGTAAACCGACGATGAACCTGATTGATGGTGCCGCCGTTCGTTTACAGGAACTGACCCCACCGGGCATGGTCGCGCAGATTGACCTGACGATCACCGATGAGTACCCGTTGGCGCAGGCCATTGTCATGATCAGTGCCATCCCCGAAGAATGGGCGTAGGGCCACAGGAGTTAATGCATTGAGTACGGAAGGCGGCGATAAGCCGCAGGAAAAACAGCAGGAAAGCTGGGGCGATTTTGCTCGCACCGTCATCTATGCATTGCTGATTGCCATGGCGTTCCGCACAGCGGCCTATGAGCCATTTAATATTCCGTCGGAATCGATGCTGCCGACATTGCTCTATGGGGACTATTTGCTCGTCTCCAAGCCGTCCTACGGCTACTCCAGGCATTCTCTGCCATTTGATTTGCCGCTTTTTGAAGGCCGGATTTTTGAATCACCGGTAGAATGGGGTGATGTGGCCGTCTTCAAATGGCCGGGGGATAATTCCACGGCCTATATCAAGCGGATTATCGGCCTGCCGGGCGATACGGTCCAGGTACGTAATGACGTGCTGTATATCAATGATGAGGCGGTAAAGCGGGAACGTGTAGAGGACTTTCAACACCCCGACCGAGACAGGGTGTACCAACAGTTCCGCGAAACACTGCCGAATGGTGTCAGCTATATGACGTTGCAGTTCCGTTATACGGAGGTGGATAACACCAAGGTCTATACGGTGCCAGAGGGGCACTATTTTGCCATGGGCGACAACCGGGACGACTCATCCGACAGCCGCAAGCCTTTGCCACCTTTCGGTATCAAGCGACCCGTGCCGGGTACAGGTGTCGGGTTCATTCCTGCCGTGAATATGGTTGGGCGCGCAGATGTCTTGTTCTTCTCGACCTGCGGTTCGGACTGTGATGCCCCCCTGTGGAAACCATGGAACTGGTTTACCGCCATGCGATATGATCGTTTCTTTGATACGATCCACTAGATGGCGACGTGAGGAACAGGCTTTTTGGCTGACTTGAAAACATTGGAAGTGGTACTGGGTCACCAATTTGCCGACGCTGCCTTGCTGCGCCAGGCGCTGACGCATCCTTCCGTGAGTGGTGATGCTCATTATCAGCGGCTTGAGTTTTTGGGTGACCGAATTCTGGGGGCCATCATTGCAACTCAGCTCTATCGTCGCTTTCCCGACATGAACGAAGGTGACCTGGCCTTGCGTTACAACGCGCTGGTTCGCAAAGAAACGCTGGCCACCATCGCCAAACGCATTGATCTGGCCACCTACATGGTGATGTCGGGTGGCGAGGAAGACAGTGGTGGCCGCGCCAAGCCGGCCATTCTGGCAGATGTCTGCGAAGCTATCATTGGCGCGTTGTATCTGGATGGCGGGATCGACATGGCGCGAACCTTTGTGCTCCGCTACTGGGATGATTTGTTGGAAGCGGCGCTGACGACGGAAAAAGACCCCAAAACCACCCTGCAGGAATGGGCGCAGGCACGGGGTTTTGGTACGCCACGGTACAAGGAAGTAGAATGCACCGGCCCCTCTCATGCGCCGCGTTTTACCATTCGCGTGTCGTTGCAGAATGGGCAGGGGGCACAGGGTATTGCAGGCTCAAAAAGAGGGGCTGAACAGGATGCAGCCCGGACGCTTTTGTCGGAGATAGATTTGCTGGAAAAGAGTGATAACGCATGAATATGCATCAACAAAAATGCGGGTTTATTGCCCTGTTGGGTGCGCCCAATGCCGGTAAGTCAACGCTGTTGAACAATCTGATCGGCACGAAGGTGTCGATCGTGACCCAAAAAGTGCAGACCACACGGACTCGTGTGCGCGGTATTTGCATGGAAGGGAATACACAACTCGTGTTCATCGACACCCCTGGTATTTTTGAGCCTAAAAGGCGCTTGGACCGTGCCATGGTGTCTGCCGCCTGGGGCGGTGCAACGGATGCCGACATTATTGCTTTGCTGATCGATGCCCAACGCGGGATTGATGCGAATACCCAGCGGATTATCGACGGGATGACTGAAAACGGCCAAAAGGCTGTTTTGGTCGTCAATAAGGTTGACCTTGTCGGGAAAGAAGAGCTGCTGACGCTGGTTGCCAAGCTCGATGAAACCGAGTTGTTCACCGACGTCTTCATGGTCTCCGCCCTGACAGGTGATGGCGTGGAGGATTTACGGGCATTCTTTGCCGGGAAGTCTCCCGAAGGGCCATGGATGTACCCCGAGGATCAATTGTCTGACCTGAGTGAGCGAATTTTGGCGGCTGAGATAACCCGGGAAAAACTGTTTCTGCGGGTGCACCAGGAATTACCCTATGCGGCGACGGTTGAGACCGAGCAGTGGGACCACCGCAAGGATGGCAGTATTCGTATTGACCAGGTTGTCTATGTCGAGCGCGAAAGCCAGAAGGGGATTGTACTGGGCAAGGGCGGCCGCACGATCAAGGAGATTGGCTCCCAGGCCCGCGAGGAATTGCAGGAGATGTTCGACTGCAAGGTTCACTTGTTTATGCAGATCAAGGTCCGCAAGAACTGGAGCAATGAGCGCTCTCACTATCGCGAAATTGGCCTCGACTTCACCGACTAGCAGAGCATAGCGCGTGGACTGGACAGAACAGGCTATTGTTCTCGCCGCCCGCAAACATGGCGAAGGCTCTGCAATTGTCGAGCTGTTGACGCCGCATTTGGGTCGTCATGCAGGCTTGGTGCGGGGTGCCAGCCGACCGGCGATGCGGGGGATTCTGCAGCCGGGTAATAGTGTCCAGGCCAGTTGGAAAGCGCGCCTGGCAGAACACCTGGGCACGCTGACCATGGAAATGACGGAAGCCCGTGCGGCGCTGATCATGACGCGGCCGGAGGCATTGTTGGCGCTCTCCAGCCTGTGTGCGCTGGCCGTGGCCGTGTTGCCTGAAAGGGAGCCGCACAGGGATGTCTATGAAGCGACAGGCCATGTGCTGGATCTGCTGAGCCACGAGGAAATGACGCCGATTGATATTGGCCAAACGCTTGTACGGTGGGAGATCGGCCTGCTGGGCTCGCTCGGTTTTGGCCTCGACTTGTCTGCCTGTGCCGTGACGGGAGAAGTGGACAATCTGATATATGTATCCCCACGGTCGGGCAGGGCTGTCAGCCAGGAAGGGGCAGGAGAATATGCTGCGCGTTTGTTGGTATTGCCGCCTTTCCTCATGGATGGTGACCCTCAAGAGGTCACAACGGAGCAGGTGCAGGATGGTTTCCGCCTGAGTGGTCATTTCATAGAATTGATGCTACTGCAGCCGCACCAGCAGTCCCTCCCCCCGGCTAGAGAGCGTTATCTGCAACATCTTGCCGATTAGCCCAACATATTGTGTGCGCCAAGGCCCGCTAATGCTATATTCGGTGTATGAACGACTCAACACCACCACAATCTCCTGAAGGCGGTAACGTCCGGGACGTGCTGCTCGGCGAAGCGCTGAGCGAACGCTATTTGTCCTATGCCCTGTCGACCATCATGTCCCGCTCGCTGCCGGATGTGCGTGATGGGCTGAAGCCCGTGCACCGTCGGTTGTTGTTTGCCATGCGGTTGCTGCGCCTGAACCCGGATGCTGGCTACAAGAAATGCGCCCGTGTAGTTGGCGATGTCATTGGTAAATATCACCCTCATGGTGACCAGGCCGTCTATGACGCTCTGGTCCGCTTGGCGCAGGACTTTGCGGTCCGTTATCCGCTGATCGACGGGCAAGGGAATTTTGGCAATATCGACGGTGATAATGCAGCTGCCATGCGATACACAGAATCGCGTCTGACGGCGGTTGCAGAGCTGCTACTCGATGGTATTGACGAAGAAACGGTCGACTTCCGTGATACCTATGACGGTGACGACTCAGAGCCCGTCGTGCTGCCTGCGGCTTTCCCGAACCTGTTGGCGAATGGTTCAGCGGGCATTGCTGTGGGGATGGCGACAAATATCCCGCCGCACAATGTTGCAGAATTGTGTGATGCGCTCATGCATCTGAATGACAACGCCAAAGCCGAGACGGCAGACCTGCTGCAATTCCTGCCGGGGCCGGATTTCCCGACCGGCGGCGTGCTGGTGGAGAGCAAGGAGAATATTCAGGCGGCCTATGAAACGGGCCGGGGTGGTTTCCGTCTGCGGGCACGCTGGGAGACAGAAGATATTGGCCGCGGGCAATATGTCATTGTTGTCACGGAAATTCCCTATCAGGTGCAGAAGTCCAAGCTGATCGAGAAGATCGCGGACCTAATCAACAACAAGAAGTTGGGCGGCTTGCTCACTGATGTGCGGGATGAGTCGACAGAAGATGTCCGCATTGTGCTGGAGCCTCGTTCCCGCACGGTAGATGTTGCTGTGATCATGGAAAGCCTGTTCAAGTTTACTGATCTTGAAACACGCTTTTCCCTGAACCTCAATGTGCTGGATGGTGGTCGGGTACCCAAAGTCATGTCGCTCAAGGAGGTGCTGCAGGCCTTTTTGAACCACCAGATCGATGTGCTGGTGCGGCGCACGGCCTTCCGGCTGGAGAAGATCGAGCATCGCTTGGAAGTGCTTGCCGGTTACCTTGTCGTCTTCCTCAATCTGGACGAAGTCATCGCCATTATTCGTGAAGAAGATGAGCCCAAGCCAGAGCTGATGAAACGGTTCACGCTAACTGAAATTCAGGCGGATGCGATCCTGAATATGCGGTTGCGCTCTTTGCGCCGGTTGGAAGAGGAAGGCCTTAAGACGGAATTTGATGACCTGGAGGCCGAGCACGAAAAGCTGACCAAGCTGATGGGTAGCAAGGCACGGCAGAAAACCCGTGTAGGCAAGAACATCAAGGAAATGGCCAAGCAGTTCGCCCCTGACACAGCATTGGGCGCGCGCCGGACAGAGGTTGGCGAGGAGCCTGTTGAGCAGGAAATCTCGCTCGAAGCCCTGATTGAGAAAGAACCCATAACGGTTATCTGTTCCAAGATGGGCTGGATCCGCGCCATGAAGGGGCACCTCGACAAGGAGGCAGACGTCAAATTCAAGGAAGGCGATGGCCCGGGCTTTGCCTTGCATGCGCAAACAACCGACAAAATTTTATTGTTTGGCACCAATGGGCGTTTCTACACGCTGGGCTGCGACAAGTTACCGGGTGGACGTGGGCACGGTGAGCCTGTCCGCTTGATGGTTGACCTGCCCAAGGAAGAAGACATCGTCGAAATCCACCTTTATGAGCCTGGCAGCAAAATTCTTGTTGCCTCTACCGATGGCCGCGGGTTTGTAACCGAGGCAGACAATGCCATTGCTCAGACCAAAAACGGTAAGCAGGTGCTGAACGTAAAAGGTGGCGTTAAAGCACAGGTTTGCAGGTTGGTCCCGGCAGACGGGGACGCGGTTGCCGTTGTCGGCGAGAACCGAAAGGTATTGATTTTCCCGCGCGACGAATTGCCTGAAATGGGCCGTGGCCGGGGTAATGTCTTGCAGCGCTACAAGGACGGTGGTTTGAGCGACGCCAAAATCTTCAAGCTTGAAGATGGGCTGACTTGGGCCTCTGGCGAGCGCACAAGGACGGAAACAGATGTTAGCGCCTGGCTTGGCAAACGCGCCCAGGCCGGTCGTCTTGCCCCCCGTGGCTTTGCGGCAGACAACAAGTTTTAGGAAAAATGATGGCGATTGACCCAACAGATGTACAGGCCTCGGCACTGGCTGATATACCCATGGATGAGCCGGTGATTGTCATTAATTGTCATCGGTACCACCCAGAGGCGATTTATCCGGCCGACTATATCAGCGAGACCAAGCCTGCCAATGTCAGTGGGAAGGAAGCTTATCACCGCTATCTTTGGTCAGTAGAGCGGGACTTTATGCCGCAGGTGGGCGGTCGGTTTTTGTTCGCAGGGCCCGTCGAATTGGTGCTGATAGGGCATGTCCAGTGGGACGAAGTGATTATCGGAGAATACCCGTCAAAACAGGAAGCCTTCCGCATGCAGACGCTGCCCGGCTATGAGGACATCAATGTCCTCCGCGCAGCCGGCCTTGCTGAGGTGATGACCTTGTCCTTCACCCAGGCGCAGATGGAGCGACTGGCCATCCCCGATGCCTGGATCAATCGTGGTTGATCAACCCTCGTAATACTGGGCAAAAAAATCGAGCCGCAGCTGGTCGATAACATTGTCGTCTTCATCCAGAATATCCAGCATCAGGTCGCTGGTGCCCTGAAAGCTGGCATAGACAATCATACCTTCTTCCGTCGCATAGGGCGTATGGATGCTGCCCGGTGGTTCGTATGAAAACGTGCCTTCAAAGTGCAGTTCCTCGCCTTCGCGGTATTCCCACAAACCGTCGAGCGTCAGCGCAACGGCTGTGCACTTGTGTTCATGTTTGGCGAACTCTGCGTGTGGGTCCTGTTTGAACAGGAAATCGACACGGTTATTGGCCGCATCCAAAGTCAAAACCTTGATGTAATTACCCGGCTGTCCATCCACTTCGCGCCAGGGTACAAGTTTGGAATTGACGTTTTCGATGGCACCATAGGCGGTGCGGGCCGTGCTGGCCAAAATACCTTTATTCATAGCGATTTATCTCCCCACGGAGGGAGATATTAATCATCCCAATAGGGTGCGCGCAATTCTCTTTTGATCACTTTTCCCAAAGCGTTTCTGGGAAATTCATCCCGTTCTTCTATCGCGCTGATCCGTTGTGTTTTGGCCAGCTGCTCATTGGCCCAGCCCAGAATGTCGTCGAGTGCGGTCGTTGCGCCCTGTTTGAGAATTACGAAGGCGAGGGGGGTCTCTCCCCACTTGTCGTGGGGGATGCCGATGACGGTGACGTCTGAGACATCTTCATGCTGCCCGACGATCTGCTCAATGTCAGCGGGGAAGACGTTGAAGCCACCGGAGATGATCATGTCTTTCTTGCGGTCGAGAATGAAGAGAAAGCCGTCTTCGTCAAACCGACCTATATCGCCCGACCGCAGGAAGGTTTTCCCCGCCCTGTCGCGCCAGACGATCTCTTCCGTTGCATCCGGTCGGTTGTGGTATTCCTTCATGATCCCGCCGCCATAGGCGACGATTTCACCGGTTTCACCAAAGGGTAGTTCATTGTCCTGATCATCAATGATACGGATATCAAAACCAATCACGGGCGTGCCGACTGAGCCCCATTTATCTTCGGCATCTTCAGGTTTGATCATTGTGGCCGAGCCTTCAGAGAAGCCGTAAAGCTCATACATACCCATGCACAGGCGTGCAATGGCCTCCTTCTTGGTGTCGACCCGCAGGGGTGAGCCCGCCGACAACATCACCTGCAGGCTGGAGACGTCGTGATCGTCAAAACCAGGGTGCTCCAGTGTGACGATATATTGTGTGGGGACCATGAAGGAGTGGGTGATCTGCTCTCTCTCAACAGTCGACAGGAAACTGACCGGGTCAAAGCTCTCCAGGATATGCAAAGTGCCGCCGGCGAACAGGACAGGCAGGGCCATCAACCAGGTGCCGTTGGAATAGAGGGCGGTTGTCACCAGGGCCTTGCTGTGTCGGGAAAAGCCCATTTCGATAACGTTGGACCACGCAAAATGCTGGCGCGCCCGATGCGTTTGCACAATGCCCTTGGGCAGGCCGGTGGTGCCAGAGCTATAGATGATATTCACCGGATCATCCATTGCGTAGATAATGCCGGGTTCCTCGGTTGATTGATTGGCCAACCAGGCGGCCATATCCTGCCAGTCGTTACCAGCCTCGCCCAAAAGGAAGCGATGCGTAGGGGTAATTTGCGGCATGTCATCCAGGATAGGGTCCAACAGATGGCGGGTGTCATCATTGGCAAACAGGCTGGTTGCGCCGGAATCCTCTATCAAACCTTTCAGCTGGTCTGACGACAGCATGGTAGACAAGGGAACCACGCAGGCTCCCGCTTTGATGATGCCGTAGAGGGCTAGCAGCATGTCGATGGAGTTCGACATAACAACGGCCACCATATCATTACGACCAATTCCCAGGCCCTTGAGGCCATTGGCGACCCGGTTCAGGCCTTCATTATACTGTTGCCATGTAATGCGCTGATCGCCGCAGACGGCGGCTTCTCTATTGGGGAAGTGGCGCGCATGAACAGACCAGACGTCCGGGATAAAGGCTTGGGAGTCATCAATGAAATGCGTCATTTGGCTTCATTCCTGGCGGTTGCGCGCTTATGATGAGGTGACTGTAACCACCACCTGGGCATAAGTCATGTCGAACCGGCAACAGCGACGCTTGCAGCAAAAGAAGCTGCGGGGCAAGGGCAGCAAGGCTGCCCAGGGCGTCGTGACGGCTGAGAATATGCAATCGGCCCTACACGCGGCGGTGCAATATCATCAGCAGGGCAAGTTCCGGCAGGCAGAGAATATTTATCGTGAAGTTCTGACGATTGATGACGCCAATGTTGATGCGCTCAACGGCATGGCCATGATTGCCTTTCAGAACCGGAAGTATAAAAAGGCCGCCAACGCCATGGAGAAAGTGGTTGAACGCGTGCCTGATAACCCCGGTTTTCGCATGAATATGGGCGCCATTTATGACGCGGATGGCCGGTTGGAAGACGCTATCAGTGCCTATCAGCAGGCTATTGATTTAAAGCCGGACTATTTGGACCCCTACCACAATCTGGGTGACTTGTATTTACGGCAAGGCAAGCCGGAAGAGGCCATTGCTGTGTTTGATACCAGCATGGCTGCCAATGGGCGTGAGTTTCACGCCTTGGCTTATAAGGCCCACGCGCTGGATGATGCAGGCCGGCATGAGGAAGCACGGCGATTGTTGGATTTCGATACCTATGTGAAGGCCTGGAAATTCGACGTGCCGGAAGGCTATGCAGATATGGAGGCCTTCAACGAGGCTTTGGCCCGTCATGTCAAAACTCATCCGACGTTGCAGGCGGGCGTGATGTCGACGGAGAACGGCAAACATACCGGTGAGCTGCTGCGTGGAGACATGGGGCCCATGGCTGCTATGAAAAAGCGGATTGAAGAAGGCATTCATTGGTATCTGGAGCAATTGCCGGATGACCCGGAACACCCGGCCGTTAAATGGGCACCGCACCAGTGGAAACTGACCAGCTGGGGCGTTGTTATGCACAACAAAGGCCACGAGCGAGCGCATATTCACCCCAATGGATGGCTCAGTGGTGTGTTTTATATATCTTTGCCAGATGTGCTGAATGACCCGGATAGGCAACCGGAAGGATGGCTGGAATTTGGCCGACCGACGTCTGATCTGCATGTGCAGTCAGACCTGACCATCCGTCATTACAAGCCGGAATATGGCCAGATGTTCCTGTTCCCGTCCTATTTCTATCACGGGACCATCCCGTTCAATAGTGACCAGCGGCGCATCTGCGTCGCCTTTGATGTCGAGCCGATCTACTGAAACTCCTGGCTGATGTAATAGTCGACCCAGTCATGGAAATGTTGGACGCGGCCCTCGTCATCATTCAACCAGCAGGCGTCGAAATCGCGTGAATGCATGCCAGCCTGGATGTCGCGCAGCAGGTGCACATCCTGGTCAACGGTGATGGTCATGGTGTATTTCCCTGCAATGACATCTTCCTGGGTGAAGTCTTCGTGCTCCACACGCTCCTCGCCGGTTCTTACGTCGCGGTCTTCCGGGTTGAAGGAGATATTGGCTTCGCGAGCGGCATCTTCGGACGGGTCCACTCGGAAGGTGAACTTGTCCCAGAAGCACTTGTTCGGGTCCGTCGGATGGGGCCTTGCCCGCATCACCCAAAGTTCTTCAGTCTGGATGGCCCAGATGGTGTTGGGAAAGATGTTGTATTGAACGATGTCTGATAGTTGATCGTCTGTCAGCAGGTCATAATTGTAGCCGAACTCGGGACCTTTCTCCCGCTTGGCTTTCTGAATGTCCTTGCGAATATCAAGAACACGACCGCTATAACCTTCCGGGTCCAAGCCAAGGCGTTCCAACTGTATTTTCTGGAAATCGGGTGGCTCATGGGGGATTGGCAGGCGCGAATTAACCGTGAAGCCGTCAATCAATACTCGGTTGTGGCCGCCTTCAAACAATTCGACAAGGGCTGTGGGGCAATCAAAGATCAATGCATGTTGAGGATGGATGTGCTCGACGTGGTACAACTCACCGAAATTATCGATCAGTGTTTTCCAGTTGGCATCCAGCGTCACTGTCTGGTCTACGGCAAGCGCCATGTCATCCAGCCGGAAGGGGGTAATCATGTCAGGTATGTCGCCAAGGAAATTGGTCAGGGGCGGGGTATCTTCATCCATACAGACCCAGATAATGGCCCCCAGGGATTCTATGCGGATATGTTTGAGCGACAATTTGTCGCAGGGCACGCCCTGGCTGAATCGCTCTGTGTCCGGTGCGTCCAAAAGTGTGCCGTCATGGTCATATTTCCAGCCATGATAGGGGCAGACAAAGGCGTCCAACGAACCACGATCATTCACCAGTACGCGGGCACCTCGGTGTTGGCAGACATTATACATGGCAGCCAATTCACCCTTTGATATGCGGGCGATGATGATGGATTCGCGACCCATATTGAACGTGAAGTAGTCACCGGGTTCTGCCACATCGCATGCAGGGCCCGCGACAAGCTAGGTCTAGGGCCAGATGGTTTGCCATTCACGTTCCATGAAATCGGGCGAAATGAACCGCTCTGCCGACAGCGTAGCGCGCCCTGTTGGTGCATTACTCGGCGTGTCCGAATCGTCCGGCATATAAAGCGGTGATGACATTGTATATCTCCCGTATTCCCTGTGCAGCAGATGATGCAGCAGGCTTTGCCCGGCGTAAAGGTAACAAAAAGGGCGGCCTAAACTGACCGCCCTTTTGTATTGCTATTAACTGGAAACCTAGAAGCGGTAACCCAGCTTGACGCCCCAATTCATGCCGTATGAGTCCATCCGGTCTCGGCTTTGCGGCGACGGCAGGCGGATAATGCCGTTCTCGGCAATGCGGGTGAGGTTGTATTCCTCGTCCAGCACATTGTCGACGAAGACTGAGCCGTACCAGCCGGTTTCATGCTCAACAGTGATGCCCAGATTCAGCAGCGAGAAGTCTTCCATCGGAATGGCATTGGCGATGTCTTCAAACCCGCCCCAGCGCTGCTGGAAGCTGGCGGTGAAGCCGATGCTCGTGCTGTTGCCCAGTTGAACGACATAGGTGCTCATCAGCGACAGGGTTGCCTCTGCTGCCCCAGCGACCTTGTTGCCAGAATTGATACCGCATACGCGACATTCTGGATCAAGCCAGCCAAATGCCATGCCAACGGTCCAGCCATCGGTCAGGGCTGCTGACATGTCGATTTCAACGCCGGTGGTGCGGGCGTCACCCTGGTTACCATAGAAACCGAAACGCACATCGTTAGGGTCTCGGTTGAACAGCAGCAGGTCGTCCTGCTCCAGTATATAGAGCGCAATATTCAGCCGCAGACGGTTGTCCCAAAACTCGGATTTCAAGCCGATTTCGTAATTGATCGACTTCTCTTCCTCGTAAATGATCGTTGCAGATGTTACCGGCACAGAGTTGAAGCCACCGGCCCGGAAGCCCGTATTCACGCGCGCATAGACGCTGACATCGTCATTGATGTTGTATTGCAGGCCACCGCCCGGCGAGAACCTACTCCAGCTATTGGAAAGATTTTGCGGTGCAATGTCCGGCAGCTGCTGCTGGATAATCTGCGTGAGCGGCACACCGAACAGTGGTGTTCCTTCTGGAACAACATCCCACAATTCAGGCGGGGTTGGCGGAATGATGAAGCCGGGTGCATCCGCAATGCGTTGCAGGAAGAAGTCCTTCTTGTCCCGGTTATAACGGCCACTGACAAAGATGCTCAGGTCATCCGTGATGTCATAGGTAAATTCTGCCCAGATGGACCAGGACTTTGTCACCTGGTCTGCCAGGATAGGCAACTCTGCGAACAGCGGCTGGAAGGTTGTCAGGTCTAGAGACTTGGCCCAGTCAAAGGTGACTGTGCGGTTAAAGTCCCGGTCCTCCTTGTAGAAATTGATGCCTGCAACCCAGCGGAATTGCCGGTCCGCGGGCGATGCCCAGCGCAACTCTGTGAAGAAGTAATCCGTCTTGTCATCGAAGGTGAGTTCCTGTTTGGCGGTGCCAATCAGGGCAAATTCTGTCGGGACGACTGTTACGTCACCTGTATCCGGATCAACCAACAGGATCGGTTGTAGAAAGCCGCCGACGCCAAATGGCGGATTAGGTGGTGGTGACGTGAAACCGGGGATTGGCCCTGTGCTGAAGATATGAGGCAGCGTGCCCGCTGTGCCCGCGGGAAGGCCGGAGATACCCAGGACTTCTCCTGGCCCCAAGATAAAGTCTGTGAAGTCCTGGTCACCAATAGACTCGAATTCATACTCCCTATAGGAGGCCACGAGTGTCAGGGTCCCCAGATCTTCGGTTTCATAGTTCATTTCGCCGGCGAAATAGATGTATTGAGACCGAGATTCGCTAGGTGTGTCACGCCGCAGAGTTCTCTGTGTTTCACCCAAGGGATTGAAATAACTGGGCTCGGGGAAGTAGTGCAGGCCTTCTGATGATTGTACCCGCTGACCTTCACCCGTCAGGGTGACGTCAAAATTATCTGAAGGGGTGAACTTCACAGCCAGGCGGATGCCCTTGTCTTCACCATCATCGAGATTTTCGTCGAGCGTGGCATTGCGATATTCACCACCGCCACGATGTTTCCACCAGGCTGCCATGCGAGCCGCAATTTTGCCTTCAACAATCGGCGTGTTGGCAACAAGTTCAAAACCGTATTGCTTGTCGTCCTGTAGGGATGTCTCGAAATGTCCTTCCGCTTCATCCATGACCGGCTGGTTCATATTGATGTTTACAGCGCCACCAACGGCATTTCGGCCGTAAAGCGCGCCTTGGGGACCACGCAGCACTTCGACGGAAGAAACGTCAACAAAGGAGCCAAAGTTGGTCCGAGAACCGCCGTAATACATGCCATCTCGGTAAAGGCCGAAGCCGGGTTCTGAAAGTTCATCAGGCGCACCTTGTACGCCGCGCAGGACCAGTGTTTGGTTGTCGCCAAAGTTACCAGCCTGGAAGCTGGCACCTGGAATCATCAGTACAAAGTCCTGAAATGTCTCAAGCCGCGCATTGCGAATCGTTTCTTCGTTCATCGCTGTTACAGCAACCGGCGTTGTCTGCAGATTCTCTTCAACCTTGCGGGCTGTGACTGTTACGACATCCAGGCTTGGTGATGCCGACTGCGCTACCGCGCCAATAGAAACAGATGCACCAATAAGGGCTAGAATGGCTGTACGCATAATGATCTCCCTTCAAATCCGCAGCAGAAACCTGTACAGAATCTTCGCTGCGACTGCGTTCCCCCACGCACAAAACATAATATTATTATGTTTTGATATCAGAAACTTAGCAGATGCAGGCACCGTGCAGCAAGTGGCTAGAAACCGGGATTTTCTGCTACAGGCCGGCACAGTTAGATTTGCAAAATACAGGCGTGTTGCCAAATACTGATATTATCGTCAGGATTGTCTACGAGTTTGACCTTCATCGCGATTCACGTGTGTGAAGGTCTTCACAGTGATCGGGAGGAGTTAACAGTATGAAGAAACTATTGGCCGTGATGGCCGTGATCATGGCGGGCGTTTATGCAGCACCTGCGCAGGCGGCAGACCCTGACGAAGCGATCAAATACCGCAAATATGTTATGGGAACCGTTGGTGACCATACGCAGGCTTTCTTTGCCATTTTGCAGGGCAAGGTGCCTCACACTGGTGAGTTGGCTTATCACGCACGCGCACTTGCCGAAGCGGCTAAACGTACCAAGGCTGCTTTTGAGCAGAATACGGCCGGGCAGGGTAATGAGCCGACCACGACGCTGGATTCAGCATGGGATGGCCCGCAGTTTCAGGCTGGCCTGGATAAGATGATTGACGCAACAGAATCCATGGCGGTCGCCGTAGAAACGGGTGATATGGCCTCAGTCGGCGCTATTGCTGGCACGTTGGGCTGCAAAGGGTGCCACGACAATTACCGCTCCAAATAGGGTTTGGATTGCCCATTTGTCAGGCGTAGGTGACGGTTAACCAAATCGCTGCAGACGAAAGACAAAGAATAATAAAGGCGCGCCAGCTGGGCTCAAAGATGAGGCCGTCTGGCGTGTCTTTTTTTGTGCGTCCGGTCACCATAGGGCCGATGATATTGTCGCGCCGGACGCCCTCATAGAACAGCACGGCGCCGATATGCAGGATCAGCAATATCGTCAGGATATCGAATAGTGTGTCGTGCAGGCCTGCCAGTTCCAGGGACAAGTCTTTGGAGATCAGGTGCTTCAAGGGGCCTTCAAGGCCAAAGGTGTCTTCCTGTGCCAACAGACCGGTGATGGGTTGTACGAGCAAGACGCCTATCATCGCCACAACAGAAAGAGCGCCTAAAGGATTGTGCCCTGTCGTTGCTGGGTCAGACGGGCCTTTCATATAGGCGATGATGGCCCCTGGGCCCTTAACAAAATGGCTGAATCGAGACGTTGTGCTGCCCACCAACCCCCATATCAACCGGAAGATGATCAGCGACAGCAGAGATGTACCTGCCCAGGTATGAATTTCGAATAGGGTGGGGCCGTCTTGTGGGCCAAAGGTAAAGACATGCATGTTTTCTGCTGTGTACCAGCACACGGCTACCAGAATGATGATTGCCAGATGAAATAGTCGCGTTGGTAGGTCCCAAAGCCTGCTCGACTTTGTTGATTCCGTGGTGTTCATTCTTCAATCTCATTCAGTGTTCTGCGGATGGCAGCATGCCATTCGGTCATCAGCGTGGCGCCTTCATCGTCGCTCATAGTGGGGGTGAAGTGGCTGTCTGCAGACCACTTGGCGGCAATATCATCTAGGTTTTGCCATATGCCCGCGCCCAATCCCGCCAGAAGAGCCGCACCCAAGGCTGTTGTTTCGGTATAGGCGGGCCGGGTAACGGGTGTCCGGGTAACATCTGAGAGGAAATGCATGAGCCAATTATTGTTGGCCATGCCGCCATCAACCCGAATTTCACTGATGCCGCCCGTCCAGTCTCTGCCCAAAGCATCGAGAAGATCGACAGTCTGGTACGCTGCAGACTCAATAGTAGCGCGCACAATGTGGGCTTTGCCGGTATCGCGGGTGAGACCGTAAAGAGCACCGCGGGCTTCAGGGGCCCACCACGGGGCACCAAGGCCGGTGAACGCGGGAACGAGGTAAACGCCGCCGTTATCCTCAAGGCTTGCGCTGATTTCTTCTGTTTCCTCTGATGCGCTGATGATCCCCAATTCGTCGCGTAGCCATTGCACTGCTGCGCCGGCGACAAAAATGCTGCCTTCAAGGGCATAGGTTGGCTCACCATTGAGACGCCATGCTGTCGTCGTCAACAATCTGTTCTGGGACATGACGGGTTGGTCACCCGTGTTTAGCAAGGCAAAACAGCCGGTACCATAGGTGCTTTTGAGCATGCCCGGCTTGAAGCAGGCCTGCCCAAATGTTGCGGCCTGCTGGTCGCCGACCATACCCCAAATGGGAATAGGGTCCCCAAAAAGCTCTGTCGTGCCGAAATGGGCGCAATTGTCTTCTACGGATGGCAGAAGAGAAGAGGGGATGTTGAACAGGTCCAACAGGTCTTCATCCCATTGCTGGCTATGTAGGTTAAACAAAGCCGTTCTCGATGCATTGGAGGCATCAGTTTTGTGCTCGCCGTCCGTCAAGTTCCAGAGTAACCAGGTGTCGATGGTGCCAAAGGCCAACTTTCCAGCATCTGCTGCAGCACGGGCGCCTTCGATGTTGTCGAGTATCCACGCAATTTTTGTTGCTGAGAAATAGGGGTCTAACAACAGCCCGGTCTTTTGCGCAACGGCTGCCTCATGCCATTCGTCCTTAAGCGCCTGGCAAGCGTCGGCTGTGCGCCGGTCCTGCCAGACAATGGCATTGTGGATGGGTTTGCCCGTCTCCCGGTCCCAGATTACTGTTGTTTCGCGCTGATTGGTAATGCCGGCGGCGATGATCGAATAACCTTGAGCCCGGGCATCACCCAAAGCCCGGTCTACGACATGGTGCGTGTCACGCCATATTTCTTCTGCGTCGTGTTCAACCCATCCATCTGCGGGGAAGTGCTGCGTCAGTTCCTTTTGCGCGATGGAAATTGGTCTCGCCTGTTGGTCAAAAACAATGGCGCGCGACGATGTCGTGCCCTGATCAATCGCGAGAGATGCAGGTTTACGTGTCATGCCGGAACTATGCATGGGAAAGTTCGAATTGCCAATTCTTTGCCATTTATTCAGCGCCTGCTGGACCGTGGCGCCGAAGCGCTGCTAGAGTTCCAATATGAGAATTTCTATTGCCTATTTTCGCCAGAATGTTCTGTCGGTGATGATGCCGCTGACGATGATCCTCAGCCTGTTGCCGAGGGTGGAGGCAGCGGCACAGGATGACATTGACCTGATATTGCAGGGTATGCACCCTGATCATACCTATGGCTACGTGCCTGATAACCCCATTCCATTGGGTGGCACGCTGGGCTCTGTTCAAGATCGCATTCGAGCCTATGTCGCGCTTTTGTCGCTTCCGGATGGATCGGCCGTCATGGCTCGGCATATCGCTCCCTGTTGTGGTGAAGGGATCGCGGTCGCTTTGGTTGGGGCAGCCGATGCAGGCCCATACCAGCTCTACTTCGCCGGTCGCGATATGGGGTAGCCTTATATTCCCCGTGGGCTTTCCGGTAGCCGTTCAGAAGATGGTCGCATCGCCCTGTTGGATGCCGATGACTATATGCGTCAGGGGTTGGACGCCGCCGCTATCGGCGTGTTACAGACTCATGCGGACCTGGGTGATATGCGTGCTTTGAACGCGCTGGCCAGAATTCGTCTTCAGCGGCGGCAATATGACCAGGCACTGGCACTCTATGAACGGGCTGCAAAGACGGGCCATGCAGATTCCCAGGCCGTGCTGGCAAGCCTGTATGAACAAGGCCGTGCCACCGAGATTAATGCCGATGAAATGTGGTATTGGCTGCGCGAGGCAGCGGCAAGCGGCCATATTGGTGCCAGGATGAATATGGCGCTCTATTTGCTTGAGGACGGACAGTCCCGGGAAGACCAGGTGGCCGGGGCCTGAATGTTGTTACTGGCGGCAGAGGCAGGAAGTCGTGAAGCGCAGGCGGCCTACGGTCTTATGCTGTATGAAGGCCGCACCTTGTTGCAGGACAGGTTGCGGGGTCTTTTCTGGCTGTCCTTGGCCGGGCAGGGGGGGCACATGCGGGCAGAGTCTCTGTTTCGAAAGCTGTCTGACACATTGGATACCAATATGATCCAGCGCATCGCCGAGATGAAAGAAGAGTGGCAGCAGCGTGCTGCGCCTTCCCCGGCGCTGCAGATTAGTGATGTACCTGAACTTAGTGGTCTGATGCCGCGTTAGCGGAGGACGACGGTTTTATTGTCGTTTGGCAGGATTCTGTGCTCTGCATGCCAGCGAATGGCACGGTTGAAGACGACCGACTCAATATCGCGACCAATCAGAACAAAGTCTTCACCCGTCTGGGTGTGATCGACGCGCTCGACTGATTGTTCGATAATCGGCCCCTCATCCAACTCATTGGTTACGTAATGTGCGGTTGCGCCGATAATCTTCACACCGCGCGCATGGGCCTGTTGATAGGGGCGTGCGCCTTTGAAGCTGGGCAGGAAGGAGTGATGGATGTTGATGGTTCGCCAGGCCAGTGTCTCGCAGAATTCCGAGGTCAGAATCTGCATGTAACGGGCCAGGGCAACCAGGCCGACGTCCAGTTCATCGATCAATGCCTCTACCTGGAGTTCCTGCTCTCGCTTGGTATCCGGCGTAATGGGCAGGTGGTAATAGGGAATTTCATGCCATTCGACCAATGACCGCATATCGTCATGATTGGAGACAACGCCAACAATATCGATCGGCATGGGTGACGTTTTGAATGAATGGAGCAGGCTGTTCAGGCAGTGGCCGAACTTGCTGACCATGACCAATACCCGTGTTGGCACTGATGCCCGGTAAAAGTTGTAGGTCATGTTGAACCGGTCCGCCAAAGGCTGGAACGCTTCCTCCAAATTTTCAAATGCGGGCAGGAGCGGACCGCCGGCATGGAACTCGGCGCGGATAAAGGAACGTTCCGTATCCGGGTCTGCATAGTGAGACAGCTCGGTAATGAAGCCGTCCCGATCTGCCAGAAAACCGGTAACAGCGGCCACGATACCGGTGGCATCTGGGCAGAACAGGGTCAGGATGATGTTTTCTTCTTCTTTTCCTGAGGCAATCATCAGGTGATTTCCTTTGCCGTTTGAGTCAGCCAGCGCCAAAGATCCATGGCAAATGAGCGGCCGACATAGAGGTCGAATTGGTCAGACTGTTTTCGTCGGTAGATATAGACGGGTATACGCGCGATCTGTGTAGCGCAAAACTGTCCAGACTGAAATTGATTTGGATGCAGGTCTTCATTGCACCCTCGGGCCAGCAGCTCTCTGGCCCCGCGACCTTCCAACTGCAATATGGCCCAAGCGCTTGTTGCGGGTGAAAGAGCCATGTCCTGCCCTTCCAATGCTACAGCAAGGTCACGGGTAAGGCTTTCACGACCTTTATAGCTTACGACCCAACTGTCTTCGTTGACCAACAGGCAGCTGGGGTCGTCTTCAGTGAATGGTTTATCCTGGTTGGGTAAAGCGCAACCCAAAACAGCTGCCGCGCGGTTCAGGAAATCGCCAGTAGCGTGGCTTTGTAACAGAATGAGATGGCGCCCGTCACATTCCGACAACGAGAGTTTGTCGTTCTTGAAGAGAAGAACGGACTCGTCATTTCCGGCACGAAGGCTGTGGAGCGGGCTCTTGAAAATATCAGCCATGTCGCCTCCGCTCATTCGGGTCGAAAATGGTGGGGCGTACCACATGAAGGCTGACCGTGCCAGCTTCTGTCTCGAACAGGCTTGTCTCGCCAATGCGGTCATGGCCATTTTCCAACAAGGCCAGGGTAATGCGCTGGCGCAGGGCAACACTCATGAAGCTTGTCAGAATAAAGCCCTCACTGCTGCTGTGTTGAGCCTCGTCATCATTCGACTGACGCAGTACACCGCGCAACGGTAGGTGGTCTTCGGGGTTTTCACTCTTCAGGGCGACCAACTGGAGATGCGCCCCATTGCTGCGCCGACCCAGCGCCTTTTTGCCAACAAAATTAGCCGATTTGATGTTACGCGGCCTGTGAACCGAAATATCTGCAGGGCTGAGAGCCTCATCGGGAATAGTGCTCAGGTCCAGACGACCTTTTTCTGCTGCTAGTCGCGTTAGGGCTTCTTCACCCAAGGGCCGAAGGTCAAATTTGCGACCTGTGTCCAAAATTTTGTTCCACAGATAGCTGGCGGCATCTGCAGGCACGTGCAGTTCAAATGTTGGCTCGCCTGTATAGGCCGTCCGGACAATTGTCGCAGGAATGTTTTCAATAGTACCCGAAGTCGCCGCAAGATGTGGCAGGGCCGCTGTTGACAGATCTATATCCTTTTTAAGTTCCAGCAGAACCTGGCGCGCCCGTGGTCCGGTTACCATCAACACGGCCATCTGCTCCGCCAGGTTGCTGATAAAGAGCGGTGAAGTTTCAAATTCCTCTCGCTGCCAATTTTGCAGCCAGCTGCAGATTTCTGCGCTCATGCCAGGCGATGTGAACAGATGGAAGTGGTCATGTGCCAACCGCACTAGAACACCGTGGTCAAGGATACGACCGCTTTCATCCAGAACCATTGTGTATCGGGCGTGCTGTTCTGCCATGTCCTTCACAGGTGACGTCAGCATATATTCCAGAAAACGGGCCGCTTCTTTGCCTCTGATACCA
>JAURPT010000018.1 GCA_030836535.1 Alphaproteobacteria bacterium
TGTCGTCGGCATTGATATGAACCCAGGCATTCACCTCAGGCTGGCCTGTCGGCACATCTTCAGCCAAAGCCTTGGACGAAAACAGACCAAAATAGCTAATCGTAAGACCAGCTGCGCCCGCAGCGCCTGCGCCAATCATGAACCCGCGTCGGGAAAGTTTGCTCATCTCATTCATGTTATGCGTCCTCCCCTGCAGCTTTCTTCACCGCGAGGTGGATGCCCTTGCGCACGCGGGCAAAGGTGCCACAACGGCAGATATTGGTGATCTCGGCATCAATATCTTCGTCTGTCGGGTTTTCATTGCCGTTGAGCATGCCAGAAACAGCCATGATCATGCCGGGCTGGCAATAACCGCATTGCGGGATGTCGAGTTCCAACCAGGCCTGCTGCACCGGGTGATCCCCGGCGTCTGAGAGGCCTTCAATAGTAGTGATTTCTTCATCTTCGCTGATCGCGTCGATCGGCAAGGTGCACGACCGGACGGGCATACCGTCAATATGCACCGTACAGGCACCACATTCAGCAATACCACACCCATATTTCGTGCCGGTCAGTCCAACTTGTTCGCGCAGCGCCCACAAAAGGGGCGTGCTGCCATCAGCATCGACCTCGATGCTTTGTCCGTTAATCTTCAGCTTAGCCATAATAGCTCCTGGATCTCATTTACTTTGCTTGGGCCCGATCCAGCTTATGATCTTGGCCACGCACCAAACCATATTGCGGACCTTATAACCGTGTATTGATCCCGAAGCACATAAATTCAACCGTGCATGTTCAATGATTCCAAGACTGCGAAGACATTGCAGTACCCGCCCTGCTCATTTACTGTTTCGCAACGAGGGAAGCAGTGAACTAAGGGGGGAGTGAACTGTGTCTACCAATTCAGATATTGCGGGGAGTTTTGCGGCGGGTTTTGCCCGCGCAATTGATCCAACACAACTGACCGGCGACGCCGACACGGGTGCGTTAAGGGATTTTCCGCTCATGCCTTTGGGTGAACATGTGGATATGGGCACCGATGAAAACGGCAAGCCCTTGTTTGACCCGCGCATCATGATGTCAGCCGAATTCAGGCGAAACCCCTGGCCCTACTATCGCATTCTGCGCGACCACTACCCCGTCTATTTCAACAAGCTGAATAACACCTATTACGTCACCCGCTACGACGACATGACGGAATGCTACTACGACGATATTGCCTTCAACACGATCCCCAAAGGGTCGTCCAACGGTGTGCTGGGCAACGTCACCCACGAGCTTTCCGGCGTCGAACACCGGCGGCGGCGCAACCTGTTTGGCCAGCATCTTGTAGGTAAATCGCTCGAAAACCGCATCCCGGCCATTGAGCGGCTGGCGACCGAGATGATCGACGACTTCGACAATCTCGATGACAGCATCAAACAGGACAAAGATGGCGTACGGACCATCGAGTTAGGCCGCGCCTTTGCCTATGAATTCCCCGTCCGTGTCGTTTGCGACGTATTGGGATTTCCCGAAGAAGCGCGTGAACATTTCTTTTATTGGTATGATTCAATCATGGGCGGGCTTGGCGCGTCCGACACCCACAAGCAAGGTATGGAAGCCCGCCAGCACCTGCAGGATTATGTGGCCGACATTGTCAAAGAAAGGCGGCAGAACCCGACTTACCTCTACGACAATGACGGTAATGAAATGGGGAAGGACATAATCTCCAAACTGTGCGAAAGCCAGGTTGATGGCGATTATCTGAGTTCCGAAGAAATTACAGCGCTTATTGCGCTCGTTGTTGCGGGCGGGGGTGAGACAACCCGCGGGACCATCATGAACATGTGGTATTCGCTGCTGCAACACCCGGACCAGTACAATGCCGTTGTTGAAGATGAAGCTCTTTGGGACGCAGCGTTCCATGAAACCCTGCGGCACTCCAACCCCATCGGCGGGCAACCACGACACAATACCTTTGATGTGGAGATCCATGGTGTTGTCATCCCCGCCGGATCACTCATCGAAATGGTTAATTTCTCCGGTAGCCATGATGAGCGCATCTTCAAAAATCCGGATGATTTCGACATCTTCCGCGACGACCTCTATAGCGGCAAATTGCTGCGCAGCGGTTACAACAAGGAAGGCAAGTGCAGCCATATGGCATTCGGCGTCGGACCACATATGTGCCCCGGCGCCTGGATATCGCATCAGGAAGGCGTTATTGGCTCGAAAATCCTGGCCAAGCGCCTGAAGAACGCCCGGATCAATACATCGATGATGCCTAAGGATATTGACGGCGAAAGCCTTGCCCCGATTGGTATCAACAAGTTGCGCGATCTTTGGATCGACTACGATCTGGATTAGACCATGGCCGACAGACGACCGCCCGTCCGCATTCTTGGGAATGCCAAACCTAGCCTGTCACGCAGCGGCATGAAGGAATATGTCCGCATGGGCACGCAGGCAGACCTTCGTACCTACGAGATTTACCAGCGCGAACGCGTGCATGAAGCGACCGAAAAAATTCGACCGATTGAGCTGGTTTCACCGGAATTTGTACGAGACCCCTACCCGGTCTTTGAAACCTTACGGGAAAACTATCCCTGCTATCGGGACTGGATGGGCAATGCATATTGGCTAACCCGCTATGACCAGGTCACATCCGTCTTCACAGACGACTACAATTTTGAAACCCGGCCTAAATTATGGTTCTACCGAATGACCGGCTATGGACGCGACCTGCGCCAGGAAATCCCGGTGCAGACGGTCATTGAAAAGACCTATGACCAGCATGTCGTGCCCCTCACAGAACAACTGATTGCGGACATGAAGGCGACCGGAGAAACCGACCTCGCTACTGCGTTCGCCGCACGGCTGCCACTGGAGTTACTGACCAGGGCGCTCGATCTGCCGAGGGAAGACTTTTCCAGCTTTGTGGAACACTATTGGCTCATGCAGCGCGGATACGACTGGAACCCCGTCGCCGAGAAAGCCGGACGACAGGCGATGGCAGCGCTGGCAGACATGTTCCGGCCGCTCCTGGCGCAACGACAACCAGACCCCGGCGAAGATATGATCTCTGCCATGTCAGGACTGACCCTTGAAGATGGTCCGGTCACCGCCGAAGACATTGTTGTGACGCTGTTGGAGATGGACCACGAGACCCTGCACGGCGCCCTGGCCAATCTGTGGTTCCTGCTGCTCACGCACCCTAAAGAGCGGCAAAAGGTCGAAGAAGACCAGCGGATGATGAAGTTTGCCTATCTGGAGACCTTGCGCCATTCCGCCCCGGTCCTGTGGAAGAAGCGCTTTACCCTGCACGAAGTGGAACGCTTCGGGCGCCTGCTGCCTATTGGCGGTCTGTTCTATTGCGCGGCCGGAGCGGCCAACCGAGACCCAAGGCAGTTCAAGGACCCGGCCCGCTTCCTGGTGGACCGGGCAGACCTGTGCCAACGCGAACCACGTGGCCACTATCGTGCAGATGGCTTGGCTTCCGGCATCGCCATGGGGCTTGGGCAACCCTCGAAACACCCGGCCCTGCCAGAAGACCGACCCCGATCGCTCTATGCCATTACCCGGGATACGGCGGTAACAGCGTCTAACCTGTTGCTTGATGCCTTCCCCAACATTGAGCTTTCACCAGGGGCCAAGCCAACGCTTAAATCGTTGCGTCTGGGCGAAATGCATACCTGCTGGCACCTGCCCGTTCATCTCTGATTCCTTGGCGGCGACCGATAGAAGTTTAGTCACCTGCGTAGTATGCTGTTGGCATGGATGCCCTATGCCGAGATTGCCTGCACCGCTTTGAAGCAGAGACGAACGTGCCCTGCCCGGCTTGCGGCTCGGCACGCACCATCGCGCACAAGGAATTGAATAGCCTGACTTTGGCGCATATCGACTGCGACGCCTTCTTTGCGTCCATCGAACAGCGCGACAACCCGGACCTACGCGGCAAACCGGTGATTGTTGGAGGCGACAGCAACCGGGGCGTGGTTGCTGCCTGTTCCTACGAAACCCGCAAATTCGGCGTGCATTCGGCCATGGCTATGGTACAGGCCAAAAAACTTTGCCCGGACGCCATCATCGTACCCCACCGCATGGAGGCCTATCGGGATGCCAGCCGGGAAATGCGAGAGATATTCCATTCCATGACACCGCAGGTGGAGCCGGCCTCTGTCGATGAAGCCTATCTGGACCTCGCGGGAACTGAGACCTACCATCAACTGTCGGCCGCTGCCTTGTTGGCCAAGGCCACACTGGAGATTGAGAAGGAAATCGGCGTCACGGTATCGGTCGGTCTTTCCTACAATAAGGGCCTGGCCAAGATCGCCAGCGACCTCAACAAGCCGCGCGGTTTTTCCATCATTGGACGGGCAGAAGCGAAAGACTTCCTGGCCAATAAATCCCCCGCCATTATTAGCGGCATTGGCCCCGTGCTGGTGCGCCGCCTGTTTGATGACGGCTTGACGACCATTGGCGCACTCCGCCAGTTTGACGAGCTGGAATTGATGAAACGCTATGGCAAGTCTGGCATTCGGCTGGCGCGCTTTGCGCAGGGGGAAGATAGCCGCAAAGTAACCACCAGTCGGCAAGCCAAAAGCCTGTCATCAGAGACCACCTTCAGCACCGATATTCGCGACCGCGATGAACTGGCCCGCAGGCTTTGGCCACTCTGTGAAAAAGTTTCGAAACGGCTGAAAGCGGGCGACCACGCAGGGCATACAGTGGTGCTGAAACTCAAGCGTGCCGACCATCAGACCCTGACACGTAATCGTAAATTGCCAGAACCAACCCAATTGGCCAATACCATCTATGAGGCTGCAAAACCCTTGTTGATGAAGGAGGCTGATGGTCGCGCCTTTCGATTGCTGGGCGTGGGTGTCGCCGATATCACCTCGCCCGAACGGGCCGACCAGCCAACCTTGCTGGAGGATGACATGGCATCCAGAAAAGCCGATGTTGAACGCGCCGTCGACAAGGTGCGGGCCAAGCTGGGCGACAAGATCATCACCCGCGCCTCGCAGATCAAGTAACGCCGCTATTGGGCCAGGGCTTCAGCAACAGCCACTGTTCTCTCGACCAAACTCTCAAGAGTGACTTCATCATATCCAGCCAGGGTCAAGCCAACCCTGTTCTGCCAGGCGTGCCGGAATGTTTGGCGCCAATTCATTCAGGACATAGGCCATCTAACCCTCCCTTCGATTACTGGTCAGTGCTCTATTTCAAGGGCAGGAACACAAATTCATGCACCTGCTCATCAAGCCAGGTGTTCAGGTGCCCTTTACCCTCGGTGTCTTCGACCAGGAAAATCTGCCCCGGTCCAACATGGCGTTTAGAGCCATCTGTCGTCTGAATTTCTGCTTCCCCGGAAAGGTTAATCGCCAATTGCCGCCTTGGGGCCGGGTGCCAGTCGGCACTGCCGCCGGGGATGATCTCCCGGAATATAATGCCTTCCACTTCCCACATATCCGAGGCACGGCCAGAGGCACCCTCATTGTTCAGTTCAATCTCAACATCGTCGATGTGCGACTCGCCATCGGCGTCGTTGTAAACCCGTATCAGTTTCATGGATTTTCCCCCTTGTTTGGTCATTAGACCAAACCGGGGCCACTGGCGTTACCACAGCCGATATGCAAGCATAGCCCAGTTTTGATGGAGAGTAGGTCATGGATCAGATCAACGAGACTGAAAATGAAGAGACTGTATCGATCCCCTACGTCCCGACGCTAGAGCTGACAGCAGGCCAGCCCGAACCCGTGGCGGCCCATGGCGGGCTGTCCTACATGGCGTTCGAAAAGGATGGTGATGCCGGCACCACATTAGCGCTGGAAGATGCCATTGCACAGGTTGCTACTGGAGAAGGGCAGCGTGTGTTTGAGAAGATCGAAAACGCACCTCCGGGCCCGATTGAGACCGAATGGGGGCTGGGTTTCAAGAGCTTCGACGAATGCGTCGACTATATTCGCGAGAACAATATTGAAGCCCCTGAAGGTGGCTTGGCATTGCCCCTGCCCTATACGGTCTACGAAAACCCCACCTATTCCGTTGTGACCTCAAATGCCCTTTGGAAAGACCCGGCACGCAAGGCAGAAGCCGACATGCTGCGCCAGGAAGAAAAGCACACCATGCGGCGAAACCTGTATTTCCCCCATGTGATGCGCGATGCCCGCCGTATCGAGGAATATTACCCCGGTCTTTCACCAGAGACGCCGGAATGCATGGACAAGCTGGGCGTGTCACTGGCGCATATGGATTCGAAATGCCAGAATTTCTACGACTCAGCCGAGGTAGAACGCGTCTTCTACCCGGAAATTGAACAACTGCTGCTCGACTTCTTCCCCGGCGCGACAGATGCTCTGGTCTATAATCACGATGTCTTCGATAAAGACTATGAAGGTGATCGGACCGAGGACCAGGACGCCAAAAACCCCGGCGTCAATGCGAACTATGCCAACCTTGTGCACAATGATTTGAACGACAATAGCGGCCGGGTTCGGTGCCGCGAGTTGCTGACGAAGAATTTGCGCAATTTTGGCCGTACCCAGACCTATACGGAGGCGGAAGCCGACGAAAAAATGTCGCGCCGCTTCATGTCGATCAACCTCGCCAAGCCCATGGAAACGGTGGAACAATTCCCCTTTGTGCTGTGTGCCTGGCCGTCTTTTGCGACCCAGCCCTATATCAACAATTACCGCATCTATGATGACCGGGTGGGTGAGACCACGCGCTTTACCAACCGGCCAGACCATGAATGGTACTGGTTCCCGCGCCAACAACCGAACGAAGTCTCCATGCTGAAATGCTATGACTCCATCACCGACGGGTCTGTGTCGCGCTATTCGTTCCATACCGCCTGCATCGATCCGACGGTGCCGATGGATGCACCCTGCCGGAAGAATGTGGTGGTAAGGTCCTACGTCTTTTTTTAGACGTCTAAATCAGCACCAAAAAAATACGGGGGCCAACAGGCCCCCGTTTTCTTGAGCGCAATGGCACTTGTCCTAGTCTGCGACGGAACTATCCGTCCAACTGCCGTGGAAGCCATTGGGAATGCGAGGCAGGTCGACCGTCGCAATGGGTTCGTTATCCATAGACGCTGCATCCATAATCACGAACTCACTGGCGTCCTTGTTTTCGTCATAGACATAGGTCATCAGATACCCGTCATCTTCCGCCTTGGAATTGGCAGAGGGTACAAAAACGGGTTCGCCGCCTGTTCGGCCTGGGCCGTAATCGATGTCGGCTGTTGCGCCGGTTTCGCAATCATATTTACGGATGCCACCGCGAGAGCTGATTGAGTCACCAATCTGATCACGATCATCAAGGCGCATGGCATAGCCATAGCGATGCTTGAGACCAACCAGGCTTTCCGCAACGCGCGGGAACTCGGTGGCAACATCATCAAGCTGCTGCTCGTGGGACTGACCAGTTGTCAGGTCCAGCGTAAAGCGCCACAGCGCTGCCGGCGGCATATCGATGGCGGAATCCCGCCAGACATAGTCATAGCGCAGCACATCCAGAATGATCTTGTCGCCTTCCTCGTAAGAATTCATCGGGTGGAAGACATAGCAGGGGTTCAGCTCGAACCATTTGACCTGTGAGTCGTTGCCGTCGCGCGGCATGACGCCGAAACGCGACGGATAATTTTCATCCCAACCGATGGGCATGCCGTCACCCGTCATGGCCTTTTGCATGTCGAACACCGCTGGCAGGTCCATAAAGATCACATGATTCCGCGTGATGTTGAAGTCATGCATCATCACCGGACCACCGATGGTGATGTCCTCGACATGCACCATCTTGCCGTCCGCAGAAATGCGGTAGTAGCGCAAATGCGGCGGGATAACAGAAGCGCCAAAAGCCAGCATTTCGCCGGTTTCCGGGCAAATTTTCGGGTGGGCGGTGAAGGAACTTGTCAGCACGCCATCAAAGTCCAGCGGGCCAACCGTGTTCATGTCACCATCAATCACATAAGGAAAGTGTGCCTCTTCCATCACCAACAGTCTGCCAGCATGGCCCATCACATGGGTGTTGGCCTTGGACATGGTCATATCCATCATCACTGCCGGGTCAGCGGCATTGATATCGGGGTTGGTGATAAAGGGCGTCTGAACAAACCGGTTACGGTACCATTCGGCCTTGCCATCACTAATACGGATGCCATGCACCATACCGTCTCCGGCGAAGGGGTGGTCACTGTACCCGGTGAAAGGGTTGGCACCAGTACGTATATAACGACCGTCCAGCTCCGGCGGGAGGCTGCCTTTGACCGTTAGGTTTGACAGTGAGTGTTCCACTGATTCCGGGCGGCCATTGCCGCGCAAGTGAACGGGCACGTCTTCCATCATGGTTGCCATGCAGTTACTCCTCTTCTGCATTCTTGTGCGCTCAGTCTGATTTGTCGGCGCGTGGGGGGCTCTATGATTTACAATGTCACGCGAAATACATGCCTGTGCAAGCACTAGTTTGTCGACCCAAAATGTTCGGACAAATGAGCAAAGCTGCTTGAGTTTGCCACCACGATAGGCCAACATTTTGCTCCAATTTTCAGGAAGCCGGGCAGGTCCGGCAAATGTTTCGGAGGGGAGCAAGATGAGCACAGGATACAATCCAGAATTCCGGCCCAATGGCATTGAAGGCGGCATCGATACCAACATATTGCCGTGGATCAACCTGCCACAGGCACCCGGCATGTCATTCAAGCCGCTGCGTGCCAGTACGGAAACCAGCATGTTCACCATCGTTATCAAGCTGGATGCCGGCACTGAACTTTCCGGCCTGATCTATCTGGGTGCCATGGACATGATAGTCCTGTCTGGCACCATGACTTACCCGGATGGCCCTATGTCCGGCAAACTGGAACCCGGCACCTGGGGTTATGTGCCTGCCAATGCCAAAATCGAACGTCTGGTCGCAGAGGAAGACACCGAGTTCCTGGCCAATTTCTACGGCCCCGTGGCGTTCCTGAACGACGATGGCAAGTCGGTCGACAGCGTACTGACCAGCCTGGATATCATTACCGCCGCCAGGGATCGTGGCGTCACACTGGTACCTAACACACTGGCTGAATGTATGCAGGACCGCCCGCCCGCCTATCAGGGTGAACCGCAGCCGCTCGCCATTGCAGGTAGCGATTCCAAGGCGCTCGTTGTAGCCGCCGAAGGCGTTGCAGCAGATGTTGGCCGCTCGGTCCACCCACACTTTATCGACACACGGGCTGTGCCCTGGATGGAAAATGACCTGGTACCTGGCATGGCCTTGAAAATTCTGCGTGTTAGCGAGGAAACCGGCATTTCATCCATGATCGTACGCCATAATGGCGTGGCCGGACCGCATTATCACCTGGGGTCGGCCGACTTTATGGTCCTCAATGGCTATATCGGCTATCGCGCGGGACCACCCGAAGGCTACGGCCCCGGCGTCTGGTTCTATGAGCCTGCTGGTGCGCGCCACGAAGCCACCCAACGCGTTGGTGAAGAAGATCTGATTTACACCGCCAACGTATACGGCCCGCTGCAATTTGACGAAGGCCCCGGCACACCCATTGCCGCTGTGCAGTCCTGGATGCAGTACAAGGAAATGGCCGACGAATTTGGCATTGATCTGGTGAAGAACACTTTCTCCGACGATGCCTCCCTGTTGGCCTGGGCCCCGATAGGCAGTGAGGGTGCTCGCCTGTAACGGCACAATATTGAGTAAACCTTCAGCACGAGGCTAAACGCGCCATGCAAACCAATACGCAAGTTATTCTCGCCAACCGCCCGGTTGGCGAGGCAACCCCCGATTGTTTCTCCGTAGAGACAGAAGAGCTCGCACCCTTGGCAGATGGTCAGGTCCGGGTTGCCGTTGACTATATCTCTGTTGATGCCGGCACCCGTACCATGTTGCGGGGTGAGGGCTTCCACATGCAGGTAGAAATGGGCCAGACCATTCTGGCCGGCGGTGTTGGCCGCATCATCGAGTCAGCTGCCGATGGCTGGGAGGTTGGCCAGGCGGTACGCGGTGGCCTTGGTGCTCAAACTGTGGCAACCGTACCCACAGAACTCCTTGAGAAAATCGATACATCTATCGCCCCCGCCAGCGCCTATCTCGGCGTGTTGGGTGCCTCAACCGGTATTACGGCCTGGATCGGTATTCGCTGTGTCGCCAAACCGAATGCAGGCGATGTGTTTGTTGTTTCAGCCGCTGCAGGCGCTGTTGGCTCTATCGCAGGCCAAATCGCAAAGCGCGACGGCGCAACGGTGATCGGCATCGTAGGCGGTGCCAAGAAGACCGCCTATCTGACCGAGAAATTGGGTTTTGATGCGGCCATTGATTACAAGAACGAAAATGTGACCGAGCGCTTGCGCGAATTGGCGCCAAACGGTGTGAATGTCTTTTTCGACAATGTCGGCGGCCCGGTGCTGGATGCCGTGCTGGACCATATTGCCATGCATGGCAAGGTCGTAATCTGCGGCGCCATTTCCCAATATGACGATATGGACAATGTCACTGGCCCATCCATGTATCTGCGGTTGGCAGAACGGCAGGCAACGATGGAGGGCTATGCCTATTTCCACTTCCCTGACCATATTGGCCCGGCCATGGCAGAACTGGCAGGCTGGGTTGCTGACGGGTCCATCATCGCCGACGAAGAAGTTCTTGAAGGGATCGACCGATACCCTGAAGCGCTCCAATTCATGTTTAATGGTGGCAATATTGGCAAGCTGCTGGTAAAGGCCAGCTAGGCCAAATCGGAAAGACAAAAATGGATTATGATGACGTCGTACTGGGACGCCGCAGTATTCGCGGCTATCTGGACAAGCCTGTTCCCAAGGACCTGATCAAAGAGGTCATCCGCATGGCCATGCGGGCGCCATCATCCCTCAACACCCAGCCATGGCACTTCCATGTTGTCTCCGGTGAGCCGCTGGACCGCATTCGTGCGGGCAATACGGAGCGCAATTTGGCGGGCGTACCCCATTCCCGCGAATTCCGCATGTCGGGGGCGCTGGAAGGGGTGCACCGAGAGCGCCAGGTAGAGGTTGCCATTCAGTTATTCGAGGCCATGGAGATCGCCCGCGATGACAAGGAAAAGCGGCAGGACTGGGTCCTGCGCGGTTTCCGCCAGTTTGACGCGCCTGTCTCTATTGTCGTCACCTATGACCGGGCGCTGCACGGCGGTGACGTTGCCCCCTATGACTGTGGTGCGGTGACCAATGCCCTGGTTAACGCTGCCTGGTCACGCGGTCTGGGTTGCGTGATTAACAGCCAGGGGATTATGCAGTCACCGGTGGTGCGCGAGCATGCCAACATTCCCGAAGACGAAGTGATCATGATCTGTGTGGCCATGGGCTACCCGGATGATAGCTTCCCAGCTAATGCCGTGGTGTCTCGCCGCAAGTCACTCGACGATGCAGCGACATTCATTGGCTTCGACGACTAAGCCTTAATCTTCAATTGGCTCCAACACGACCACCGGGATTTGACGGTCGGTCCGCTTCTGGTATTTCGTGTATTCCGGCTGCTCTGCGCAGACATATTGCCAGAGCCGCGCATACTCTTCGCCCGCTACGGAGCACGCCCTTGCCTTTGTCCCATACGCCCCTGCCTGAAACCGACATTTCGGCTCGTCCAACAGGTTCAGATACCACGCCGGATGGTCTGCAACGCCAGCTTTGGAGCCAACAACCACATAGAGGTCATCCGGGGTGAAATATTGCAACACGATGGGCCGGCCCTGCCCTGTTTTGCGACCCGTGGTATGCAACAAAAGCGTTTTGACCGGACCGGGAATACCAATGACACTCGAATCCCAGATATGGGCGGCTTCGGGATCACGCAGATAGAGCGCTGTATGCTCGGCTATATGCCGCGCGATCCGTCGCAAATGTTCATTGGCTGACGCCATGTAAAGCCGTTGCTTATTTGCAGTTCACACGGAAAACGGGGATGATACGCGGCGCGGCCTTCTCGATGTAATCGGCAAAGACGTCCGAAAATCGAGCCATCGCCTTCAAACGTGCTTCTGCCAACTCACCGTGAATTTCCTCGACATGGGCGGCATAGGTTTCTTCTGCCAGCTCAACATCAATATCCGGGATCGCCCGCAGATTCAGCACCCAGGCCGGGTCGGTCTGGGAACCCACAAATGTACCGTAAAGATAAATCTCGCCATCATCGCTGGGGGACAGGCCCAACGGCACGAGGTGCACATCGCCAGACTTGCGGCCAATCGTGTGCAGAATAATGAGCGGATAATCGAACATCGAGACCTTGCCGCCATTGGCGCGGAATTCTGTGATCACCTGTTCGTTGATGGATTTCATCTCCATGAGTCTTCTCCCTGTACAAAATTTGGATGAACGCTAACCCATTCTTTTCGTCAGCGCCGTAGACAGGTTGGCGACGGCGTTCTGGCAGTCTAGTCTATGGGCTTGTACAGGGGGAATTGATGGCCCGGCGGCCATCGGATACAGGGAGAAAGACATGTCCGACAACCAATTCATGCTAGACGGCGACGTTGCCGTCATCACCGGTGCTGGCACAGGCATTGGCGAAGGCACCGCCCATGTTCTGGCCCGTGCGGGGGCACGCGTTGTGCTGGCAGGCCGACGGGAAGCCCAGATTGAACAGGTAGCCGCTGCCATCCGCGAAGAAGGTGGCCAAGCTATTGCCGTTGCCACCGATGTCACCAAAGACGAAGACATTGAAAATCTGATGCAGGCTGCCATCGACAAATGGGGCCGTCTCGACATCCTGATCAATAATGCCGGCGGCTCGCCCATTCAGGCACCGTTGATCGACCTACCCCGCGAGGAATGGGACGCCACCGTCGCCCTCAATCTGACAGCCGTATGGAACTGCACCCGCTATGCTGCCCGGGTCATGGAAGATGGCGGGCGCATTGTGAATGTTTCGTCCATCGCCGCGGACAGAATTGTCCCGACCAGCGGCCATTACAGTGCGGCAAAGCGCGGCGTGAACTCGCTGACAGAATCCTTCGCCTATGAGCTGGCCCCGCGCATTCGCGTGAATGCCGTGTTACCGGGTCTTGTCCCAACTGAAGTTTCCATGAAGGCGTTGCAGTTGACGGAAGAAGACCTGCCCGCTTTTGCCAAGGAAATGAAAGTGCCCGCCGAACGCCTAGGCACCCCCGAAGATTTGGGCAATGCGATGCTTTACTTCGTCTCGCCGGCGTCCGACTGGGTCACCGGCGAATGCATTAGTATTTCCGGCGGTGCAAATTTGGCGGGCTCCATCTAACTCTTTGGGCCGCGTTCATCGCGGCCCACCTTCATTCACGGCCGACATTCAGAGGAAGCAAGACATGGATAATTTTGAAGGCAAAGTCGTCGTCATTACCGGCGGCGCAACAGGTATTGGCTTTTCATTTGCCAAGCGGTTCGCCGGCGCAGGCGCCAAAGTCATTGTAGCCGGCCGTCGGCAGGAAAAACTGGACGCCGCTGTCGCCACGCTTGAAGGCCTCGGGGCAGAA
>JAURPT010000019.1 GCA_030836535.1 Alphaproteobacteria bacterium
CGACAACTCAACACCTCGCCCCGGCTTCTGCTGGGTACATGGGGTGCCGGGGTAGAAAATGCCGCCAAAAACTATGATGGATGAATTGCCTCAGCCCATTATCGCTCCATGGAAGAACTGGAAGATGCAGCAGCAAGATATGCCCGGGCAGGCGGCACCAAATCTATCGTCTCAACCATCGTGTTGGATAGTGATACCGACCTTGGTGAGTTGAAGGAAAAATTTGAGCGATACAAAGCTGCCGGCTTTGATGAAGCTGTGATCATGCTCTTTCCTGGCGCCCCTCCCGCGAAAGACGTCAGAAAGCTGATTGCCTAACCCATCCCCATGGAAAACAAGGTGCTGTCAAACCACCAATTGTGCGCCTTGAGAAAGTCGGGCACGCCGCGTACCTTTCAGGAACAAGACGATTGACGGCAGCATCAGGAACACATTGAGGGTGGAAAGAATTGATAGAGACAGGTGAGGTTGCGGATAGGCCTGTTATCCGTCTTGAGGACAGATCGATCGGATATGGCGAGGACCGCCCCATATTGTCCGGTCTTAATCTGGAGATTTTCCCCGGCGAAAAAATTGCAATCATCTGTGAAAGCGGTGCGGGCAAATCAACGCTCCTCAACCACATCTATAATGACAGTCAGAATCATGCCGTCCTGATCCCCCAACTGCTGGGCCTGGCAGATAATTTATCTATTTTCCATAACGTCTATATGGGCCTGCTGGATACCCAGCCGTTCCTCAGCAACCTCCGGAACCTTGTTCAACCTGCAAGGCCTCAGGTCGCTGCAGTGCGCGCCCTCCTCGAAGAGCTTGAGCTGGAAGATAAGATATTTCAGCGGCCAACACAGCTGTCTGGCGGACAGCGACAGCGCGTCGCCATCGGGCGTGCTCTCTACCGGGGCGCTGATGTACTTATTGCAGATGAACCCTGCTCGGCCCTGGACGAACGCCAGGCAGAACGGATGCTGTCTCTGCTCGTCGCATCCTGCAAGACCTGCATCATGGCTCTTCACGGTGTCGCCGCTGCCTGTCGATACGTCGACCGAGTGATCGGGTTAAAAGACGGGAAGGTTGAATTTGATGCACCGCCCGGCGACCTGTCTGATCGGGACTTGGCGGCGCTCTACCGCACCGCAACCCCTGCATGATGCGCCCACCGCTTTCTCGCCCGACCCTGGTCGGCCTAGGGCTGTTGGCAGTAGCCCTGGTGCTGATACCGCTGTCAGACCTGGAGGTGATTGCGACCGACCCCTGGAGCGAGGTTCTGCGTTTTGGTGCCGGGCTGCTGGCACCCAGCTTTCCCGCCGGGGCGGAACTGACGACCACGCTGGCCTAAACCATCGGCATTGCCATTTTAGGCGTGGTGGTAGCAGGCTGCATTGGCTTCGTGTTGTCGGCGGCCTTTTTTGCTCGGTCCATCCGCGTCATCTGCGCCGTGCTGCGGTCCGTCCATGAATTATTCTGGGCGCTGATTTTCCTGCAGTTCTTTGGACCCTCACCCCTGACCGGATTGCTAGCCATTGCAGTGCCCTATGCGGCAATTTTTGCCAAGCTTTTTGCCGAAATTGCCGAAGAAACAGCATCTCCGAGTGCGCAGGTCATTCCCCGCAGCGTAGATTGGGTATCCCGATACCTCTATGTCCGGCTGCCGGACCTATGGCCGCATTTCAAGATCTACGCGCTCTATCGCCTGGAGTGTGGGCTTCGCTCCAGTGCGATCCTCGGTTTTGTCGGCCTACCCACGCTCGGATATCATCTGGAAAGCGCCTTTCTGGAAGGAAGTTATCCCGAGGTATCAGGCCTTCTCATCCTCTTCTATTTACTGATTGCATCCGTGCACCATTGGGCCCGCCCTGCGACCATCCCCCTGCTTTGCCTGGCGGGGCTTTTCCTGCTGCCCTGGAATGCCTATCCGTTTGATATGGGCAATGTCCTCAGATTTTTTGCAGAAGACATTGTGCCATCGCCCCTCCGTGACTCAGGGCTGTCCTTGAGCGCAGCCCTATTGGGACTATGGGAGTGGCTTGGTGATTTGTGGTCACTGCAAATTTTACCCGGCGCCGTATCGACCATTCAGGTGACAATGCTGGCCCTGGCACTGACCGGCATTCTTTCCCTTGTACTTTTTCCCGCGATTTCGCCGCTGCTGATAAACCGCAGCGGGCGTTTCCTTGGCAATGCCGGACTGATCATCCTGCGCTCCACCCCGGAATATCTGTTGGCATTCATGCTCCTGCAATTCTGGGGGCCTTCGATGCTACCAGCCGTCGTGGCACTGGCCCTGCATAATGGGGCCATCATCGGGCACTTGGTCGGCCGCCATACAGGGCAATTCGCGATGCGCCCCGACACACCCCGGCGACGATTGGACAGATATTTTTACGAGGTCCTGCCCCGTGCATACCCGCAGCTTCTGGCCTATCTGTTCTATCGGTGGGAAGTCATCATGCGTGAAACAGCCGTTTTCGGCATGCTGGGTGTGGCAACGCTTGGCTTTTACATCGACAACGCCTTTTCAGAGCTAAGACTGGACCGTGCCATGCTGCTGATCGCCGTCACGGCAGCGTTGAATATCGGCATAGACTATCTGTCTCGCAGGGTCAGGGCGTATGCACGGGTCGGCGTTACCGCTGACACTGCCGCCTAACCAGAAAGCAATTCACCAGTCCTAGTCGATCAGGCCGACTTGGCGCCCTACACTCAGAATCTGTGCATAATCTTCATTTGTGGCTGGTATAAACCGCTTGCGGGGGAAAGCAGCCAGAACCGCCGGATCATCCAGCGCCAATAGCGCACGCTGCACCTTCGCGCCAAAACCCTCACCAAACTGGGCATCCATATCGCCTCTGATCGTCCACTGATAATCGGCGTAGGGCGGTGTCGTCCAAATGATCTGAACCTTTTCGGGATCGATTTTCCCCAATGCGAGCTCCTTCTCCCAGACCTTGAAGTTTACAGCACCAACCTCATAGGCACCGGCCTGCACCAGCGCAATCGTACGGGAATGGTCACCACTGAACCCAACGCGACGGAAGACGTCCTCCGGGCTACGCCCATAAGTCTGGCGAATGAAGAATTCGGGCATGAGGCGGCCCAACGTTGATCCCTTGGAGCCAAACGTAAATGTACGGCCTTGAATGGTCTTCGGAAAATCTTCGCCCGGCTGTAAGCCGGTTGCTGTGTTGGCGATAAAATATGTCTCAAAATCGGGGTCTTCTTCACCCTGCGCGATGGCCTTAGAACCCGGCACAGCAATGCGCGCCCGAACGCCAGAAAGGCCCCCAAACCAGGCCAGTTGGACCTGATTGTTTCTGAATGCCATCACCGCAGCCGCATATGACTTGACCGGCACATATCGGACCGTGATGCCCAATTCATCCTGTAAATATTGGGAAACTTTAGCGAAGCGCTGCTGCAACCGTGACTCGGTCTGGTCCGGGATGGCCGTAAAGGCCAGTTCCTGCGCCTGTACTGCCGAAAGCGGCAGGAGCACCAAGAGAGCCACCAGAGTTTTTCGCCACATAGATTTTCCCTTCATGGTCCGTGTCCCGCTACCCTGCCAATACGCGTAGGCGCAACATATGTATATTCGCCTCAGTCTTTTGCGAAGGCAGAGGGCAGGCTACCGCGCTTCTTGATATCTTCCAGCACAAGATAACCGGCCGGGACAACAAACAGCGTCACAACCGTTGCCAAGAGCACACCCCAGGCGACCGATGTTGCCATAGGGATCAGCACGCCTGCCTGTACGCTGCGATTGAGCAGCAAAGGCCCAAGGCCGAAAAATGTCGTCAGCGATGTCAGCAAAATCGGGCGGCACCGCGATACCGCGGCTTCCACGGTCGCGTCAAATACAGACAGGCCATTGGCACGTCCACGATTGATCTCTGCCACCAGGATCAAGCTTGAATTGATGACTACGCCGGAGGCCGCAATGAAGCCCATCACCGACATGATGGCGAGGCTATCGAGCCGGCCAAACATTTTCATGATGATGTGCCCCCAGATCGCGCCCACAAACGCAAATGGAATGACCGACATAATGATCAGCGGCTGGCCATAGGACCGAAGCGGGACCGCCAGCAAGGCATAAATGACAAACAGCGCGAGGACAAAAAGCGGCACCAGTGCTTCTACTGTTTCGCTCTGCTCGCGCTGTGTCCCCTCAAGACCATAGCTCACGGTGGGATGGTCCCGCATGATCTCCAAAGCAGGCCCTACATTGAAGTCTGCAAGGATTTCATTGGCCGTAATCATGGTGCGGTCAACGTCGCCGGTCACGTTGACAACACGTCGACCATCTGCGCGCCGAATGGATGAAAAGCCACGGTCCAAATGTGCACGCGCAACCGTGGCAAAGGGTACCTCTGAGCCATCGGCCGTGCGAATACGCATGGAGGCCAACGAGTTCAGCGTTTTGCGTTCAGACTCCGTGTAACGCAGCATAACGCGTACGTCGTCACGCCCTCTTTGGACGCGCTGCACTTCCTCGCCGTAAAAGGCCTGCCGCACCTGCCGTGCCAACATGCCCAGACTAACGCCCAGGGCTTCACCCGCCGGAAGAATTTCGAGCTGAATTTCGCGTTTGCCCGCGCGGAAGGAATCCGCAATGTCGACGACACCAGGGTATTCCGTCAGCTTCTGCCGGAATTTGGCCGCGACAATTCTCAGTTCCTCCAGATCAGCCCCTTCAAGCTGCAGGTCAATTTCCGCGCCGGTACTGAAGCTGGAACCCGCGAAAGCGAGTTCCACAACATCGGGGATCATGCCAACAGAATCCCGCCAGCGTTGAGTGATTTCCAACGTGCCGATATCGCGCAGGTCTTCCGGCACCAATTGCATTGTCACCTCGGCAAGATGGCCGCCCGTTGGGGCCGCATCCTGGGCAAATGGGCCACCGCCACTGTTGCTGACCGGATGACCTCCCAGTGCCGTCAGAATATGCGTAACAGGCGGTCCTGTTGGATATTCTTGGTCCAGCGATGCCTTTAGTTCTTCACCCCGCAGCCTTATCGTGTCGGCGACCTCCTCCGTGACATAGGCTGGCGTTCCAAGGGGCATCGTAAGACGGACGGTAATGGCATCCGACGGAATGGAAGGGAAAAACGAGAACGGCATATGGCCGCCGGCTACCGCCCCGATCGTGATGATAAAGACTGCTCCGGCGATGGAAACGGTCACCCCTCGTGCCGTAACAGCGCGATTGACCAAACCACGAAACCGGACGTCGATAAAACACTCCAGGCCATCAGAAAAATGCTGCTGCGCTCGAACAAGTTTCTTGGCGAATGGCGCGAAACCACCGCTCAGATGCCAGGCCAGAAACGCACTCAGGGTCAGAACGGCAAGGCCAAGAAAGCTGCGGCTGTCCCAAGATATCTCCCAGAGGAAAATAATCAGCAGAGGCGCCAACATCAGGCTCACTTCGCCTGTCGAACTGGAAATTCTCTTGTGGCCCAGATGAGATGGCAACACGAGCTGCGACTCAATGATTGAAAAGAGCAGACAGCACAGAACAATCGTCGCAATCACTGTTTGAATTTGGCCGATGGTGCCAGGGCCAAGCATGATGGGAATAAAAGCCGTGGCTGTGGTCAAAACGCCGAAGATTACAGGCACCGAAACTTGGCGCGTCCCTTCAACAGACGCTTCCAGCAAGTGCTCTTCGGTCTCTGCCCGCCCGGTTCGGTATTGCAGGGAATAGACCCTTTCACCCACGACCACTGCGTCGTCCACCAATATCCCCAACACCAGAATAAAGCCGAATGTGGAAATGCCGTCGACGGACAGACCCAGCGCCTTGGCAAGGGCTATTGCCCCCAGGAACGCCACCGGCACCCCAACACTGACCCAGAAGGACAGCCGCGGCTTGAGGAACAACGCCAGAACAAGCAGCACCAGCAGGAAGCCCTGCCGCGCACTGTCAAACAATGTATCCAACCGTGCACGCAGGAAGCGTGAGCCATCCGACCAGACCGTTAACTTGACCCCTTCTGGCAAATGATCCGTCCCGGTTTCCAGATACTCACCAACGGCGTCGGCGATCTCGAGGATATCCTGGCTTTCGGTGCGCGATACCCGAATAAGCGATGCTGGTTTGCCATCGAACCAGATTTTCTGGTCTGTGTCTTCGAACCCATCGACAACCGTTGCAATGTCCCGAAGATAAATCCGGGTGCCATCTGGTTGCGTTAATATCGGCAGTCTTTCAAATTCCGGACCCCGATAGGCCTGCCCTTTGGTCCGCAGAAGAATCTCACCCCCAACTGTTTTTATGGTGCCGCCAGGCAGATCGAGCGATCCCGACCGGATGGCACTGGCAACCTGGTCAAAGGTCAACCCATAGCGCCGCAGGGATTCTTCGGAGATCTCGATTGAAATTTCATAAGGCCGAGAATTAGTCAGGTTAACCTGCGTAACACCCGGTAACGCAGCTATTTCATCGCGAACCTGTTGGCCAATGGCTTTGAGCTGTAGCTCGTCCTCAGGACCGGTGACCGCAATTTCCAGAACGGTACTTTCATTGGCGACAAGCGTGATAACCGGCTGTTCCGTTTCTTTGGGAAAGGTGTCGATGGCATCGACCCTGTTTTTCACATCGCCCAGAATGATGGACGGGTCTTCATCTTCAAGCAGCTCTACAGAGATAGAGCACACGCCTTCGGTCGCAACAGACGTGATCTTCTCTACACCCTGAATACCCTCCAGGGCCTCCTCCACACGAATGCAAACACCTTCTTCTACCTCTTCAGGTGCCGCCCCCAGATAAAGGACAGAGACGGTAATGAGGTTCAGGTCAAGGTCAGGAAATGACTTCTGCTGCATGGATGGCAGGGACACAAGCCCAGCAAGGACCATGAACCCAAGTAACAGATTGGCCGCAATCGGGTTACGGGCAAACCATGCGATAGGACCACTCATAGGGCCGTATCAGATGATGGTTGTCTAACGCTGTCTTCCTCGTCAACAACCCTTACAAGCATGCCTTCCTGACTGCTCTGCATGGCCGAAAGACACACACGGTCGCCCGGGTTAATCCCCTTGCCCACATAGATATTACTACCATTGACGCGCAGCACCTCAACTTCTCGGAAGCGCAGTTTGTTGTCACTATCGACAATAAGAAGCTGGTTATCGTCCCTCAGCGCGGTTCGTGGCAGCACAGTCACATTGGGCTCTGTACGCCCGTGAATTTCTGCGTCCACAAACAAACCGATGGAAAGCGGTGCTATTTCGCCCGACTGCCCCTCAGTATTGCCGTAGGGCTCAGCTACCCGGGCCACCACGTGGATCATCCGCGTATCAGGATCCAGTTCCCCCTCCGTACGCACCACCTGACCTCGCCACTGGCGACGGTCGCCCGCAAAATTGGCGGAAAGGGTCACATCCGGATAGGTTGCCAGTTCCTGCTCATGCTGCAATAGCGGGATATCGAGGAAGGCAAGTTCATCATCATGGATAGGTAATCTGACCTCGGCATAATCCGTGGCATATATCGTGCCGACCTGGTCGCCGCGACGAACAAACTGGCCAACATCTACCCGCTCTGATCGTACTCGGCCATCAAAGGGGGCCATTATCTTCGTACGGGCCAGGTCTCGTTCAGCCTGTGACACATTGGCCTTGGCTTCCTGAAGCGTTGCCTCAGCAATCTTCAACCGATTGAAAGCATCGTCAAGATGCGCATCACTGACAGCGCCACGGGCAAGCAATCGTTCCTGTCGTTTGTGGTTCTTCTGGGCATTGTCCAGATCACTCGTGCTGCGGTCCAGAAAGGCTCGCGCTTTTGACAGACGCGTGCGGTAGTCAAGAGCCTCTATTTCAAGGAGTACATCGCCCGCAGCAAAAAAACCGCCAGCAACCAGCGCGGGCGAGATAGTGACAACTTTACCGTCGACTTCTACGACCAGATTGCTTTCTGTGCGCGGCACGACCGTCCCGTGTGTGTGCACACTGTACTGATATGTCTGGGGGTCAACCTCAGCCACCCGCACCAGAGGCGCAACAGAGTCCGCAACACGGGGTTGCACATCAGGGCCGAGGAGGATCAATATCCCGGCGACCAACGCCCCACAGGCTAAAATGAGCCAGGGCAGCAAACGCTTTGGGATGCCCAGCTTTCCAGACGCAGGTTCTTGATCAGGTGTTACCCCGTCGCTGTTCGGCTTGGTCACGCTTCCCTCATTCGCGAAAGACCATAGTAAACAAACTATTAAACGCAGAAGCAAACCGAATCCTGCGCCTAAGGTGCTTTTTTCAGCGAATGGGGTGGGTCTGGCAGACGACCTATGCAGTCAAAACCGCAGCGGCTTCTGTTTCCACAGCCGTTCCCTTGAAGAAATTCGGGTTATTGTCTGCATAAAGATGCACAGAATTCTCAAACCCGAATTTACGGAAGTCCTCCTTGGTGAACAGGCCGCTTTCAACCTGTTCGTAGGCTTCTGCCGCCGCATGGCCCATATCTGTGACATCCCAATGGCCAAGGTCAAAGCTCATGATCGCCCGCACCTGTTCGCCTAGCGGGTTGATGCGCCGGTCAAAGGCAATGGATGA
>JAURPT010000020.1 GCA_030836535.1 Alphaproteobacteria bacterium
CAGCTTGAAGGGGGGCCAGTTCATCCCGTGCTTCTTCAAAAGCAAGACGTGCATCGGCTTCCGTTTCAGCGTGCTGGAGGGCCTGAACACTTAGCTGATCGGCATTTGCTTGTGCGGCATCGGCTGCTGTCCGGGTATCTGCTGTTGCGGCTGCTGCTTCACGAACGGCTGGGTCATTCTGTGCCTGTGCGGCCAGTTCGTCATGTTGCTCACGTGTGCTCTGGATGCGTTTGTCCAAATCACCAATCTGGATGTCGAGGCTCGAGGCCTGTTGTGACAGGCTGGTTTTCTGAGCGCTGAGTTGGGTGAATGATTCACTGGCGCCGTCAGCCAATGTTTTATTGCGGTCGACAGCGGCTTCAAATTCGTTGAGCAGCGCCTGTTGGCCTTCCAACTGTTCGGCATGGCCATCATTATTGTTCTGCAGTTCGTCCCGTTCGCTTTGCAGTTCCGCAATATGCTTGTCAGCATCGGTAACGAGGGACTGTTCGCGCGTTGCATCCTGACCAACCTGTTCAAGACGACCTTTCAATTGGCCCAGTTCTCGGGAGATGCGGGCTTCTTCTTCGTCCAGCGATTCCCGCGCAACGGTCAGGCGGTGAACAGCTGCGCCTCGTTCCGATTCTTCCTGGCGCAGGGGCGGTACTTTGGATGCTGCAATCGCCTGATCTGTGCTGGCTTTGGTCTGTACTTTGGCCCGTTCGCGAACGACTGTTTCAATGGCTGTCATGCCCTGTTCGGCGGCTTCAAGCGCGGTTGTTGCGTGTAACCAGCGCAGATGCATCATCATGGCTTCTGCCGCGCGGAGACGACTGGACAGCGTGCGATAACGCGCTGCCTGGCGGGCCTGCTTTTTCAGCGTCGCCAGTTGTCCTTCAATCTGGGTCATCACGTCTTGCAAACGCCCCAGATTGGTCTCGGCGGCGCGCAGGCGCAGTTCCGCTTCGTGACGACGGGAATGAAGCCCGGAAATGCCAGCGGCTTCCTCCAGCAATGATGCCCTGTCACGCGGTTTGGCGTTGATCAGCGCGCCAATGCGGCCTTGCGAGACGAGAGAAGGGGAGTGCGCGCCTGTTGCCATATCGGCAAACAGAAGCTGCACGTCGCGGGCGCGGGTTTCCTTGCCGTTTACGCGATAGGCAGAGCCGGATTCGCGTTCAATACGGCGGGAAATCTCAATCTGGTCATCTTCATTCAGGGCAACCGGGGCAAGGCGCGTGCTATTGTCGAGCAACAGGGTTACTTCAGCCAGATTGCGCGATGCTCTTGTTGCTGTGCCTGAGAAGATGACATCATCCATGCCTGAGCCACGCATGGCAGAGGGCTTGGTTTCGCCCATCACCCAGCGCAGGGCTTCCAGCAGGTTGGATTTACCACAGCCATTGGGGCCGACAACGCCCGTCAAACCCGGTTCGATATACAACTCGGTTGGGTCAACAAAGGACTTGAAGCCCGATAATCTCAGCCGTGTAAATTCCAACCCATCCTCCCCCGATGGTTTCCCAGACTACTGGTTTGCGGCCAATAGCTCTTCTATGTGACGGGCAACATTGTTGTACCCGACGCCCTGTTCAAACAATTTGCCGTTGATCACAAGTGCAGGTGTGCCTGTCACCTTGTATCGGTTCACTGCCTCATTACGTTTCGCCGCAATCCGCTTCTGGACGGCTTCATTGTCCTGGCAAGCTTCATTCATTTCTCTCGTCACGCCGAGGTCTGCACCAATGCCTCGCATGGCAGCCCGGATCTTGCTTGCAGTACGGGGCAGGATCCATTCTTCCTGGCGTTCAAAAAGGCCGCTCACGACATCAAAGTAACGCTCTTCACCGGCACAACGCGCCATAATGGAAGCTTCCAGCGCATAGGTGTCGAGTGGAAATTCGCGAAACACGAATTGGATCTTACCTGTGTCGATATAGTTCTCTTTCAGCCTCGGATAGGTGTGCTTGTGAAAACTGGCGCAGTGTGAACAGGTCATCGACGCATATTCAATGACTGTCACCGGCGACGCGCTATTGCCCAAGATCATATCGCCCATGGCAATTTCCGGGGCGTCAACAGGTGCTGCATGCGCGCTGCCCTGGGTCGTCCCTGTGTTGCCGCTATTGGCACCTGATGCGCTGTCTTCGCCACTGCCACAAGCGCTTAAAAAGCCCGCAAAAGCGAGCATAGTGCCCAGTTTCAGGGCCTTCTTGGTAACGGTCTTGGTTCGACTATATATGGTGTGCGTCATTTCATACCTACTAGATGTAGTGGGAAGTATAGGGGGATTCGGCCAAGGGGCACAACAGAACATTGATGTCGGTTCAGGGTATGTGCAAGCAAGCCCCGGTATTCCTTGGCATTCAGCGGTTTTTACCTTTTACCTGTCGGCCGATTTCCATGAGGGATTGTCGCAGGCGGTCGTTATTTGTGTCCTCGACCAGCGAATCGATCTGTTTTTGATCCTGCTCGGACAAATTGAGCGCCGCTTCCTGTCGTGCTTTGTGGTCGCGTGGCAATGGCCCTTGCCGGATCACGATTTTGTCGACGGCCTGGTAACCAAAATAGCTATTAAGTCGTTCGAGCACGTCGGCCTGACGGTGTTGCAACTCCAGCGCAAACGAGCCCTCAACTCGCACCATCAAGGTGCCGCCTTTTCGGGCATGGCGCGGAAAACTGATCTTTTCTGGCCGAGAAGACTGAGCCAGTGCCACACCAACAATATCGGCCCAGCGGGTTACGATTTCTTTTTTTGCAAATCCCTGCCTTCGAAACAGCGGGTCCATCAGTGGTTTTGTCAGCTGCGACAGGTGCCGCGTCGCACGGACGCGCTCATAGCGTTTTTTGCTTTTTCCGGGTCGTTTAGCTGGTGGGCTCATACGGTCATTCTTGACGGTGGGGGCAGGGCATGGCAACGCTTTTATTCTTGCTGGTTCAGCTATTGGGAAACATGGACAGAGCCGACCTTTCAACACTGCTTTTAGGGTGGTACGACGCGCATCGCCGCGTCTTGCCCTGGCGCGCGCTGCCGGGCGAGGTGCCAGACCCCTATCGTGTGTGGCTGAGTGAAATCATGCTGCAGCAAACAACCGTGGCGACAGTTCGCAACAGGTTTGAGGTATTCCTGCAACGCTGGCCGACTGTGGCAGCGCTGGCTGAAGCCGACCTGGATGACGTCTTGGCTGAATGGGCCGGGCTTGGCTACTACGCCCGTGCCCGAAACCTGCACAAATGTGCAGTGCATATTGCCTCTGAGCTGGATGGTATTTTTCCAACGGATGTTGAAGGACTTCAGGCCCTGCCAGGCGTTGGGGACTATACGTCTGCGGCTATTGCCGCCATCGCGTTTGATGCCCCGGCAACAGTGGTGGATGGCAATGTAGAGCGCGTGATCGCTCGCCAATTTGCGATTGAAGACGTAATGCCTGCTGCGAAGAAGGCGATTAAGGCTGCCGCCACGACTTTAACGCCGGCTGATCGCCCCGGTGATTATGCACAGGCGCTGATGGATCTGGGGGCAACAATCTGTACGCCGAAGAAACCGGTTTGTGCGCTTTGCCCGATCAATGCCAGCTGCAAGGCGCTGAAAGCTGATGAGCCGGAACGCTTCCCCGTCAAAGCGCCTAAAAAACAACGCCCTACAAGGCGCGCCAATATTTATTGCCTGCTTCGTGAAGGCGAGGGCGGGCCAGAGACGTGGCTTCGACGGCGGCCTAAAACAGGTCTTTTGGGGGGCATGTTGGAGTTCCCATCCAGTCCCTGGCAGGCAGAGCGGGAAGAAGCCGTGCCGCTGGAGGCTGATTGGCAACAGGCTGATCAGCAGGTAGTGCATATATTCACCCACTTTCGGCTGGAGCTTACCGTGCATGTTGCCCTGGTTGTGGATGCAGAGCCATCTGAAGAGGAGGGGCGATGGGTACCCCTCAGCAGATTGGATGATGTGGCTTTGCCGACGGTCATGAAAAAAGTGGCCCGGGCTGCATTTGAGCCCGAGCCACTTTCGTCGTGACATGACTTTTAAGGCCGGTCAGGCGACCATTTCGGCCCGGATCTGCTGGCGTAACAGGTCGATAGAGACCAGATTGCCCTTTTCCTCAAAGTGCCAGAAGGTCCAGCCGTTACAGGCTGGCGCGCCTTGAACATGGGCGCCAACCTGATGGATGGAGCCTGTGCGGTCCTGCGCGACGATGGACCCGTCGGCCCGAACCCGTGCCCTATGACGCTTTTTCTGGTCACAGAGCACGGTGCCCGGACGGAGTAGCCCCCGTTCAACAACAGTCCCGAAGGGAACGCGTGGCTGGGATTTTTTGGATGGCGTGATAGCAATGTCTTCATCTGCCAGCACGCGGGTGTTCTTCAGGCGGCGGATGGCCAGGTCCACATAGTCTGGCTCGCGTTCGATGCCGATATAGTTGCGGCCCAGGCGTTTGGCGACAACGCCGGTGGTGCCTGTGCCAAAGAAGGGGTCGAGAACAACATCGCCCTTGTTGCTTGTCGACAGAATAACGCGGTGCAGTAGTGACTCCGGTTTCTGCGTGGCATGGGCCTTTTCACCATGATTCTTCAGGCGTTCTTTGCCTGTGCAGATGGGTAGCAGCCAATCAGATCGCATCTGGACATCATCATTCATGACCTTCATGGCTTCATAATTGAACGTGTACTTCTTTTGATGTTCGCTCTTGGCGCACCAGATCATGGTTTCATGCGCGTTGGTAAAGCGGGTACCGCGGAAGTTGGGCATGGGATTTATCTTGCGCCAAACCACATCGTTCAAAATCCAGAAACCCAAATCCTGCAGGATCGCGCCGACTCGAAAGATGTTGTGGTAGGAGCCAATGACCCACAGGCCGCCATCGTCCTTGAGGACGCGTTTGGCTTCCGTCAACCAGGCGCGTGTGAAGCTGTCATAGGCATCAAAGCTGGCGAACTGATCCCAGGCGTCATCCACACCATCCACTTTGGAGTTATCGGGCCTATGTAGGTCGGAATTCAACTGTAGATTGTATGGTGGATCGGCGAAGATCAAGTCGACAGAGCTGTCCGGCAGCTGCTTTAAAACGTCAACACATTCGCCTCGCAAAACACGATTAAGGGGCATTTTTTTCATCTGACACGTCCTGTTGCCGCCTTTCCTGGCGGACAATCATTGTTGTTTACGCGTCATCCATCCTGATTCATTGCCCGAATCGCGTCAATACAAAAATTTGATTCAGTGTTTTGAATCAAGAATTTATGGAAGAATCTTGAGTCAGAATCTTGCGAATGGGGGCAAAACTACGTCGGTGATGGGGTGTTACACCCACAAGATTTAGTGCATCCCTGTGTTGGGCTGTCCCATATCCTGCGTTTTTCTCCCATCCATAGTCTGGGTAGGTTTGTGCCAATTCCCGCATAAGAGAGTCCCGATGATTTTTTGCAATAATTGAGGCTGCAGCGATGGAAAAACTCCGACCATCACCCTTCGTGACAGTTTTAAGCGGCAAATTTATAGGTGGTTTTTGATTTCCATCGATTAAAAGATAGGCTGGTTTGACCGGTAAATCGTCAACAGCACGCTGCATGGCCAGAAATGTGGCCTGCAAGATATTGAGGCTGTCGATTTCCTCGACACTGGCCATACCCACACCAATTTGAGCGCAGTTTTGTAGCTCTTCGAACAGGGATTCCCGTTTGCGGGCACTCAACTTTTTTGAATCATTCAAACCTGCGGGGAAATTAGCCGGATCCAGAATTACAGCCGCAGCCACAACCGGCCCGGCCCAGGGCCCGCGGCCAGCCTCATCAATGCCGGCAACCGGCGTAGGGGCGTCTTGTTCAAAGGAAAAGTCAGGCATGTCTGTTGATACCATGCCTGCGCATATTGGCTACGGCCTTATTGCATCAAACAGGGCCAGTTGGTCTCCGGGTCTGGGCGGCAGCGCAAACTGCGAACTGTCCAATGCTGAAGACACTTGCCCCTTTTCTTCCCCCTTGCGGAGGCTCAGTCCATAACGCTCGCAGGCCAGTTTGAAGCGATCTCCCAATAGGGTGGCATAGGGGCCGGTGCCCTTCATGCGACTGCCAAAGCGGGGGTCATTGGCTCTGCCTCCACGAATGTCATGGATCAGAGAGAGCACCTTGCGGGCCTTGTCCGGATAGTGGGTGATAAGCCATTCTTCAAACAGGTCGCGGATTTCCAGTGGCAGGCGCAGGGCAACGTAACCGGCGCTTTGGGCGCCAGCGTCAGCACTATGCTGCAGGATCGAATCCAGTTCATGGTCGGTCAGGCCCGGTATCATGGGGGCAACCAGTACGCCAACCGGAATGCGACCATCGTTCAGGGCACGGATGGTATCGAGACGACGGGCAGGGGTGGCCGCCCGAGGTTCCATATGGCGTGCCAACTGGCGGTCGAGCGTTGTGACCGAAATATAGACGCTGACGAGATTGCGCGCTGCCAGTGACTGCAGGATGTCGATGTCCCGCAAAATCATGGCAGACTTCGTGACGATATAGACCGGGTGGCTATATGCTTCCAACACCTCGAGCACCTGCCGGGTAATGCGATAGGACTTCTCTATGGGCTGGTAACAATCTGTGTTGACGCCAAGCCCGATTGGGGCGGCCTCATAGCCCGGTTTGCGCAATTCCTGTTCCAGAAGAGTTGCTGCGTTTTCCTTGGCGAATAGCTGGCTTTCAAAGTCCAACCCGGGAGACAGGCCATAAAAGGCATGCCTTGGCCGCGCAAAACAATAGATGCAGCCGTGTTCGCAGCCCTGATAAGGGTTGATTGTGCGGTCGAAGCCCACATCCGGCGATGCATTATAGGTGATAATTCTCTTGGCAGATTCCGGGGTTACACGCGTGCGTAGGTTGGGCGCGGGTTCATCGAAGGTGCCCCAGCCGTCATCAAAGGGTGTTGAGGCAAAGCGTTCATATCTTCCCTCTTGTCTGGAGGAACTACCTCTGCCACGGGCCCGCAGGCGTGGATCGGGAGATATGTTTCGCGATTGAACCATAAAAATAGGCTATCATACAAAAAAGAACAAAAAAAGAACATGTTCATTTGTCGCCGTAGGGAAGGGAATGCGGTGCCTTGGGCTACGAATACAGCTACACTTGCGGGCATGCTCAGTGTTGTCATGCCAGTTCTTAATCCCGATGCCCGTTTTCGCGAGGTTTTGCAGATGGTGCAGTCAGAACTGGGACCCCTTGGAGCCGAAATTATTGTCTCAAGCGCCGGTATGTCGGCAGAGACGATCGGTTGGTGTGACGCCGCTGGTGCCACCATTATCGAAAGTGCGAAGGGCCGGGGCCAACAATTGGCTTTGGGTGCTCGGCAGGCCAAACATTCCTGGCTGTTGTTCCTGCATGCGGACAGCGTTTTACCAAAGGGTGCTGGTTCGCTGATCGCCGTGTTCATGTTGG
>JAURPT010000021.1 GCA_030836535.1 Alphaproteobacteria bacterium
TGACCAGAAGAAATGCCGCCTAAAACGCCGCCAGCATTGTTCGAGAGAAACACCGGCTTGCCGTCATCATCCAGCCGCATTTCATCTGCGTTTTCTTCACCGGTCAGGGCAGCTGCCTCAAAGCCGTTACCAATCTCAACGCCTTTTACCGCATTGATGCTCATCATCGCGGCTGCCAAGTCCGTATCCAGCTTGCCGTAAAGTGGCGCACCAAGGCCGACGGGGACGCCGCTGGCCACGACTTCGATAACGGCACCGGTAGAGCTACCGCTTGCGCGCAACTCGTCGAGATACTCCGTCCAGACGGGGACGATGTCTGCATCGGGGCTCCAGAACAGATTGTCGGTCGTGATGTCCCAGTCCCAATTGTCGCGATTGATCTTATGTGGGCCGATCTGCACCAGCGCACCGCGGATGGTGATTCCATCACCGAGTATCTTGCGGGCAACGGCGCCGGCGGCAACCCGCATGGCGGTTTCGCGCGCAGAGGATCTGCCCCCGCCGCGATAGTCGCGCAGGCCATATTTGGCGTCATAGGTATAGTCGGCATGACCCGGGCGATACCGTTCTGCAATGTCGCTATAGTCCTTCGACCGCGCGTCGACATTTTCAACCTGCAGATGGACAGGCGTGCCCGTTGTCTGGCCTTCAAACAAACCGGAGAGAATTTTCACCTGGTCCGGTTCCTGCCGGGCGGTGGTGTATTTGGAACGGCCAGGCTTGCGCTGGTCCATGAAGGTCTGGATGTCTTCTTCCGACAGCTCGATCCCCGGTGGGGTGCCGTCGATGACGCAGCCAATGGCCGGACCGTGGCTTTCACCCCAGGTGGTGACGGTCCAGACATGCCCATATTTATTGAGAGACATGGTGTGTCCTGACTAGCTCTGTGCTGAGGGTTGCAGGCTCATATCCGGGGCCTCTTCGTCCTTCATGCCAATGACATGATAGCCGCAATCCACATTGTGGATCACGCCGGTCACGGCCGTCGACAAATCGCTCAGCAGGTAAAGGGCCGAACCACCCACTTCGTCGATGGTGACATTGCGCTTGAGGGGTGCGTTCAACTCGTTCCACTTCATCAGATAGCGGAAGTCGCCCACGCCAGAGGCCGCCAGGGTCTTGATCGGACCAGCGGAAATGGCGTTGACGCGGATATTCTTCTTGCCCAAATCCTTGGCCATATAGCGCACGCTGGCCTCCAGCGCTGCCTTGGCAACGCCCATGACATTGTAATGCGGCATCACGCGTTGTGAGCCGTAATAGGAAAGGGTGACCATGGAGCCGCCATTGGGCATGAGCTTTTCCGCTCGCTGTGCCACAGCGGTGAAGGAATAGCAGGAGATATTCATGGTCATGGCGAAGTTTTCCGGCGACGTGTCAACGTAGCGGCCCTTCAGCTCATCCTTGTTGGAGAAGGCAATGGCATGCACGACGAAGTCCAGCGTGCCCCATTGCTTTTCAATTTCGGCAAAAGTGGCGTCCAGCGCGTCTTCGTTTGTGACGTCGCATTCCACGATCAGGTTGCTGCCCAGGCTTTCCGCCAGCGGGCGCATGCGCTTTTCCAGATTTTCACCCTGATAGGTGAACGCAAGCTCTGCCCCTTGTTCGTGCAGGGCCTGGGCGATGCCCCAGGCGATCGACCGGTTGTTGGCAAGGCCCATGATCAAGCCGCGTTTGCCACTCATCAAACCGTTGGTTGCGCTCATCTTCTTACCATCATGTAACTACAGAACTTTCGCGCGCATCCTACACAATTGGCCCGATGCCGCAAGAAAAGGCTGGCCCTACCCCTTGAAGCTGATAGTGGCACGGTTTAGCCATTCTCCGCAATCCGCCAAACGCCGCCCCGGTCGCGGCAGGCGGTGCCATAGCCGGTGGCCAGTTGCCCGCTGGCCGTAATCTGCTGTTGGAATTCGCGGCAGGGCTTGCGGTCCATGTCAAAGGCCGGTTGCGGTGTGACCGTGCCACTGGCCCCGGTGGAATTGTTGCGCCACTTCACGGCGATGCCCGAGGGGCTGTTTTCCAGCGCGTTCTGGGTGGCTTCCTCCAGCAGGGTGCGATCCTGCGACGACAGGTAACGGCCGATAGGGCCGCTGACATTGGCCCCGGCAACCACGCCCAGGCGATCATTCACCGTGCCCGATGGGTCAATCGATACTTCTTTTTCGGGCGGTGGTGGGGCGTCATAATTGCCACTGAACATGTCATGACTGGCGGAGCAGGCCGACAAAACCAGCAACAGGCCGATGGGGGCTAGTCTTGAGCGTGGCATAAAGTCCTCTTGGCGCAGATCGGATTGGTCACTTGAAAATAGTATAACCTGCCCCAAAAGTACGACACTATCTGCAATTAGGTGCCGCCAGGGTTGGAATTAGCTTTCGCCAATTGGGGGCAAAAGGCCTATGATTGGTGAAGCTATTCACAACATGACGTGCCGATAAAAGCATGACCCTTCCCAAGGACAAGAACCCGTTCGACTTCTTTGCCGAATGGTATGAAGAAGCCGCCAACAAGGAACCGTTTGATCACACCGCCATGGCGCTTGCCACGTCTGATGCGAACGGCCTGCCCAATGTCCGCATGGTTTTGCTCAAAGGCTGGGGGCCAGACGGATTTGTGTTTTATTCCAATGAGGAAAGCACCAAAGGGGGCGAGTTGGCGGGCAATCCCCAGGCGGCGCTATGCTTTCACTGGAAGCAGCTGGGGCGGCAGGTGCGCATCCGCGGTGCGGTTGACGTGATCTCTGCAGAGGAATCAGACGCCTATTATGCCTCACGCGACCGGGGCAGTCGTATCGGGGCCTGGGCCTCTAAACAGTCCCGCCCGCTTGAAGGGCGCTTTGCGCTGGAGAAGGAAGTGGCCCGCTATGCGGCGAAATTCGGCGTCGGCACCATTGATCGGCCGGATTATTGGCATGGCTATCGCGTCGTGCCGCAGAGCATAGAGTTCTGGCAGCATCGCGACCACCGCCTGCATGACCGCGTAACCTATGTTCCTGACCAAGACGGCAATTGGGCTGGGGAGTGGCTGTATCCATGAGTTTGGACCGCGCCAAGATCGACCGGAAAGAAGCGGCACCCCTGATGCGCCGGGCCAGCTATGCCTCGGTCATGGTGGCCTCTATCCTGATCGTCTCAAAGCTTGTGGTAGGTATTTATACGGGCTCGGTCGCCATTCTAAGCTCGCTGATGGACTCGGTGATCGATATGGCCGCTTCCGTCATCAATCTGGTGGCCATTTATCACGCATTGCAGCCTGCTGATGTGCAGCACCGGTTTGGTCATGGCAAGGCTGAGGCTGTAGCCGGGTTGTTGCAGGCGGCAGGTATTGCGGCCTCTGCCCTGTTTATTCTTTTTGAGGCGCTGTCTCGGCTGGTGACGCCGGCGCCGGTAGAACATGCCGACGCGGGTATTATGGTGATGGTGTTTTCCACCGTCATGACCGGGTTGCTGGTGCTGTATCAGCGCAGCGTCATAAAACAAACTAAGTCCATGGCGGTTGAAGCAGATTCGCTCCACTACAAGGGCGACCTGCTGGCCAATGTGGCGGTGATTGGGGCCTTGGTGCTGGTGGGCTTCTGGGATGTCCAATGGGCTGACCCGGTCATGGCCATCGGTGTGGCAGTCTATCTGGCCTGGAATGGCTGGGAAATCCTGATGGAAGCGCTCGATGTGCTGATGGACAGGGAATTATCATCAGAAGAGCGGGAACGGATCGTTGAACTGGTAGAGCGGCATGAATATGTCTATTCGGTACATGATCTGCGGACTCGTTCGGCGGGTCAGACGGTCTTTCTGCAATTCCATGTCGACTTGCCCACCGATATCAGCCTGATCGCTGCCCATGATATTCTTGATGACGTAGAAGACGAGCTGCTGCAGCGCTATCCTGGGGCGGAAATCATCATCCATGCGGACCCGCTGGGCGTGATGGAAAAGCGCGATAGTTTTCGCGACGATCACTAAGGAAGAAAATAATTATGATCACGGTTTATGGCATTCCCAATTGCGACACGGTCAAGAAAACCCGCAAGTGGCTTGAGGCTGAAGGTATCGACTTTACCTTCCACGACTTCCGCAAGGACGGGCTGGAGGAACGTCTCGCCGCCGATTGGATCGCCCTGTTGGGTGCAGATGTCGTGATCAACAAGCGCGGCACCACCTGGCGCAAATTGTCAGACGAGCAAAAGAACATCACCAGCGATGCCGAGGCTGTTGCGCTCATCCTGGAAAGCCCGGCGATGATCAAGCGCCCGGTGTTCGACAAGGATGGCGATTTGCATGTTGGCTTTAAGGACGATGCGCAGGCTTTCCTGAAGGGGTAGCGATTCCTGACTCGCAAGGGTGCGATGAATTGATATAGGCTGCGTCTGGTAACACAGTGTAGTAACGCCATGAATGCAGCAGACAGAAAAACCCTTATCCTTACTGGTGCCAGCCGGGGGATTGGCCATGCGACCGTCAAGCGCTTTTCCAGCGCTGGCTGGCGGGTGATTACCTGTTCGCGTCAGGCTTTTTCTGAAGACTGCCCGTGGGATGCCGGGCCCGAAGACCATATCCAGATCGACCTGTCGGACCCCGCTGGCCGCGAGCAAGGCATTGCCGAGATGCGCGACCGCCTGGATGGTGCCGGGCTGACAGCGTTGGTCAATAATGCCGGCATATCGCCCAAGGCAGGTGACGGCTCCCGCCTTAATACCATCACCACAGACATGGATGTCTGGCGGCAGGTGTATGAGGTGAACCTGATGGCGCCACTCGCCCTGGCCCAGGGCCTGGTGGCAGAGTTGGAAGCCGCCCAGGGCAGTGTCGTCAACGTCACCTCGATTGCTGATAGCCGCGTACACCCCTTTGCAGGCTCGGCCTATGCAACATCGAAAGCGGCGCTTGCAGCCCTGACGCGGGAAATGGCGTCGGATTTCGGGCCGAAGAATATACGCGTCAACGCTATTGCACCGGGTGAGATCGACACGCCCATCCTTTCACCGGGGACTGAAGATATTGTTGCTGGCCTGCCGTTGGGTCGCATCGGTACACCCGAAGAGGTTGCCAAGGTGATTTACTTCCTGTGTTCCGACCAGGCCAGCTATGTCACCGGCGCCGAGCTGCATGTGAATGGCGGCCAACACGTTTAGGCTGACTAGAAGAGACCCATGCCAAAGATCAAACTCAATAAATTGCAGGCGCGCACACTGGCGCTGTTCCAGGAACTGGCGCGCCACCCCGAAACCGCCATGACCGACCCGGAAACGGGTGAAGTCACCATCACGCAGATGCCGCATGCCCATGGGGACCACATGCACTTGGGCGATCTGGTGATCTCTGCCCGTGACGCCTCCGGTTTTACCAATGAGGCTGTTTGGATCGCCTTGGAACGCAAGGGCCTTGCCCGCGGGGCCTTTCCCCTGTCCATCACCCTGACGGAGGCGGGCCTGTCGTTCGACACGGGACTTTTGCCGCCGACCGTCCAGAAATCTGACCATTAAGCACTTTTACGCTCACGCCAGCGCGCTTACGCGCGGCTCCGCGGGGGCGGCGCATTAGCGCCGGACCGCTTGCGGTCTTGGGACGCTTTCATCGTGCTTGAAAGCTGTCTACAGTCTCACCAACGCTTGCTCTAGATCTGAGGGAAGAATCACTATGACCTACAACGCTATCAAGACATCGGTTGAGAATAATGTTCTCACCCTGACCATGAACCGGCCGGATCGGCTGAACGCCTTTAACCTGGAAATGCGCGATGAGATGATCGACGTATTCACCAAAGTGAATAGTGACGACGACGTTCGGGCTGTGATTGTCACTGGCGAAGGCCGTGGCTTTTGCGCCGGGGCCGATCTGGGTGCTGGCAAGGACACGTTCAACACAGACAAGCGGGCCGATGGTGGCGGGCAGAGCCAGTGGCGCGATGGCGGTGGTCAGCTGACGCTCGCAATTTATGAATGCCTTAAGCCCGTAATTGGCGCGATCAATGGTCCCGCCGTGGGCGTCGGTGCCACCATGCAATTGCCGATGGATATTCGCATTTCATCAACTGCAGCCAAGTTCGGCTTTGTGTTCGCCAAGCGTGGCCTGGTGATGGAGGCCTGTTCCAGCTGGTTCCTACCGCGCCTGGTTGGGATGGACCAAGCCGCCCGTTGGGCCTATTCCGGTAAGGTGTTTGAAGCGCAGGAAGCCTATGATGGCGGCCTGGTCTCTGAGCTGCTTGCGCCGGAGGATCTGTTGCCTCGCGCCAATGAAATCGCCCGTGAATTTGCTGAGGAAACATCATCGATTTCGGTCGCGCTGATGCGTCAGATGATGTGGCGGATGATTGGGGCCGACCACCCGATGGAAGCCCATAAAGTCGACAGCCGTGGTATTTCCGTGCTTGGCAAATTGCCGGATGCAGCCGAAGGCGTGACATCATTCCTCGAGAAGCGCCCGCCGGCCTTCCCGATGAAAGTATCAGAAGATATGCCGGATTATTTCCCCTGGTGGGACGAACCCCGGTTTCAGTAGCACTGGAATAATCCAAAAAAAATGGCTCGGGTTTCCCGGGCCATTTTTTTTGGCGGTTTAGCGGTTAACCGACGGCCTCAAAATCCATGCCGATATCCATCGCTGGGGCAGACTGGGTGATACGACCAACCGAAATATAGTCGACACCGGTCTCGGCAATGGGGCGGATCGTATTCAGGTTGATGCCACCAGAGGCTTCCAGCGGAATACGGCCGCCCACCAGAGCAATGGCCTCGCGCAACATGTCGGGTCCCATATTGTCGAGCAGCAACATGTCAGCGCCTGCATCCTGGGCTTCCTGCACCTGGACGAGTGTGTCGCATTCGACTTCGATCTGCAGGTCGGTGCCGGCACGCGCGGCCTGAACGGCCTGGGTTACACCACCAGCCAGGGCAATATGGTTGTCCTTGATTAGCACGGCATCGAACAGACCAATCCGGTGGTTCTTGCCGCCACCCATGGTCACGGCATATTTCTCCAACATCCGCAGACCCGGCGTGGTTTTGCGGGTGTCGAGCAGCGTCGCGCTGGTGCCGTCGATCATATCGACATATTGCCGGGTCAGCGTGGCGATGCCGGAAAGGTGCTGCAGAATATTCAGTGTTGGCCGCTCAGCGGTCAGCAGTGCGCGGGCAGGGGCCTCAATGCGGCAAAGCACCGTGCCAGTTTCTACAAAGTCACCGTCTTCAACGCAGAACTCAATCTTGGCGTCGGGCGCCAGGCGTTTGATAAAGCCGATGGCAATGGGCAGGCCAGCGACAATCTGTGGCTCCCGCGCGGCCATGGCGGCGTGGAAGATCACCCCTTCGGGTACGACCGTATTGGACGTCACATCACCCGTGCCAACATCCTCAGCAAGGATGCGGTCGATGAAATCGTCCAGGTCGGTCAGTTTGTCAGGCAGCTGCTTCATCGGGAATGGGCTTCGCGGCAGGAGACATTTCAAGCATGCGTTGGACAGACTCCAGCGCCTTGACGCGGATATCTTCATCAACCTCAATCTGTGGCGTCATGTTGGCCAGTGACAGATAGAGTTTCTCCAGCGTGTTCAGCTCCATGAAGGGGCAGTTATTGCAGTTACACTCGCCATCATCTGCCGGGGCGCCAATAAAGGTTTTCTCCGGTGCGCGCAGCTGCATCTGATGAATGATGTGCGGCTCGGTGGCGATAATGAAGGTGTCGGATGGGTCTTCCAGTACATAACGCAGGATTGAAGAGGTCGAGCCCACATGGTCTGCATGGCGCAGGATATGGTCCGGGCATTCCGGGTGGGCGGCAATCGGTGCGCCGGGGTTTTCCGCTTTCAGCTTGATCAACTCCCGTTCGGAGAATTGCTCATGTACAATGCAGGTGCCCTGCCACAGGGTCATGTCGCGGCCGGACTTCTTGGCCAGATAGCCACCGAGATATTTATCCGGCGCGAACAGGATCGGCTGGTCTTCGGGGATCTGATTGATGATCGCCTCAGCATTGGTCGAGGTGACGATGATGTCGGACAGCGCCTTCACCTCGGCAGAGCAGTTGATATAGGTCAGCGAGATGTGGTCCGGGTGTTCTTCGCGGAAAGCTTTGAACTCGTCAGGCGGGCAGCTGTCTTCCAGTGAACAACCGGCTTCCATGTCCGGTAGGATCACGGTTTTTTCGGGGCTCAGGATCTTGGCTGTCTCGGCCATGAAGCGCACGCCGCAAAAGGCAATGACATCAGCGTCCGTATTGGCGGCATTGCGGGACAGGTCGAGCGAGTCGCCGACAAAGTCTGCAATATCCTGGATTTCCGGCGACTGATAGTAATGTGCCAGGATCACAGCATTGCGTTCTTTGCGCAGGCGGTCAATCTCAGCCTTCAGGTCGATAAACGGGTCGATTTCCGTAATGTTGAGCGGCGTCAGGTTCGCCTGTGTGTCACTCATGGTCTGCCTATTCGTCATACTGTGATACGGCCTGTTTCGCCGGGTCTCTCAAGACCCAACCGCATATTTGGCCGAGTCATGGCGTATGCGGCGGTGCGGGGCAAGCTTTTTTGCAGTTTTATGATGCCTTCCGTATCATCACCGCTGTGTTACGGCGGTGTAGAGTGTCGGACTGATATAGCCCGGCGAGGACGAAACAACGCGTCCGGTCTCGATCATATGGTCCAGATGTGCTTGCACCGAAAGGGCCGCCGCCGGGTGCAGATATTCCGGCACATCATGATACATCGCCTTCACCATAGAAGAAATGTAGCGGATATCCGTCTTCAGGCAGAACATGATTTGTTCTTCCCGCGCTTCCCGGTGGGCGATGAAGGCCTCAACAAAGGGCTTCGGGTCGGTGATGGCGGGCCCATGCGTCGGCCAGTACACTTCGTCATCACGGTCCAGCAACAGGCGCAGGCTGGCCATATAATTGGTCATATTGCCGTCTGGCGGGGAAATGACTGACGTTGACCAGCCCATGACATGGTCGCCGGTAAAGAGCGTTTTGGCTTCCCGATAGCAAAAACACATGTGGTTGGATGTATGCCCAGGCGTATGGATCGCCTCAAACGACCAGCCATCACCTTCAATGATATCGCCATGGTTCAGGGTGACGTCGGGCACGAAATCTCTGTCGCCACCATGTTCGACGGTGTTTTCGCCACCGCCACCGGCATGGGGGCCAAAGCCATAGGTCTTGGCACCCGTTGCTTTCTTTAGCGGGGCAGCGGCGGGCGAATGGTCCATATGTGTATGGGTGATCAGAATATGGGTAACGGTTTCCCCTTCCAGTGCCTTTTGCAAAGCCGCAATGTGGTCATCATCCAATGGGCCTGGGTCGATCACGGCGACGTTGCCTTTGCCAATAATGTAGGTGCCGGTACCCGTATAGGTGAAGGGGCCAGGGTTGGCGGCAATAACCCGGCGAATATTGGGGGCGACTTCGTCAACCACGCCTGGTTCGAATTCGATGTCACGCAGGAAGGGAATATCTGTCATGGATTGGGTGTCCTGTTGGTGGGCATGTCATTTTCTGGCGCCCGATGCCATGTGTAGGATTTGCAGAAGAATAGCACACAGCCGGATAGCTTCAACTTGTCCTGAGCCAGCAGCCGCAGCTTGGAATCATAGGTTTTGCCATTCTCAACATTGTAGATACGCCCCTCTTTCCATTTGTCCTCGCCGTCATAGACGAAGTCAAAAAAAAGTGGCAGGCCGAGAAGTGGCCGGTCACGCAGGGCGGGGTCGGGGTTCTCTGTATCTCTGGGCGCCCGTTCTGGGTCGGCGAGTGAAGCAATAAAGCCGCAGAGGTGCTCGGGGTTTTCCCGGCAGGGCGCAATTTCAATCTCGCCGCCTTTGTGAGTCAGCCAACGGCCCATAATGTCATCTCGCGCGGCAAGCGCTGGTGTTGACAGGGTAGTAGCTAGCAAGGCGAAAAGAAGGGTGCGACGAATAGGCATAAGGGGCTCACTGTTTGGGTTATCGCGTTTGGCATATTCCGAAGGTTGGCGCAAGTTCTGACCACTAAACGGGTGGGATCACGAAAAATCCTTGCTCTTTGTTCTTGTTTTGTTTACAAGAACAAAAATAGAACGAAGAACAGAAGGCCGGAGGGTAATATGGACGCGATGATGTATCAGGTGTTGGGTTGGTTGGCTGTCGCCATGATCTGGACATTCCTGCCTTTTGCCGCTTGGCGTACCTGGCAGGACTACCGTCAGCGCCGGTCAGCCAAACCCCGTGTGCAGATGATCAGCCGTTCTGTTGCAGGGTTACCCGTTCGCGCCTGACCCACTCTTTCAAGGCAGGTTTACCGAAAGACAATCCGCAGCGCTTGCGCCAGGTCCTGGCGGTGAAATGGCTTTCGAAGCAGGGCTGTGGCCAATTGGGTGCCTGCCTTGCGGTGTTCCTCATCATCCGACGGGCCACCGACCAGAATAAGCGAGCAATCGGGAAAGCGCTGCCGGGTCGCTTCGGCGAGTGTCAGGCCGTCACCACTCGCTTCTACAGATATATCTGTCATCAGCACATCAAGATTGGTGGCTGTTTCAAGAGCCGCTTTTGCGTTTTCCAGTGATGTTACTTCCGTTACCTGGTGTCCTTGCCGTTGCAGGGTCATGGCTGCCAGCAGGCGTGATGATCGATCCGTTTCAACAAGTAGAATCGACGAGCGAGATGGTTGGTCCGCATCTGCCGGCCCGGTCGCGATGGCTTCTTCAACTGCTACTGCTGCCGTATTCTCGGCCAAGTAGTCTGTGGTTTTCGAAAGTGGCAGATAAAGCAGGAAGGCAGTGCCCTGGTCTGGTCTACTGCGCAGTGTAACATGCCCGCCCAGCCTATAGATAAAGTCACGCACCTGGGTTAGTCCCAGGCCGCTGCCAGAGCCGTTCTCTTTGGTCGATACAAAGGGTTCAAAAGCGTGTTGGGCAACGGCTTCAGACATGCCACTGCCCGTATCGCTGACGCTCAGGATCAACCATGGGCCCGCGGTCAGTCCCGTCTGTTCGGCTGCGTCGTCATCAAGGTCTCTGCGGTGTGCTTCGATCGTGAATTTGCCCCCTTCGGGCATCGCGTCTCCTGCATTCAGCGCCATATTGAGCAACGCCTGTTCCAGTTCACCAACATCTAGTACCGGTTCGCCCAGACCCGGCTCAATACGGATGGAAAGCTCCACACTGTTGCCGGTGGCACGGTCCAGCATGCCCCGGATATTGTTCACGGCGTCTGCCAGGTCGACGGGGCCAGCCTCGCCACGGGGGCGGCGGACATAGGCCAATATCTCTCGGGTAACCGCAACGCCGCGGCCCAAAGCTGCCGTACTGGATGTGAAATACCGTTCCAGATCGGCGAAGTCGCTTCTGGTGGAAAGTTTGCTCTCCAACAGCTCTAGATTACCGCCGATTACACCCCACATATTGTTGATATCGTGGGCAACACGACCCGTCAGCTGACCTATGGCTTTTAGTTTTTCCGCGTTTTCCAGGGTGGATTCCGCATTGTGTTCCCGCGTGATGTCGAGCAGGATTGTCTCATAAGCCTCCTGGTCACCCCACAAGACCTTCCTGCTTTGCGCAATGACTCTGATCGGCAAAATGTTGCGCCGCTCAATGCGAAGCTCCTGAACAACCTGCTTGTTGTCGGCTACGTGCTCCAACAGGGCAGTAGCCGGCTCGATGCCGAAAAGCTCACCAAGCATCTGGCCTTCCAGCGGGGCATCCTCGGTCCAGCAAAGCTGGTTGGCAAATTGGTTGTTGGCAAACAATATCCTACCACCCTGATGGATCAGGTGCGCCTGCAGCGAAAAGGCGGCTGTTTCCGCGTATTGCGCGGGGTCTAGCTTCGGTAGGCTCATGGGTCGTCCATTGACAATGTGCACCCATCATAATGGGTGAGCCGATCTGTCGTCATGATAAATTGCGCAAAGAATCGTAAATCAGCACAGATCACCTTCGCAAAGGCGGTACACGGTGGTACCAGTGTTACTCACAGGTACGAATCATGACTTGGGGGAGAAACGGGTCAATGCATCCTTGCGTCTATGCAGAAAAATCACCGGACAAAACGGCTATTATCATGGCAACCGATGGGTCGAGTCTGACCTATGGGGAACTGGAAGAGCAGTCCAACCAGGTCGCGCATTATTTCCGCAGCAAAGGCCTGAAGACTGGCGACCATGTCGCCATGTTCCTGGAAAACCATTTGCTGTTTTACGTGTGGTGCTGGGGCGCGCAACGCGCCGGGCTTTATTTTACAGCGATCAGCACGCGCCTGAGTGCACCGGAGGCTGTCTATATCGTCAACGATTGTGACGCCCGAATATTGCTGAGTTCCAGGCAATTGGGTCAGGTTGCAGGCGAGATGCTGGGCGATATTCCCAAGGTTGAAGAATGCCTGATGGTCGATGGAGTGCAGGATGGTTTTGTTTCTTTTGAAGAAACGATGAAGGACTTCCCCACCGTGCGGATCGCTGACGAAACGTCTGGCATGGATATGCTCTATTCTTCGGGTACTACAGGCCGCCCCAAGGGGGTGAAAATACCGCTTACAGGTGAACCTATCGACTTTGAAAACCCGCTGATGGAAGTCACCAAGACGCTCTATCAATTCAGTGAAGATATGATCTACCTGTCGCCGGCGCCGCTTTATCATGCGGCCCCCATGCGCTTTAACATGACGATTATGCGCTGCGGTGGTACCTCCGTGCTGATGGAGCACTTCAATGAAGAAGAAGCCCTACGACTGATTGAAAAATACCAGATCACCCACTCTCAGTGGGTGCCGACCATGTTTGTCCGTATGCTGAAAATGCCTGAAGAAGTGCGGACGAAATATGATGTGTCGTCGCTCAAACTGGCCATCCATGCCGCCGCCCCTTGCCCCATTGAGGTCAAACGCCAGATGATCGACTGGTGGGGGCCAATTCTGTTTGAATATTACGCTGGCTCGGAAGGCAATGGTGCGACCTATATCAGTTCTGAAGACTGGTTGGCGCATCCGGGCTCGGTGGGACGGTCGCTGACGGCAACGCTGCACATTGTCGATGAGGATGGCTCAGAGCTGCCGCCTGGTGAAATCGGTACTATCTATTTCGAAGGCGGCGGTGATTTTGCCTACCACAAGGACGAAGACAAAACTGCGGGCTCTTATGACCATCGTGGTTGGTCGACTCTGGGGGATATTGGCTATGTCGATGAGGAAGGCTATCTGTATCTGACAGACCGCAAGGCCTTCATGATCATCTCTGGTGGCGTGAACATTTATCCGCAGGAAGCTGAGAATGTGCTGATCGGTCACCCTAAAGTAACGGATGTTGCGGTCTTTGGCGTGCCGAATGAAGAATTCGGCGAGGAAGTCAAAGCCGTGGTGCAACCGGCCAACTGGTCCGACCGAGGCGATGATCTGGAGCAGGAGTTGATTGCTTATTGCAAGGAGCACCTGGCGTCTATCAAGTGCCCCCGGTCTGTCGACTTTGATGAAGAATTGCCGCGCCACCCAACCGGCAAGCTTTATAAGCGCCTGTTGCGCGACCGTTATTGGGGGAACAAGGATTCCAAAATCGTCTGATCGACCTTTAGGAAAAAAAACCCGCATCCTGGACACGCTGAAGGGCTGCGCAGATGCGATCGATGGCCTCGTCGATGATCTCTGGCGTGTGCGCGGTAGACACGAAGGACCGACGCGTGCCAGGGATCAAAATGCCTAGATCCAGCAGGTGCAGATAGAAGGCGGTTTCCGCCGCTGTTTTCTGCCTGGGCAGGTCGCGTGCCGTCCGAATGGTTTGGTCAGTGAAGTAAACCTGGAACATCGATCCGGAATTGAGCACCTGCACGGGCAGGTTATGGCTCTTGCAGAAGGTGTTGATGCCATCTGCCAAGCGTGGGCCCAGCGTGTTCAGCTTGGGGTATATCTCAGCGCGATGTTCATCCAGCCAGGAAAGTTGGGCAGCACCGGTGGCCATGCTGAGTGGGTTGCCCGAAAATGTCCCGCCGGACATGATGCCTTTCGGGTCTGTGCCAAGGCTATTGAAGAGCTGCATGATATCGGCCCGCCCGCCGACAGCGCCGATAGGGCAACCGCCGCCGAGGATTTTGCCATAGGTGACGACATCTGGTTTCAGGCCGTAAAATTCCTGCGCGCCACCATAGGCGAAGCGAAAGCCGGTGATGACTTCATCAAACATAATGAGGACGTCTGATTCCCGGCACACGTCAATGAGCCCGGCAAGGAAAGAACCAATGTCGTCGCCCATATGCGGGTTGGAACTCTGCGCGGGCTCGATGATGACAGCGGCCAGGTCGTTCTTGTTTTCGCGGATCAGGCCATAGGCGGCCTCAGACCTGTAGGGCAGCATCATCTGGTGTTCAGCGATGCCGTCTGGCACACCGGCACCATTGGCACGCCACTGCGGGGCGTTGGCCGGGCTTTCGGGGTCGGCAATGCCGATGCCATAATCATGCGCGCCATGATAGGAGCCGTCGAACACGGCGATTTTTGGCTTGCTGGTGAAGGCCCGCATGGCGCGGATGGCATACATGGTGGCCTCTGTGCCGGTATTGCAGAAGATTACACGGTCTGCGCAATTGTCGGCTTTCACAATAAGTTCTGCCAGTGGGATCTGGCCCGGATTATGCAACCCGAAATGCCAGCCCTTGCCCTGTATCTGTTCCAGCATGGCAGCCTCTACAGCAGGGTGGCGGTGCCCAAGCACAAGGGCACCGAAACCTATCTGGAAATCGATATATTGGTTGCCGTCAACATCGTGCAGATAGGGCCCCTCTGCCGATTCAATCAGTACGGGGTGGGGCATTTCCAGGCTGGCAGCCGAGCCCATATTCATCAGCTCGTGGGTCGTGGCTGTCAGGTCACGCGAACGTGCCATTTTCTCGGCAAGTTGGTTTGTTGGGTCTGTCATGCTCGCGAGTGTAGCGGGGAAGGGCCTGCGTGAACAGGCAATCGCGAACTGGGTTTTGGGGTGATGTCCCTCCGGGGGATTAAACTTTTCGAAACAGTGGGTGGCCACTGTTTCGCCCAAGGGGCCAAGTTTAATGGTCGGGGAGAGAGGATTTGAACCTCCGGCCCCTGCCTCCCGAAGGCAGTGCTCTACCAGGCTGAGCTACCCCCCGACGCTGGGTAGGCGCGCGTTATAACCAAGCTTTATAGATGCTGCAAGACCGTTGACGGGCCTAATAGGCGCGATTAACGCAAAAATCCACTACGCCAACCAGGGCTTGGCGTAGTTCTCCATCGGGGAAGATGCCAAGCGCGTCTTTGGCGACGGAGCCATAGTGCTGCGCACGGCCGATTGTGTCGGCAAGTGTGCCCTGGTCCGTCATCAGCATTATGGCTTTTTCAAGGTCATCGTCCTGTTGGTCCAGATCGGAGAGTGTGCGTTTCCAGAAGTTCCGGTCTTCTTCACTGCCCCGGCGATAGGCCAGAATGGCGGGCAGGGTGATCTTGCCTTCGCGGAAGTCGTCGCCCACGGCCTTGCCCAGGGTGGCCTGGGTGGCAGAATAATCGAGTGCGTCGTCAACGAGCTGGAAAGCCACGCCGAGATTGCGGCCGTAAGATTCCAGTGCGTCTTTTTCGCTGTCAGAGGCATCGGCAACAATGCCGCCGATGCGGGTGGCAGCCGCAAACAGGGCCGCTGTTTTGGCGTCGATCACCTTGAGGTACGTTTCTTCACTGGTGTCGACATTATTGGCCGCGCTCAGCTGCAGTACTTCACCCTCTGAAAGTGCCGTGGAGGTATTGGCCATTACTTCCACCACTTCCATGGATCCGTCCTGGGCGATCATCTGGAAGGAGCGGGAAAATAGATAGTCACCCACCAACACGCTAGCCTGGTTACCCCAGACGGTGTTGGCAGTGGCCTTGCCGCGGCGCAGGTCGCTTTCGTCCACCACATCGTCATGCAGCAGGGTGGCGGTGTGCACAAATTCAATGGCCGCGGCCAAATTGATCTCGCGCCCGCCGCGATAGTCGCACAAATGGGCAGAAGCAATAGTCAGAAGCGGACGGATACGCTTCCCACCGGAATTGATCAGGTGACCGGACAGCTCGGGTATCAGGTGAACATGGCTCTGCATGCCTGAGAGAATGGCTTCGTTGACGCCCAGCATTTCGGTCTGCAGAAGGTCCGCCAGCACTTCCAGCGCGTTCTGGTCGGCACGTTTACCGGGGGACAAGCGAACAACATTTTCCACAATACTATCCTGTCGACTCTTGTTTGGTTTGGTGGATTGGGCACCTTATCGCGTATATAGGGCGCTGTTCCTAGTGAAATCGGATTCTGCCAAGCGGTAACGGAACGAGGGATTGCATGTCTGAGCAGGGCTTTGACATCACGGAAGACACCTTGCTGGGTGGTCGAGTACGGCTGTTGCAACCGCGCAATGGTTATCGTGTGGCCGTGGACCCTGTGCTGCTGGCGGCAAGTATTTCACCAGCTGCGCACCAAACGGTCCTGGATGTTGGCGCTGGTACAGGCGCGGTGTCGTTGTGTCTGCAGCATCGTTGCCCCGACGCTGAACTTCATGGCTTGGAGCGCGAAACACAGTTTATCGAACTGGCACGGCGAAGTACGGCTTTGAACAAAGCGGATGTGATTTTTTACGAAGGTGACCTGACCCAGTGGGAGGCCGCACGCCCTGGCGGCTATGATTGGGTCGTGTCCAACCCGCCCTTCTGGTCGCCGGAAAACAGCCGTCCGGCAAAAGGGTTAAGGCGTGCTGCACATTTTCTGGATGGCATGACCATGGGAGAATGGGTTGGCCATTGCTGTCGATTATTGGCTCATGAAGGCAGGTTGTCGCTCATCGTACCTGCAGCTGTTCTGCAGGACGTATTGTCAGGCCTGTCGGCGGAAATGGGGGCTGCCCACATTGTGCCGATTTGGCCCAGGGCTGGGCATCCTGCAACGCGACTGATTATTCAGGCGCAAAAGGGCTCAGGAGCATCCATGGCATCGTTGCCCGGACTGGTGCTGCATCAGGAGAACGGAGACTTTACCGAGCAGGCAGAGCAAATACTTCGCGATGCATGCGGCTGGACACATGGGTCGGCATAAGGGCCAGCCCAGGGTTAGGCACGTGGGCATATGGTGGATAATTAAATTCATCGACTCCGACACGTTCCATACTATGTACTGTACGTTACGTGAGAGTGTTGCAGGGTTGTTGGGTTGCGATGAATGGCGACAGGTGAGGGGCCTCGGCCCCAGGCAGCAATGGGGCACGATATGACTGAATCAGCGTCTGATAAGGAACTTGCAGCAAGCAAATCGGCTGGTGTGCCGACGACTGACTCTATTGCTCCATCTGGCGAGGTTCGCCGCAAGCTGCTGCAGGCCGGGGCGATCGGCATGCCGGTTGCGATTTCTCTCCAGAGTGGCACAGCAAGGGCTATCTCTACCTGTACGACCAATATCACTCGTCCAACTGAGTCCCAGGTGAATGCTGCATTAAGTGACTCCTCAAACATCTCGGCCATTACGGCCGCGACCGGCCTGAATAGTGGTCAGATTAACGCGATCAAGAACCAGACGAATGCGTTGGACCCTGGGGCACCGTTCCCGGAATCCGGCTCGGTTCATTCCAGTGAGGTGTTGTGGCTGATGGTCAATACAACATCCGGCGGCAGTTGTTGGACATCCTATTGCGCCAATAGTATCGACAGCGGCGACGTGACAGTTGTCGGGGCATTTTCCTCGGCTGTTTGTGGCGGTGGTGCACCGGGCGGGGGTTGCGGTGACGATAGCGATGACAGTGATTGCGATGACGAGGACGAAGAAGATGACGATTGATGCATTATCAGTCGTGGCCTTTGTTGGGGTTTATGGACTAGACTTCTGCCATCAATCATCACCTCGGTTCATGGTCTGTGGCAGCGAAACTTTGGCTTTTTGATACGACACACTCTGTCATCTGGCATGACCTGGAGGACGCGTCGTTGCTGTTCCATCGCCTGACCGGCGAAACACACTTCTTTAATCTTTACGCAACATTTGCGCTGCGCTCTCTGATGGAGCGTCCCATGTCCACAGATGGCTTGGTACAACATCTTGTAGACCAGTTGGGACAGCCAAATGATGAGGACCTGTTGGGCAGGTCGAGGGCATGCTTTCTGGCTTTCAGGAAATGGGCCTTGTCGAAGAGACCGCAGCATGAAAGTGAAGGAACTTTCCCGCAGTGATCTTTCCAGGCGCCTGAAGGTCGAGCTCGATATTGCCACCACGCCTTTCATCACGCGCATAGCGTCGCCGCTGGGACCGCTGCGTAATGCTGTTGCCGAGATGTATGGCGACTACCAGCTTGTTGAGCATGCCGTGCCGGACTTTCTGGTCCGGGTCAATGGCACGGGCGGGTGGCGCCGGTGGGCACGTCGGCAGTGCATAGCCCATATCGATATGCCGACGCCTTTTGTCGCTCTGCCAGAACATATGGCGCCTTTGATGCTGGAGCAGTTGCTGAACTGGTCTGTGGCCATGCGCACAGCCACGCATTTGCTGTTTCACGCGGCTATCGTTGGTAAGGGGGACAAGGCCATCATTCTGCCGGGTGAGTCCGGGCAGGGTAAAAGCACGCTTTGTGCCATCCTGATGACCAGTGGTTGGCGGCTCTTCTCTGACGAGCTGGCGCTTATCGATTTGGAAACTGGCCTGGCCCAGCCCTATCCGCGCCCGGTTTCGCTGAAGAATGCCTCTATCGAGGTCATGAAGAGCTTTGCGCCGGGATGGCGCATGACAGCTATTCATCATGGCACTCCGAAGGGTGATGTTGCTTATATGTTACCGAGGGCAGAAGACCTTGAACGTGCCGGTGAATTGGCCCGGCCAGCTGCAATTCTGGTACCCGATTATCACCCAGACGCAGAAAAAGCCCTGGAGCCGATGGCCCCTTCAGTGACCTTCCTGCAGATGTCAGCCTGTTCAATCAACTATAATGGCTTCCATGAAGCAGGATTCCGCAGGTTGAGCGACCTCGTCGACAAAGTGCCTGCGGCGATCGCTCGATACAGCACAGCAGAAGATGGCGTTGCCCTGGCCGAACAGATGCTGGAGGGCGCATGAAGATCTGGCCCGACAAGCTGGCAGGCCTGTTCGCAGGCACCCAGAAGACCACCAAGTGGTCACCCGAGGACTGGTTGGCGACCCTGCGCCGTGCACAACGATCAGCACTGGTGGGTAAATCTTCCCGTGAGGTTGAAAAGTCCGTGCCGGCGCAAGACAGGCCACCCGCGATCAGGCGGCACATTCAGTCTGCAGCTGTAATGGGACATTACAACCGCCAGGAACTGGTCGCAGAGTCTTGGTACCTGTTGCGCCTGCTGAGTGACCTTGACGTGCCTGTGATATTCCTGAAGGGGACGGCTTATGCGCTCGCCGACCTGGATGTCGCCAAGGGCCGTATGGCCACCGATATTGATATTCTGGTGCCTGAAGACGCCATTGGAGATGTTGAGGCCCGGTTGCAGCAGGCCGGTTGGGCGTCGATGAAAACCAACGAATATGACGATTCCTATTATCGGCAATGGATGCACGAGATCCCCCCCCCTGCGCCACATGGCCCGCAACCGCGTGACAGATGTTCATCATACCATTCTGCCCAAGACCTGCCGCATCACCCCTGACGCTGATGCCCTGATTAAGAGTGCAGTGCCCGTCCATTTGGGGGGCAGAATGCGCAGGTGCTATGTCCCGCGGATATGGTCGTCCATGCCGCTATTCATACCTTCTATGATGGCGACTTAAACGAACGGCTTCGGGACATACTGGACCTGCATGAACTGCTGGTACAGTTTTCGGCCGAACCCGACTTCTGGCGTCATTTGCTTGAACGGGCAGAACGACACGAGGCCGACAGGCCCGTCTTTTACGCCTTGTGGTTTGCCCAGCATCTATTCGACACGCCCGTGCCAGCAACGGTTTACGATGGCATGGACAAGCCCGGCAATGCGGTGCTTCGGTTGATGAGCTGGGCTGTCAGGCACGCTGCGTTGCCAATATTGCCTGAGAAGATGTCGTTGAAGGTCCGGGCCGCCCGGCGCGTCCTCTATATGCGGTCGCACTGGCTACGTATGCCGCCTTTGATGCTTGGCAAACATCTGGCGACAAAATTTCTCATGAGTCTTGGAGTAATCCGGCAATAATCTCTTTACGCTGTAAATCCGTAGGCACTATAGTACGCGCCAATTTGATGTGAGGAGACAGTCATGACTGCAGCAACGAACCGTCCGATCAACCGCCGTGTTGTACTGGCAAGCCATCCGGACGGAATGGTCAAGGAATCCGATTTTCGGATTGAAGATGAACAACTCGGTGAACTGGGCGAAGGCGAAGTGCTGGTCAAGCAGGAAGCCATCTCGATCGACGCCTTTATTCGCACAGCGCTGAACGAGCAGGAAGGCCTGCACACAGCGGTACCCATCGGTGGTGTCATCGGTACGCTCGGCGTAGGTCGTGTGGTCGAAAGTAACAATGATGAATTTGCTGTGGGTGATGCTGTCTCCGGCGGCATGGGTGCTCAGACCTATATTCAGGGCCAGCCGATGTATCAGAAGATCGACGACAGCCAGGTACCTGCCACGGCTTATCTGGGTGCCTTGGGCCTGACCACAGGCGTAACGGCCTATTTCGGTATTCTGGAATGTGGCGCCGCCAAGGAAGGCGACACGGTCGTTGTCTCCGGTGCGGCAGGTGCTGTGGGGACCATTGCCGCGCAGGTTGCCAAGATCAAAGGCTGCAAGGTGATCGGTATCGCCGGCGGTAAAGAAAAGTGCGACTTCCTGGTCAATGAACTCGGCCTGGATGGTGCCATCGACTACAAAAACGATGATATCGATGCCAAAATCAAAGAACTGTGCCCCGGTGGTGTAGACGTGTTCTTTGATAATGTAGGTGGTGAGTTGCTCGACATCGTGCTCGACAATTTAGCCTTTAAGGGCCGCATTTCTATCTGTGGTGCGATCTCTCAATATGGCGACCAGCAGAATGTTCGGGGCCCGAGCCTATATCTGCGCCTGGCGGAACGCTGGGGCACCATGGGCGGCTTTGTCGTGTCCTACTACGCCGACAAGTTCGAACAGGCTTATGCTGATCTCGGCCAGTGGATGGCAGAAGACAAGTTGGTGATGCCCGAGACAATCGAAGAAGGTATCGACAACTTCCCCAAAGCACTGATTGGTCTGTTTAACGGCGCCAACACGGGCAAGATGCTGGTCAAACTCGACTAGTTTCTATACCAGACGTAAAGCGGGGGTGTTCACAGAAGTGAACGCCCCTTTTTTGTTCGAAAGGCGAATGAATCATTTGGCCGATACTGTGTTTGGAATTCCTATAATTTACGAAATAAATTTGTTGTTTTCCATGGACTAAGAACCAATGGATCTTGTAACCTTTTGGTAACGATGGGTTGGCGTATGATAATGCAATTTGAGGTTGCTTAACGGAGCTAAGCGGCTGACCCTTGGGTTGGGGGTGAACGCTATCTGGGAGATAGATGCATGGGAACAATAGTGTTTAGGTCCGCTGCCGGGCTGGCATTAGGTGCAGGGCTTGGTATGGCGATGACCGCATCGGTACACGCGCAGAATGGAAGCGGGGCCACCGAAGAGCGCGGGGGAATTCGGCAAGTTACCGTAACGGCGCAGAGAACAGCTGAAAATGTGCAGACCGTGCCTATTGCGGTAACGGCCCTGAGTGGTGACTCACTGGGTATGCGACAGGTAGAGAATTTCTCTGACCTTCAGTTCAACATCCCCAATACGACCTTCTCCAAGGGGAACTTCACCGGGTCGAGCTTCCAGATCCGTGGCGTCGGCACCACACTTGTCGCGGCTTCTTCCGACAACGGCGTGGGCATTAACATCAATGACGTCCCGCTGAATGCGCCACGTCTGTTTGAAACAGACCTCTATGATGTGGAACGGGTAGAAGTACTGCGCGGTCCGCAAGGGACGCTATTCGGGCGAAATGCAACGGCTGGTGTGGTCAACATGCTTACGGCCAAGCCGGTGCTGGAAGAATTTCAGGGTAGTGCCGAATTCGAGTACGGCAATTTCGATTCAACACGGGCAGAGGCCATGCTGAATATCCCCGTGGGCGAGAAAGTAGCGATCCGATTGGCGGGCAATTTCGTTAAACGAGACGGCTATACAAGAAACCTCGATACGGGTAACCGAATTGATGGCCGCGACAATTATTCCCTGCGCGGGTCTGTTCGTATTGAGCCGTCTGACAACACCAGAATCGACTTTATGATTTCCTGGTTCGACGAAGACTCAAACCGCACTCGTGCGACAAAGCAGCTGTGTCATCGTGACCCGACGGCCATCCTTGGTTGTTTGCCAGACAGCCTGGCATTTGAATCAGCTAACTCAAATGCGACCCTGTCAGGCATTCTGATGTCGAATGCGGTTCTGGGGCCGTTGGCCTTGACCAATCTGTTCGACCCTACGGACTATGCTGCAGAAAACCCAGCGAATTTACGGCAGACGCGGGCGGCCTTTGACCCAATCTACCAGGCCGACGAATTGCTGATGACCCTGCAGATTGAACAGGACCTTGGCGAGAATTACACGCTGACATTTACCGGCGGGTATCAGGACACACACATCACGTCGCAGCAGGAATATTTTAATCGGGTTGATATTGATCCAGTATTGCCTGCGGCAGTGGGCGTAGCGTTCCCGATCACAAGTTCGATTTATTTCGCGAATGGCATGTTCCCGATTTCCGGGATTGACGACAGTAACTTTGGCGTTGTTGGGGGCAACATTGCCGGGTTCTCCTCAGACCTGCCGTCCTACGATCAGTCCAATGCAGAAGCCGAACAATATTCAGCCGAACTTCGGTTGAATTCAAACTATGACGGGCCCTTCAATTTCCAGGCCGGGGCGTTTTACATGAAGTACGACTACGCGTCGGACTATTATGTCATCGCCGCCTCCCTAGACTATTTTGCGTTGGTGGGCTCAGGTATCGACGGCGTTGGTTTGGTGTCACCTTTCTACCGCAACGAAACAGAAACCTACGAGCTGGAAAGCTGGGCTATTTTTGCTGATGCGACATACGACATTACAGATGAAATTCAGCTCACAGCCGGTATCCGGTATACCGAAGACAAGAAGTTTGAACTCTCTCGTCAATTGTTGCTCGACGGCATCGCGCAGGTGGGGTCCAGCACGGCCATCGTTCCCCTTCCGACGCTTGACGAATTACGCTCTGATTGGGGTGAAGTAACCGGGCGCGCTGTTGTGACATGGACGCCGAGGAATGATGCCATGTATTACGCCTCTTACTCGCGCGGCTACAAAGGCGGTGGGTTCAACCCGCCTTCCGGCTTCTCAACAACAGCGACCACGTTTGATCCGGAATTTATCGACGCCTACGAAATTGGCACCAAGCAAACCTTTGCGGATGGGCGGGCGCAGGCAAATATTTCTGCGTTCTATTACGACTATCAGAACCTGCAGGTTTCCAAGATTGTTGACCGCACGTCACTGAACGAAAACATCGATGTCAAGACCTGGGGCCTGGAAGGTGAGTTCCTGTATGCCCCCAATGAGAATTGGATGTTCAACCTGAACGCATCCTATATGGGCTCGAAAATTGGCGATGAGTTTTCTGTCGACGGGCGTGACCCAACCGATGGCCGCTCAGATGTCACCCTCATCAAGGACCTGTCGAGCGCATCAAACTGCGTAATCAATCACAATGGTGCGCCGCCACCAGAACTGATCCCGGAATTGGCTGCCCTGTTCCCGTTCGGGACCACGGAAGTACCGGGGCTGGATGCCAATGCCGCTTTCACCACGTGTGATGGGGCTGCCGCCGCCCTGGCCGGGTTTAATCAGATTGCCGGTACGAATTACACCGTTACAGATGGCGTGGAGGCCAGCCTGAAAGGCAATGAAATTCAGCAGGCGCCAGACTTCACCATCAGTATGGGGGCGCAATACACGCACTATTTCGGGAATGGCATGAGCCTGTCCACCAGGGTCGATTATTACATGCAGACAGCCATGTTTGCCCGTCTGTTCAACAAGCCTATTGACCGTATCAAGTCATGGGATGTGTTGAATGCGCAGGTCACGTTGAACTCGGCGAATGATACCTGGCGCGTTCGGGCATTCATTCAGAATATTGCCAACAGTAAACCGATAACGGGTCACTTCTTTACGGACCCCTCGAGCGGCAACTTCACCAATGTGTTTGTGCTGGAGCCCCGTAGGTTCGGCATTGAAGTGGGGGCTAGCTTCTAGCCCACCGCTGGAACTACAAAAAAAGCCCCGTTGGCAAGGTCAGCGGGGCTTTTTTTAATGTCTATTGATCCAGTTCGAAATTGGATGTGAATGTGCGGAAGTTTTTGTGGTCGTTGGAGCCATAAGGCACTGCATAAGGGGCTGCTACGCCCGGAAGGGTGTCTACGGAGAACAGCTCCCGTATAGGTCCTTGTAGGCGTATCCATTGCACGACGTCGCCATTGGTCAGGTCGATAATCTGTACGCCGCACCAGGGGTCTGCATTCCGCTTGGCGATTTCATCATCAAGCTGCAGGCCAGAAAACGAGCCATCGCGTGGTTCAGACAGGGTCGCAATGGCATATTTGCCGACAAAGCTCAGCCCGCGTAGGAAGCCGGGCATAAAGGCAATGTCTTCTGTTTTCCCTGTTTTTCGATCAACACGGCACAGATAACCACGGCCAGAATCTTCCACATAAAGCTGGTCATTGTAGACGCGCGGGCTATGGGGCATCGACAGCCCCTCGGTGACGATGCGGTCATCGTCGGCCAAGTCGATCAGCAAGCCGCCTTCACCACGCCGGTTGCGCCATCCATCGACACTGTCGGACCGGGACACAGCCGTGACGTAGCGCGCTTTGCCGTCTTCCATCGCCAACCCATTCAGGTGGCAGCGGTCTTCAGGTGCCAGTTTGGAGATGAAGGTTGGCTTCCAGATGGCGCGGAACCCGTGGGTCAGGTCGAAACTCGCCAGGCAGGAGTAGAGTGTATTTACAAACAAAATTCGGCCATTGGGCTCCACACCCAGTTCGTGAATGTCGAGGTCGCCCGTCGCCTGCGTGTTGCGGGGTACGAACATGCGGTCATATTGCTGATTGGCGATCTGACCTGGCAGCAGGACATTTTCCAGCCGGGTCAGCTCAAAGGCTGTAGCGACGTAAATCCGCTGGCTATCTGCCCAAACGCCCATGGCCCGGTCGAAATTCTGCTGGTGAACAGATAGCGCCCCCGTCGGCAGGCGACCGATCATAAACAGCTGCCCGGTTTGGTAAGATGTAAGCGCGATAGAGATATTATTGGCGGCCAACCAGTCGACCATGCCGCGCGAACAGCTGATCTGCATATTGGTCTCAATACCCGTCTGGTGTGAATTTTCCGGTTGAGTCATGGAGGTATCCCGTCAATCAAAACGACTTTGCTACATGTTGACTGCTCAGCGGGTTATGATGAAGGCCACTGAGTTAGCTTTAACAGGGGAAAAGGTGACAATGCAAAACATTGTCGTAAACGACACAAACAGAGATGAATTTCGTGACCGATTGGTGCGTTACTTCACTGATATCATTCCGTTACCACCGGAAGTCGGTATTGAAGAGCGCATCTCTGAGGTGGGCATGGTATGCGTGGAAAATGGTCGCATCATTGGTGTGGCAACGATTGCAAAAGTGCTGATCCGGCAGTTGGGCATGGATATGTGGTTCTATCGAACCAGGGTGTCGCCTGATCACCGCCATGTTGATATTGCCCGGTCGCTGGCGAATGACCTTTACGCTCATATGGACGCGCAATATGAGCCGGGAAAGGGCATGCCTGTGGGGTTCTTTTACCTGATCGAAGCAGAAGTGCTGATCCGGAACCTGCCGCATTGTGTATGGCCGACGACTGGAGCCGTCTTTATTGGCCTGGACAATATGGGCCGGCAGCGAAGTATCAAATATTTCACCCGGGCGATGCTGGATGACCCGTGGGAAACATCACAGCGGGTTGTCCGGCAGGCAGTAGAGCAACCACGCGTCATGTAGATGGCTGCTCTGGTGATGGCTGACAAGAAAGAGGTCGTGGGGTCAATAATTCAAATTTTAATCAAACTAGAACTATTGGCTGCCGGAAATTGACCACGCTTGAAAGGGAGTATTGTAATGTTTAACAAGGTGCCGAAAAGCATGAAGCGGATGCTTGGGAATCAGGCAATTGCCGCAGAAGGGCCAGGTACGTCCGGGAATTCGAAAATTGCTGCTGTATCTGTTTTGGCGCTGTCGACGGGAGTTGGCCTCTCCCAGGGGGTTGATGCCTCGACCAATGTCTGCGCAGGCGCAACAGCCGGTGATACCGTTACCATAACAGATGCAGGAAACCCCTATGCGGCTGCGACGCTTTGCCATGTTGAAGACATTACGCTTGTCCTGCAGGGTGATAATGGCGGCACGCAGACACCAGTCATCATCAATACACTGGTAGATGATGCTCTCGGTATCCGTGTAGATGGTACCCAAGGCGCCGGTATCACTGTTATTACAGAAGCTGGGTCGTCCATCACCACGGGTGGGAATACGGGCTTCGACGGCATAGAACTCATCAGCCTTAACGGGGCCGATATCGACGCCGATTTGTCCGGCGATATCAATACGAGCCTGAACTTTAACGATGGTGTTTTTGTGCTTGGCTCGGGTGGGGCGAACATCGACGTGTACCACGACGGTAATATCCACACGACCGGTGGCCACCAGGCTATCGGCATCTGGGTAGTTGGTGGCGGTGAGAATATGTCGATTTACAATGCCGGGTCGATCATCACAGAAGGCGGGGGTAGCTCTGGCGGCATTGTCGTTAGTTCCTCGCCTGTCTCTGATACTTTCTTGATGGGTAATAGTGGCGCCATCGAGACAAGCGGCCTTGGCAGTGAAGGTTTGATGTTGTTCGGGCGGGGCGTTACAGGCTCCATTGTGAACTCAGGTGAGATTGTGACATCAAGCAGGTATACTGCCGGTATTGCCGTCTAAACGCACTACGATACTGATGTGGCTATCGATGTTGCTGGTGACATCGTCACGTCTGGTGATCGATCTCCCGGCATCCGATTCATCAATTGGCAAGATGATGGAGAAGGCGATACCGTCATTGATGTTTCGGGTTCTATCTCAACGTCAGGTGATGGCTACAGCACTGATAATTACACGGGAATTGGTAACCAAGGCATTGCTGTACATACCAAGTATAATGATACCTTCATTGATGTCAGCGGTACAGTTACGACCTCAGGCGAAAATGCAGCGGGCATTCTGTCTGGCCACAAATATGGCGGGACCACGACAATCACCAGCACAGGCGCCGTCATGGCAACCGGCGAGGAGGCGATCGGCATTGAGGTCGAAGCCTATGATGGCGTCTATGTGCAGGTAACAGATGTCTCTGGCACTTATCACGGCTTGGATATCTCGACGGTAGAGGGACCCGTTGAGGTTACGGTCGATGGTACGGTTGTGGGGGGTATCGATGGTGGCGGCATTGTCATTACAGCCCCCGTCTCCAGCAGCACCGCTATTAACGCAGATGGCAGTGTTGGTGCGGCTTCTGGCCTGGCGATTGATACGACGTTTTACGACGACACCGAGAGCGAAGACAGCGTTACCTCATACGGGGTGATTGCTGGTAACATTGTGCTGGGTGATGGCAGTGATTCTGTCCTGTTTGGCGACGACGCTGATCTAAGCCTGCTAGGCACAGTTGATGGCGGTGATGACACCTCCGTGGCAGATGGTTTTATCGATACCCTGACGTTCAATGGTATCACCGCAGACATTGCACCCGACGGCTTTGAGAACTTCGAGCTTTTTGTTGTTGACGATGCCCAGATCACCCTGAGTGGTGCAGGGATGTTAATGACGTCTGGCGACGACGGTTATGGCGCCTTTGTCCAGAACAACAGCTGGCTTGGCTTTGGTATGGGTGTTGACCTTGAAGGCAATTTACATGTGGATGCTACATCCGCTGTTTCGGGCGCGGGAGCGAACCCGACGGTCTATGGCGACCTGTTCCTTGAAGGGGCCATTGACCTGGTAGATGGTTCTGCCGATGACACCTTCACGGTAACAGGCAATGCACTGTCCGATGGCGGCGTTTTGGCTGTTGATGCGGGCTTCAGCGGGTTCAGTGCCATTACCGGCGATGGCCTGGTGATCGAAGGCGATCTGACGGGTGATCTGTTGGTTGATGTCAACCTACTGGAAGAGGTGAGCCCGGAGGTCGACGACCCGCTGGTTGTCGTTGAGGGTGAGGTTGATGGCACAGTGTCTCTATTGAACCCGATTCAGGGGATCGTCAGTTTTGACCTGAAAGAAGATGGCGACAGCCAACGCTGGTATCTCGTGAATGATGGCGTGTTGTACCCGGTGAATGCCTATGAGGCACTGAACAGTGTTGTTGGGGCTCAATTGTTGCGTAGCATGGGTACGCTGCGCCAGCGTGTTGGTGCACCCTCTATGTGGGACCCGAAGGAACGGGTCGAAGAAGGCTTGTGGTTCCGCGGTGTTTATGACCATTCAAAGGGTGATGCCGGTCTTACGGAGAATGCGGGCCGGTTCAAGGGTGACCGTATCTTTGGTCAGCTTGGCCTTGATCTCCTGAATGGCGAGAAGGACGACCGCAGCTGGGTGGGTACGGTGTTTGGGACCATCGGGTCGAGCGAGGTTGACAATTTCGACATAGCCGGTGCCCGCGTTGGCGAGACAGAGGTAGATGATTATGGCTTCGGTGTCGGTTTTACCTGGTATCGCGGCGGTAACTTCTTCATCGACGCTGTGTTCCAGATGCTGTGGCATGACATCAATATGGAAAGCCTTGGCAACATTACCGCGAATACGGATGGCGACACGATCATGGCAAGCCTTGAGGCAGGCTATCGGTTTGACCTGGATGATGGCTGGTACCTGTCGCCCGAGGCACAGGTGATCTGGTCCCGCACAGATATTGATGACTATGTGGATAGTGTTGTGCTTGCTGTTGTCCATGGCAATAAAGGCAAGAGTGTCGTTGGCCGGTTTGGCATGACCCTGGAGAAGGACGACGGGGATGACTTTGTTGGTTACCTGAAGGCCTCCCTGGTGAACGAGTTTGAAGGCGACGGGGGGCTTTGGATCAATGGTCAGCTGGTTGGCTATGACCATTCGGGGGCAGCGCTTGAACTGCAGGCCGGTGGTGCGTGGCGGCTGTCCGAGCGGACATATCTGTTCGGTGAGTTCAGCTACACCGATGATTTCTCAAATAGTGATGTCAAAATCATCGGCGGCAAACTTGGCGCTAAAACAACGTTCTAGGACCAACAGCAAGGCGCCTCATTGCGCAAGATAAGCACGCCAACTAGACTGGCCCCTCAACAGGGGGCCTTTCTTGCAATATGTGCTGATCAATGATGCGAACCGTGCCGATTATCAAGAGCGGCTGGTCCATTACTACACCCATGTCATGCCACTGCCGGAGGTAGTGAAAATGCCGGTGCGCATCAGGCAGGTAGCCATCGCCTGTTTGGACGACCAGGACATAGTCGGCGTCGCCACCATCCTGAAAGTGCATGTGCAGGACCTCGACCTGCCCATGTGGTTCTATCGTACCAGCGTGGCTGAAGACTATCGGCAGCGCGACATTGCCCGCACCCTGGCTAATACGCTCTATGACCACATGGATGCATCCTACCAGCCCGGCGATCCGCTGGGCTTCTATTACTTGGTGGAAAGCGCGACACTGATTGACAACAATAAGGAAGTTATTTGGCCGCGCATGGGTGCCTTTTATATGGGACGCGATGCCAAGGGCCGTGAAAAACGGGTGAAGTATTTCACCCAGGCCAGTCTGGCGCATCTGAGCTGAGTTTGGTGGCCATCGCCTGGAATTGAGTTGCCAGCAGATACGCGATGCGGCAGAGTTCAAAGATTGTTGGGGTATTTCGTTGCGTATGTTTCTTGCTGTTTGACAAGGCCTGTCGTCTTTGGGGGAAAATATGCCGGTTACTTCTGTTCATCCTGAATTTGGCGCGCGTGAGGCGACATTGATCAAAAGGCCCGCGACGACTTTGTTGGCTGCAACGTCTGTGGTTGCGCTGACCAACGGGCTTGCGCCTCTCGATGCGCAGGCGGTGGATGCCTGTGCGCCAGCCGTTCCAGGTGATACCGTCATCGTGCTGCCAGATGCGGGGCAATTTCCCACAGGGATTACGTGCGATGTTAATGATGTAACCCTTGTCCTGCAGGGGGACAGCGACGCGCCGGTGATCATCGATACAGATGCAGCCCATGGTGTGCTGTTCGAGCCGATGCCGACAAGTGGTGCCGCAACTTTTGTGGGTGAGGGCAGCACATCCGTCACCGTTTCTGATCCTTTCTATCATGGTGTCATTGTCGCGAGCGTTGATGGTCCCGTCGATGCGACCATGGCAGGCAATGTCACCACAAGTGGCGATTACAGTGTCGGCATTATCGGGGCGAGCTACTACGGCGATGTGTCAATTGATGTGTCGGGTAATGTCGATATTCTGGGAGATGGGGATTCTATAGGGGACTCACCGGGCATCCACGTCCATGCGCATTATGGCGCGGTTGATGTAACCCTGAGCGGAAATGTCGTAACTGCCCCCAAATATTCAGCCGGTATTGATGTACAGGCGCATTTTGGCCCTATCGACGTCGATGTAACAGCTAGCATTCAGACAATGGGGCGCCAATCGGCAGGTATTTTTTCTGTCAACACGGGTAATGTTGCGGACCCGGCTACGGTTGATGTCAGCGTGAGTGGCGGCACCATTGCGACCGCCGGGTTGGCGTCTGCAGGCATTGTTGCGGGCTCACAATATGATGCGGTGAATGTCACGCTCACTGACAGCAGCATTACGACGACTGGTGAACGGGGTGATGGTATTTATGCCGCCAGCGGCGCAGCGGGCATTACTGTTCTGGCGGATGACGCATCAGACATTGATACGCAGGGCTATTCGGCCACGGCAGTAACGGCGCGGGCGCGTGGTGGAGATGTTAGCATTACCATGGACGGCGATGCCGCAACGGCGGGCCAATTTGCTGGCGGTGTTCAGGCTATTGCCGAAGAAGAAGGCAATGTATTTGTCGCGATAGGTGGTTCTGTTGCAACGCTTGGTGACAACGCCCAAGGCGTGCATGCGAGTGCAGGAGAAGGGACTGCGGAAGTGCATGTAAGCGGCAGTATTTCGACGCAAGGCGAAAGGGCTGGTGGTGTTGATGCCCGGTCCGATGCAGCTGTCATCATCGCGATTGATGGCTCGGTGGAAACTGAAGGGGCCTATTCAAACGGGGTTGACGTAGACGCCAAATATAATGAGGGCTCGGCCGACATTTCAGTCAGTGGATCGGTTGCAACCATCGGCGATGGCTCCAACGCTATTGATGTCGACGTGAAATATAGTGCAGACATTGACGTTGCCGGCACCCTGACGACGCGCGGCAATAATGCCATCGGCATTCATTCTTCCAGCCACGAGGCTATTCTCTCGTCGACCAATGTTTCAGGTGACATTGAAACCTTTGGTGAAGAAGCATGGGGCATTGCGGCCAGCAACGACTATGGCGCACAAAATGTTAATGTCAGCGGTTCTGTAACGACACATGGCGACTATTCTCGTGCTGTCCACGCGATCAGCCGCGGCAACGACGCGCCATATTATGGCGGCGTTAATATTGATGTTTCTGGCGCCGTTGTCTCTGCGGGCGACTATAGCGCTGGTGTCGCTGGTTATGCCTATGGTGGAGATGTCGACATTGATATTTCTGGCAATGTGTCGACGCAGGGTGTCTATAGCCATGGCGTTATGGCGATGGCAGATGGCGGTGTAGTTGACATCCGCGTTACAGGGGCAATCGCCGCGACGGGGGCAGATAGCACGGGCATTTTCGCGTACGCCACGGGTAGTACCCATGTTGAAGTCAACGATGTCCTGGGTGGTTTCGATGGTGTTGACGCATGGGCGGGGGCCAATGCTCTGACAGTCACCGTGAATGGTGCTGTTGTCGGCGGCACAGGTGCAGGCATACGGACACAGGCACCCTATGGGGCAAGTATCGTGGTCAGTGGTACTGGTTCTGTTTCTGCCGCCTCCGGCATCGCCATCGATACCGCCGTAAACAACGATTATTCGGCCGACGACAGCGTGGCCGTCTCTGGCAGCGTTGTGGGAGATGTTTTCCTTCATAACGGCAGTGATCGTGTAACCTTTACGGCCAGCGCTGATGTGTCGGGTCTGGGTGTCATCGATGGCGGGGACGACAATTCTGTCGACGACGGCTTTATTGATCGTCTGTTGTTGGAGGGTACACAGGGCAGTGTAACTGGGACAACATTCCTGAATTTTGAAGATATTGTACTACGCGATGGTGCCGATATCACCATAACGGACATTGATGGCACACCGCTGCAGGCTTCCTATGCCAATGGTTTCGGCCTCCACCTGGAAGATGGCAGCAAGCTCGACCTGTTGTCAGGTATCGATGTTCTGGCCAATATCGACATCAACGACACCTCCCTGTTGGTGACGGGCGGGACTACAGACAGCCCGCACCGGCTAGACGGATGGGTCTATCTTGAAGGCGGCATCAGCATGGCCAGCGGGGCACCGACCGGCAACACCCGCATTGCTGATTTCCTGGCCTCTGAAGGTGGGTCGCTGACTGTTGATGCGGGTATCGGCGCAGGCGGCGAACCCATTACCGCCGATGTGTTGGTTGTGGAAGGCGACCTTGACGGAGACCTGAATATCTTCGTCAACACGCTTGATGAAGTGGGGCTGGAAACGGATGATCCTCTATTCGTGGTGCAGGGCGAAGTGAGCGGTGATGTGCAGCTTGGCCACCGGGTTGACCACGGCATTTACTATTTTGGGCTCGAGGAAGATGACCAGGCCTGGTACCTGGTCAATGATGGTATTTTCGAGCAGGTCTCTGCCTATGAAAGCGTTACTTCACTGCTCGGTGTGCAAAACCAGCAGACGATTGGCTCCCTGCGCCAACGAGTCGGGGCACGATCTGTCTGGGATGCAAAGAACCGCACGGCGCAGGCTGTATGGGTGCAGGGCGAATATCAGGACGCACGGGGTGATAGCGGCATAGGTGACCATAGTGGTGGCTTCAGTGGCGACCGCCTTTTTGCCCAGCTGGGTATTGATGTTGTGGCCTTCGAAACGGGTGAAACCACCTTTGTTGCCTCTGTCTTCGGGACGCTGGGTAATAGTGATCTGGACGCGCGTGACATGAGCGGCGCGGCCACGGGTGGGGCAGATATTGATGACTACGGTGTTGGCGTAGGCATCACCCTGTATCACGGTGGCAACTTCTATCTAGATGCCGTGTTCCAGGCGTCGTGGCAGGATATCGATTTCGCCTCAGCCGGTGGCGTGACCGGCGAAACGAGTGCCGATGGCCTCAGTGGCGCGATAGAACTGGGCTATAATGTTGACCTGTCCAATGGCTGGTCTCTGGCGCCACAGGCGCAACTGGTATTGGGCAGCATCGATATCGATGACTATGTCGACAGTGATGCCATTGCGGTGGCCCAAATTGGCAAGGCCAAGAGTGTGTTGGGCCGCTTTGGCCTGACGCTAGAGCGTAACACCGGGGGTAATTTCATCGGCTATCTTCGCACTGGTATCAGTGAAGAATTCAAAGGTGGCGGCCAGCTGGTCTTCAATGGCCAGACGGTGGGCTGGGATTATGGCGGGACCAGTATTGAGGTGTTGCTGGGCGGTTCCTACAGGCTCGGTGAAAACAGCCATATCTTTGCTGAGTTCAATTATGCGGACCATCTCAGCGGGCCGGGTATTCGACGAACTGGTGGTAAGGCCGGGCTGCGGATAGGGTTTTAAAGCGAAATCATCTGTGTTCTGTAGCTCTTGTTCCTGTAAAACAGGGACTGTGAAACGGAGCCTAGCGTGATGAAGAAGTTCTATTCTGGCATTCTGATAGCCAATCTGGTGATTGAGCTTGTTGGTGTGTCGGCCTTGCTGGCCGCACCAGACTTCCTAGTCGACAGCAGCAATGAAAGCGCGCTTCTTTGGTCGTGGAATTATGCTTTTGTCGCCTTGGCCATGGGCGGCACAGTCTTTTGGGCATGGCCGTATCGGGAAAGCTATGCGGCGGCCGGTGCGGTGTTGGGCATTATTGCCAGTTTTCATCTGGCGCTTGCTTTGGCGTTGTTTATTGCCGAGGCGCTTTTCATAGACGTCGTGCTTCACAGTATTTTTGGGGCCATCTGCCTCTACCTTTACACCCAGCGCGTGAACTGGTGCGATAGGCCTTAAGAGAAGTCTGACTGTGCTTTTGTTCCGGGTATCCAGAAAAATCGGCAGCCACGCCTTTATCTGCGGGTGTGGCCATAGTGGCACGACCCTGATCGCTACCATTCTGGGGACGCATAGCCAGATTTATGTGCCGCCAAGAGAGACCGCGATCTTTATGCCGCCGCGCAGGCCCTTAGGCATCGGGTCAATCAAAAGATACCGGCTTTGCGTGGGCGAAGCACTGGCGGCGGGCAAGCAGATTTTGATCGAAAAAACACCAAAACATATCGAGCATGTTGATCTGATCCGGGCGCAGATCCCCGGCGCCAAATTCATTATCCCTGTGCGGGACGGCCGTGATGTTGCAACATCCATCATGCGCCGCAAGTTGGACCTTGGCGTGGGCGTTGATAGGTGGATACGCGACAACAATCTGGTTTCGAACGAACTGCATAAGGAAGACGTGTTTGTCTATCGGCATGAAGATCTGGTTAAGGACCCAGTTGGGGTTCTGAAGAAAATTTGCGGTTTCGTTGAAGTCGATTATGAAGAGACGATGCTGGAGTATCACAAGCAGCAAACTCTGTGGAATGGGGCGCAGAATGTTGGGGCCACGGCAGAGAGAACAGGCCGCCATCACAACCAGAACCGCACCTGGCAGGTGAACCAGCCGATTTTCGATGCCAGTGGTACTTGGCGAAACTATGCTTCCGAGGAAGAGTTACAGGAAATCACCACAGGCAGGGGCCGCCCGCTTATGGAACTGTTTGGCTACCTTTCGGCAGAAGGCACCAGATAGAAAAACAGGAAATTGCAGGCGATGCAGTTCGTAAGGCACAGCAATAACCCGCTTGTTACGTCGGAAAGTAGCTCGACGATCGGGAATAATATTAATGGCCCGTCCGTTATTCGGGTGCCGGACTGGCTCCCTAATCCGCTGGGCCGCTATTACATGTATTTTGCGCACCACAACGGTAAATATATTCGGCTGGCTTTTACAGAGTCTTTGGATGAGCCCTGGACCATCTACGAGCCGGGAACGCTGAAACTGTCACAAGCCCGCCGCTTCAAACGCCACATTGCCTCACCCGACCTACATGTTGACCACGACAGTCGCCAAATCCGGATGTATTTCCATGGCGTCGCCCGGGGTGGCCGCAGCCAGTGGACAGGGGTGGCCGTTTCGCCAGATGGCATTAACTTCAAGGCACCGTTTAGGGTGTTGGGGAAATACTATTTCCGGGTTTTTGAATGGCGTGGTGCTTATTACGCCCTGTGCAAGTCATGGAATGACGGCGTGGCCGAGCTTCTTTGGTCAGAAGATGGTGTCTCCCGTTTTGAATTTGGCAAGACCTTGCTGCCCGGCATGCGCCATTGTGCTGTTTCGGTGGATGGCGACGAATTGCTGGTATTCTTCACCCGTGTAGGCGATGCGCCTGAGCGCATTCTGGTGTCGCGGATCAAACTAACGCCAGACTGGAAAGACTGGGTTGCCAGCGAACCTGAAGAGGTCCTGCGCCCCGAATTAGCCTGGGAAGGAGCTGATTTGCCGATAGAGACGTCTTCTTCCGGCATGACAGGACGAACACATGCTCTGCGTGACCCCTGTATTTTTGAAGAAGCCGGCAACAGGCACCTGTTTTATTCCATCGCAGGCGAGCAGGGCATTGCCATGGCCTCGATGTTGCAGCATTGAAGAACTGCTGAAGGGGTGAGAATTGCACATTGCGGGCCTGACCCTGCTCCAGTAGCATTATGTTGCTCATTGGGAGACTAAACAGTGATGACAATCGCGACCACGCTTGGACTTGCCGGCCTCGCCCTGTTCGTGGCAACGACCATGACCTGGTTCGCGCGCGCAAACCAGGTTGCTATTCCTGACAATCGCCTTCTTTTTTTGGCGGGTTGGGCAATTGCAGCTTTGCTGGGCATTACAAGCCTGTTTGCGTCCAGTGCAAACTGGCTGAGTTACGTTTTGGGTGGATTAGCCAGCCTCGGCGGCGTGTTTCTGCTCGGTCTTTATGCCCTGGGCAAACAACAA